>JBAPQU010000550.1:0-9650 GCA_049280795.1 Candidatus Sulfotelmatobacter sp.
CGCGCAACTGATCCACCATCGTGTTAAGTGTGTCTTTGAGTTCTAGAATTTCACCCTTCACGTCGACTGTAATCTTGCGCGACAAATCGCCGCGGGCCACGGCCGTTGCGACTTCAGCGATGTTACGGACCTGGCCGGTAAGGTTGCTGGCCATGAAGTTGACGTTGTCCGTCAGATCCTTCCATGTGCCAGCCACGCCCGGCACCTGCGCCTGGCCGCCCAGCTTGCCTTCCGTACCTACCTCGCGGGCCACGCGGGTAACTTCACCGGCGAACCCATTTAGCTGGTCCACCATCGTGTTAATTGTGTTCTTGAGCTCGAGAATTTCACCTTTCACATCAACCGTGATCTTGCGCGACAAGTCGCCGCGGGCCACTGCGGTTGTGACCTCGGCAATGTTACGCACCTGGCCGGTTAAGTTCCCGCCCATCGAATTAACGGAGTCAGTAAGATCTTTCCACGTACCGGCGACGCCCGGCACGTTCGCCTGTCCTCCAAGTCGCCCTTCAGTACCCACTTCGCGGGCCACACGCGTTACTTCGCCAGCGAAGCGGTTGAGTTGATCCACCATCGTGTTCAGCGTTTCTTTCAGCTGCAAGATCTCGCCGCGCACATCGACCGTGATCTTGCGCGAGAGATCGCCATTCGCGATGGCCGTCGCGACCTCGGCGATGTTTCTCACTTGGCCGGTAAGGTTGCTGGCCATGAAGTTCACGTTATCGGTGAGATCTTTCCAGGTACCACCTACGCCGGGCACCTGCGCCTGCCCGCCCAGCTTGCCTTCGGTGCCAACCTCACGCGCCACGCGCGTAACTTCACCAGCGAACGCATTCAGCTGATCCACCATCGTATTGATCGTGTCTTTCAGTTCGAGGATTTCACCCTTCACATCGACCGTGATTTTGCGGGACAAATCGCCGCGCGCAACAGCGGTGGTGACTTCGGCGATGTTTCGCACCTGGGCCGTTAAATTACCGGCCATGGCGTTTACTGAGTCCGTAAGATCTTTCCACGTTCCAGCCACACCGACCACTACAGCTTGTCCGCCTAACTTGCCATCCGTGCCGACTTCACGGGCCACGCGCGTAACTTCGGACGCGAACGAGCGTAACTGATCCACCATCGTGTTGATAGCTTCTTTAAGCTGGAGAATTTCGCCGCGCACATCGACAGTGATCTTGCGGGAGAGATCGCCGCTCGCCACAGCAGTGGCAACTTCCGCGATGTTGCGCACCTGGCCGGTAAGGTTACTGGCCATCGAGTTCACTGAGTCCGTAAGATCTTTCCACGTACCGGCGACGCCCGGCACCTGCGCCTGGCCACCCAGCTTGCCGTCCGTACCGACTTCGCGAGCCACACGCGTAACTTCGGCAGTGAAGACGCCAAGCTGCTGAATCATCGTGTTAACAATGTTCGCCGAACGCAGGAACTCACCTTCCAGAGGCCGTCCATCCACATCCAGGCGCACGGTTTGGGTCAGGTTCCCTTGAGCAACTGCGGCGATGGCGCGGGTCACGCCTTCCGTTGGCCGCAGCAGATCCTCAACCAGAGTGTTGATGGACACTTCCATCTCGCCCCATGCCCCTCTGGATTCGTGAAAGCGCGTACGCTCACGCGTCCTTCCCTCTTTACCCACCACCTGCCCAACGCGTTTCAATTCCTCTGCCATCTGTTGGTTAGCGGCGACAATGGAATTAAAGGTGTCAGCAATTTTTCCCGGCAGTCCGGTCCAGGATCCAGGTAACCGCACAGAAAAATCGCCATTCCTCATGGTTTGGAGGCTAGCCAGGATTACGCTGAGATCGTCGGAAGCAGGCGTGGCAACGGATGCCGACTTCCCATTGCTAGAAGCGGACTTCCCGTTGTTCTTACTTTTCGGCCCGTCGTTTTTCGGCTCTACGGCGCCGTCCACCACGGCGGTCACCGAGTCTTGGGTACTTCTCTTCATATCCCTCTCCTGGAAGCGGCTGAACCACCGAAATCAGGGATAATCCAACCCATTTTGTTTTGATAAAACCTGGGAGGAATTCACCAGGCTGACAATAATTCGTAACACAGGGAAATGCCGCATGACTCTAGGGTCTTTACTGTATGGAGTCAATTGGGTTGAAACTATCCACCCTAATATTCTGCGAACATATTTTTGATCCCTGATTGCCCTTCTGAGTATTCGCGACTGACGCGTCAATCCTTCTTCAAGCGTTCGTCTAATTATGGAGAGGCAAAGCCAGCGTGCGCCTGTTCTTTCCGCCTCACCTGCCAAAACGAATGTCGCTATGGGATCGTAACTTCCTGCCAGCACTAGGGTGATTCCCCGATGTTCCTGACACGTCAGGAGTTATTAAGCTTGCGCAGAGGCTATAGATCGGAAAAGCATATTCATGCGACTGCTGAGCGTCCGGCTCATTGTTTCCCTCATTGTCGGCATCACGCTGGTCTCTCTAGGTTTCTCCTACTACGAGGTTGTAGGAGAAAAGCGCGCTCTGCGCAGCGATCTGGAACGCCGCGCCGAGGTGCTCGGCGAAAGTATCGCAGCCAATGTGGAGAGGTCCTGGGAAGGTGGCTCGGAAAGGGGTCTGCAGCGGCTGGTGCAGCGTTTTGCAAACCGGGAGCGCATCCTCGGCGTCGCTGTATACGACCGGCAGGGCAGGGTAGTCGCAATTACTTCCGAGCTGGCTGAGGTTCTCACGGGAGCGCCGCAACAGGTGACCCAGGCAATAGAAGAGGATCACGGAGAAAGCGCCTTTACCCGCTTTGAAAACGACCCAGTGCACATTTTTGCATTGCCCCTGCACCGTCAGGATCAGACCATCGGTGGATTAGCTATTGTGCACGACGCGAATTACATTCGTGCGCAAAGCCTCAGCACCTGGCGCGCCGCCTTTCTCAGAGTCCTTATCCAGGTATTCCTAATAGTGTTGATTACGCTGTTGATCGTGCGCTGGAGCATCACTGGCCCGATCGCGCAGGCCGCGCAGTGGATTCGCGCCCTGCGCCTGGGCAGAGTTTCCTCACGCCAACAAATGCCCGACCTGGATCTGTTCCGGCCGCTGGCGTGGGAAGTAGCCACGCTTGCGGAAAGTCTCAGCCAGGCGCGCACCGCCGCGGAAAATGAGGCGCGGCTGCGCGAAGCCTCCGAATCCATGTGGACGGCAGACCGGCTAGCAGTGCAAGTGCAGACTCGCCTCAATGGCAGCCGCCTGTTTGTGGTTTCAAATCGTGAGCCTTACATGCACCAGCGGGATGGCAAGATGCTCGAGGTGGTGGTGCCACCAAGCGGTCTGGTGACCGCCCTGGAACCGATACTCAACGCATGCGATGGCACATGGATCGCGCACGGCAGTGGAGACGCCGACGCCGAAGTCGTCGACGCGCACGATCGACTGCGCGTCCCACCCGACAATCCTCGCTACACGCTGCGCCGGATATGGCTGAACAAAGAAGAGGAAGAAGGCTATTACTACGGCTTCGCCAATGAAGGTCTCTGGCCTCTTTGCCACATCGCTCACACGCGTCCAATTTTTCGCGCCCAGGACTGGCAACATTATCAGGAGGTCAACCGCAAGTTTGCCGCAGCCGTTCTCGAAGAGATCAAGGACACACCCAAACCTGTAGTGCTGGTCCAGGACTATCACTTTGCGTTGTTGCCCCGGCTGCTAAAGGAAAAGCGCCCGGATGCGCGCGTTGCTATTTTCTGGCACATCCCATGGCCCAACCCGGAGGCATTCGGCATCTGCCCATGGCAGCGCCAACTGGTGGACGGCCTGTTGGGAGCCGATCTTATCGGATTTCACATCCAGTCGCACTGCAACAACTTTCTGCAGACGGTAGACCGGGTTTTAGAATCACGCGTGGACTGGGAGCATTTTTCCGTCTCGCGCCAAAGTCACCGCACTATCGTTCGTCCGTTCCCTATCAGTGTGGATCTTACCGAGGTGGACCTTGCTGCTGACGATCCCTTCGAGCCCGATGCCTACGAAGCCAAGTACATCGATCGTCTGGCCTTGATGCACCGTTTAGGCGTGGAGGCGGCAATCATCGGGATCGGCGTCGACCGGGTGGATTACACGAAAGGAATCCCGGAGCGCTTTCGGGCGATCGAGCGCTTTCTGGAAAAATACCCAAAGTATCTGAACAAGTTCACCTTCGTGGAGATTGGCGCGCCCAGCCGCACTCACATTAAGCGCTACCACGATCTGATGGCGGAAGTGGAAGCCGAAGCGGAACGAATCAATTGGCGTTTTCAGACCGGCAAGTGGAAACCCATTGTATTTCTGAAGCAGCAGCACAGCCATCAGGAAATCGATCGCTACTACCGTGCCGCTGACCTTTGCCTGGTGACATCGCTGCACGACGGCATGAACCTGGTTGCGAAAGAATTCGTCGCCGCCCGGCGCGATGAACGCGGCGTTCTGATCTTGAGCCAGTTCACCGGAGCCGCGCGCGAACTCCGCGACGCCTTGCTGGTGAACCCCTACGACATCGATCAGACTGCAGAAGCCATCCGCGCTGCGGTGGAGATGGAACCGGAAGACAAGCAGATGCGGATGCACCGCATGCGCAGGACCGTGAGGGAGCACAACATCTATCAGTGGGCGGGGAGTCTAATCACTGAGCTTTGTGAGTTGAGACTCGACGCGGATCGCGCCCAAGAAAAATTTCGCGGGAATGTAACTGCCGCATGATCGCCACGGCGCCAAGAAAGCCAAGGAGGAAATGTTGACACCGGAGGCCAAGTTTCAAATTGAAGCGCTTCTGCACAACATTGCGGGAGCATCTCAATCGCTGCTCATGCTCGACTACGACGGCACGCTCGCGCCATTCCGAAAGGATCGCGATCACGCTTTTCCTTATCCCGGCGTTTCGCAGATCCTTCAAGAAATCGTTCGTATTGGGAGAACGCGAGTGGTCATCGTCTCTGGAAGGGATGCTCAGGACGTCATTCCCTTGCTGGGCATCGCTCCCCATCCTGAGGTCTGGGGGCTGCACGGACGGCAACGGTTGGAACCTCGGGGGAAAGCTCACCTCCGTCCGCTGGACGAAGCTACGACAGAGGGGTTGGCGGCAGCAGATAGCTGGTTGTTCTACCAGAACCTTCAGCACACCGCCGAATTCAAGACCGGAAGTATTGCGGTTCATTGGCGGGCCTTGGATGAATGCGAAGTGGAGACGGTTCGCGCTCGGGTACTGCTGGGCTGGACTGCCATTGCCAAACGTTCCGGTTTGGACCTGATGGAGTTCGATGGAGGTCTCGAGATCCGCCCAGCGGGTGCAGATAAAGGCGATGCGGTTCGCACCATCCTCGGAGAAATGAATCCACAAACACCAGCTGCATATTTGGGCGATGATCTTACCGACGAGCACGCATTCCAGGCGATGAATGGGCGTGGCGTAAGCATATTAGTGCGTCCACGGTGGCGCGCGACCGCCGCTCAGCTGTGGCTCCGACCGCCTGACGACGTTCTCGAACTCCTCGAGCGCTGGCTACAGACGTGCCTTGAGAGTGGTGTTTCGGATGCGAATACAACCTTGGCGGTGAATGCATGACCAGTACAAATGCAACGACTACGATTCGTACTCCAGCGAAACCTTTTTACTTCAACACCTCGGCGCACCTTATGCGCATTACCCGGCAGAAAGCGAACACGCTTACCGAGTTCCTGGAGGCACTCCGCGAATGTCCCGACGGCTCGATCTTCCAGCACAGCTTCCGAACTCTGCAGGAGCATCATTTTATTCGAGAAGGCTTCTCCAACGACTTCGCGCATTGGACGCTATCGGCCTGCAACGAACCGAGTTTGGCTGAGAGTTTGGCCAGCGTGGACGTTCGCGAATTTACGTCGATCGCAGAGTTGCGTGCACGATTCATCCAGATTATGGAGAACTTCCTGCAGCGAAGTTCGGCCGCGGGAACGCGATTCGCAAAAGAGACCTTCTATTTTTGCGCTTCCGACACTGTCGTGATTCCCACCAGTTTCGTGGCCCGCACGCTGCACGAGTTTGCGGTAGGTCTGCGCGGTGTAAGCGTGCACTCCGTTCATCATCATTTCATCGAGGCTCGCCTCCGGCTCAAACTCATGTCGAACGACTTCTCGCAATGGTTATACGAGGATATGGGGCTCACAGAGACGGCTCGGCAGTTGAACCGTCTCGACATCTACACCGTAACGCTCGACGACGTACGCGAGCAGATTATACGAATCGTGGAGCGAGCCCTGATCTAGGCATACATATATGGAACCAATGGAAACACAAATCGCAAATGAAGTGGCTGCGCAAGAAAGTCAACTCGATACCGGCGTATCTTCTTCTCCCGCCGCGCCTCCACAACAGGAGCGGCGAAAGCACCCCCGGCGGACATGGGAGACGCCGCCTGCGCCCGTCCCTGCACCGCTTCTGGATGATTACAGAAGTATTGTTGGCGCGGCGGACATCGATGAACTGAGATTCCTCGCGCGGGAACTGAAGGGCAAAACGATAAAGATGGTGAATTCCACCGCTGTGGGCGGCGGAGTCGCCGAGATGCTCAACCAGTTGGTTCCACTACTCAATGAGGTCGAGGTCAAGACCAACTGGGAAGTCATTACTGGAGGCAACGACTTCTTCGAGGTGACCAAGGCCTTTCACAACGCGTTGCAGGGCAGCGATTACAGCCTCACTCAACATGCACGCGATATTTTTCTGATGCACAACGAGCAAAATCGCCAGCGCATTCAGTTCTCCGAAGATGTTGTCGTGATACACGACCCCCAACCCGCCGCACTCATTCGTGACCGCCAGCCGTCTTCCCGGCGCTGGATATGGCGCTGCCATATCGATTTGTCCAGTCCCAACCCCGAGGTATGGGGCTTCCTCCGGCCGTTCATCGAACAGTACGATGCAGCCATTTTTTCTTCACAGTCATTTTCACGGCAATTGGCGATTCCTCAGTACCTCTTTTATCCGTGCATCGATCCGTTGTCGGAAAAAAATAAAGATCTCGATGACAGTTATGTCCAGCAGGTATGCGACGATTTTGGAGTTGATCGCTCGCGGCCCATCGTCACTCAAGTCTCCCGCTTCGACCGCGCGAAGGATCCAGTAGGAGTCGTCCAGGCGTTCAAACAAGCCAAGAAGTACGTGGATTGCCAATTGGTACTGGCTGGCGGAGGAGCCAGCGACGACCCCGAAGGCTCCGCAGTGCTCAAAGAAGTTAAGGAAGCTGCCGGTGAAGATCCCGACATCATTATTCTCGACCTGCCTCCCTGGTGCGCTCTCGAAATCAACGCGCTGCAGCGCGCCTCCACACTCATCGTCCAGAAATCAGTCCGCGAAGGCTTTGGGTTAACCGTAACTGAAGCTCTTTGGAAGGGAAAACCAACCATTGCCGGAGCGGTCGGAGGCATTCCGAATCAGATCATTCACAAACTAACTGGAGCCCTGGTCCATTCCGTCGAGGGTTGCGCCTACCAGATGCGATACCTGCTGACCCATCCGGATTTTGCCAAGCAACTCGGTGAGAATGGGCGCGCGCACGTGAAGGAAAACTTTCTGATGACGACCAATCTCCGGCGATGGCTGCTGCTAATTCGAATCCTGCTGGCGAGTGGAGGAAAGTAAGCCCGCGCACGCAATAAAGAAAAACATTCACAAGCGCGGCCTATCTGGTATATAGATTGGCTGTTATTTAGCGCGTAATAGTAACCCGACTCTCACTGCAGTCTGGGCAGGGATTCACGCTAAGCGTGTTAGTAGTCGTGTGACATCTGCTTCACACAGTTCCCTATTTCCCCGCGAAAATACTCCGACATCGCGTCTGGCTCCTTAGTGACATTGACTAGGTTTGCATGCGATGAGAAATTTACTGGCACGATCCTTCTTCGAGAAATCCATTTTCGTCTACAGGATTTCCTGTATGAACTTCCGTGATCTACCTTATTGACACTTGTTGAAGTATGTTGTACCAGCACGACCCAACCCCATATCTCAGGAAGGATCAACTCATGCAATCCCTGCGCACTTCGTGCGCGGCGGTTACGCCTACCGCCGCAAAAACTTCAAGCGAGATGAGAATATCCAGATATGTTCTTGCCTTCGCTCTGCTAGCCGCCGCGTCTTTGCCACTGACTCCCAGCGCGTTTGGCCAAATTAAGTCGACCATCTCTTGTCCCGCAGGACATAATTACTGGGACGTATTGAGCGTAATGATGATGGACCCGGGACTCGCTTCCGATTACCACATGGAGGGCATTTCCGCCGCGGGCCTGCCGTCCTCCTACATCTATACCCAATGGGATCCAAGTCAGTCCAAGCTGTACTACACGAAAAATCCGCAAGGTAATCCCTGGGACATCAATCTCTACGATTCCAATTACGTCTACCAATGGGTCACGGAACTGGACTCCTGGGAGGGTGCGAACCACTGGAACGATCCGAGGAGTTGCAAGAAATTCAACAACGCAAGCCAGAACAGCACATCCGATCTTTCCATGCGCTGGGCGGCCCGATGCGCGGCGCCCGGAGGAGCCAACAGTTCCTTCTGGAATCCACCGCCCACCACCCAGCCTAACAATACGAATTACGTGACTTACGTTGATCAGGAGCTACAAACGAAACAACAGAATCTCGGCTATTCTCAGCTCCTATTGGAACCTACAAGCACCCTGGCCATCACCGACCATCGTGCCAATCCGCCGGAAACATTCTCCGTCACAACCATGCCCCTGCAATACAATTACAGCTGCAGCGTTGGCGGGAACATAAACTCGTGCAAGTTTCGCGAAGTCTTTGAATATGCCTTGGATACAACTGTAAATCCTATCGACAAGGTCAAGCACAGCTATGGATGGGTACGCTGGCGCTATTACATCAATGCGACCAAGGGAAACAAAGACCTTGCGGCCGTCTGGGTGTTGTCGAATATATCCACGTCCAACCAGTTGATGGCTGGACAGGTCAACGTCAACTTCCAGTGTTTCTAAAATCGGCGCTGAAAATGCAAACGTTTAACGCCAACCGCTAATCTGGATTCATTTCGATCTGCCGGGCTGGTAACGCCGGCAGATCGGGATGTTGCTGATCTCGCCATATCACCTTAAAACATTCGCCTTCGCTTTGAGCGCGCCAGGTAGATCCGTCTTCATACTTCACCGAGGACGGAAAGAACACCCAGCCCAACACGGCCTGGGCGCTGTCGGCGTGAATGCCAGGCTTTTCGAGCGTCTGTTCCTGGCCGGGCAGAATGGCCTTGGACGATGACCACTCCGCATTGAACGGCCTTCGCAAATCCTGCGGCGCCAAAAATATCTCGGGCGTGAGCCGCAAACCCGTAATAGTTTTGCTGCTTGTGTTTTTCACGGTCAACGTGAACTTATCCGGATCCTTCCAGAAATCCCCACCTACAAACGACACCGGGCAGGCCCGCGTAGGCGGCGCTACTATGGTGTAAACCGCCATCATTCCATTCTCCATGTGGTCTTCCACATGACAATGAAACATCCAGGTTCCGGGATTGTCTGCAACCATATCAACCGTCTTCATACTTCCGGGAAGGAGTTCGATGACGTCGGTATTCCTGCCTTCTTCAGTGACCGTTTCGCCGTGCCAGTGCGGACTGTGGAGGTCAATCTCGTTTCCCATTCCCAGCAAATACCAGCGCACCTTCTCTCCCT
>JBAPQU010000551.1:0-9730 GCA_049280795.1 Candidatus Sulfotelmatobacter sp.
GCGGTAGAATCGCGCTATGCGCAAGAAGGCCAATGTTCGATTGCTCAGCGACAGAATCGAGGACTACGCTGAAATGACGAAGGCCCAAGCCGAAGAACTTTCGCAACTACGGCGCGTCAACAAAAAAGCTCCCGCAATCAGCGCGCTTATGCACAGCTGGAAACACGTAAAATCGTCTGGGCCTTACAGCCGCGACGAGATGAACGAACGATAAACTCCTTCCAACGCCATCCCGCATCTTTCCCTGCCCTGCTAGACTCAAATGTTTTGGAGGCACACTTTGCAGGCAGTCTATATTCTCTCCGCGGTGCGCACGCCGATTGGGAAGTTTGGCGGGTCGCTGGCATCTTTGACGGCGGCTGATATGGGCGTGGTGGCGGCGAAGGCTGCGATGGAGCGTGCCGGGATTCAGCCGGAGCAGGTGGAAGAATCCAATTTTGGAAACGCCCGGCAGGCGGGCGGCGGGCCGAATCCGGCGCGGCAGATTTCCATTCGCAGCGGCGTGCCGCAGGAAGTTCCGGCGTTCACGGTGAACAAGGCTTGCGCGTCGGGGATGAAGTCGATTGCGCTGGCTTACCAGGCGATTCTGGTCGGCGATGCTAGCTGCATTCTGGCGGGCGGCGCGGAGTCCATGTCGCGGGTGCCTTACTACCTGGAAGCGCGCTGGGGATACCGGCTGGGCAATCAGGATTTGGTTGATGGCATGTATCGCGACGGATTTTTCTGTCCCATGGCGAAGATGGTGATGGGTGAGACCGCCGAGGTGCTGGCCGAGCATTACAAGATCTCGCGCGAGGAGCAGGATGAATTTGCTCTAACGTCGCAAACGCGGGCTGCGCGGGCGATTGCGGCTGGACGATTCGACGCTGAACTTGCTCCGGTCACTATCGAAGGCAAGAAAGGCTCAACCATATTCAGCCGCGACGAGCATCCGTTCACAGACGCGAGCATGGAAAAATTGGGGAAGCTGGCTCCCGTATTTTCTAAAACGGGAACCGTGACCGCGGGCAATTCTTCCGGAATTACCGATGGCGCGGCCGCCGTGGTTGTTGCCAACGAACATTTTGTGAGGACGAATAACCTGAAGCCGCTGGCGCGAATCTCCGCGGTGACTTCGGCGGGAGTCGATCCGCGCACGATGGGGATTGGGCCTATCCCGGCATTGCGCAAGCTGGAAGAGAAACACAACCTGCGGCTGCACGAATTTGGACTGATCGAACTGAACGAAGCGTTCGCCGCGCAGGTGCTGGCCTGTGACCGCGAATTGAATTTCAATCGCGACCGGCTCAATGTGAACGGCGGGGCGATCGCGATCGGGCATCCCATCGGCTGCACCGGCACGCGCATCACGGTGACTGTGCTGCATGCGATGCTGAAGCGCAATACGAAGCGCGGCGTGGCCACGCTCTGCGTGAGCGGCGGAATGGGGATGGCGCTGGCGTTGGAGAATGTGGTCTGAGCGCAGGTTTTGTGTGCGTTATCTAATCTGCCTCACCTGCTCTAGGAACTCTGTGAATCTCACGGCCCTTCTGCTATTCTTCCATCGCTTTTGATCGCAGCGCGCAGTACGCTGCCGACGGTTCGCCGGTGTAAAGATCTCCGATGTGATAATCAAGGAGGCATTTCAATGTTTCGATGCGCCGCTCGTCTTTCCATTTTTTTCGTTTTTGTGTTCGCCGCCAGCTTCGCGCTGGCGCAAGCGGAATTTTCCGCCGAGTTGGTCGATCTGCAGAAATCAGGAACGCCCACCACTGCCAAGCTCTATTTCGCCAAGGATAAAATCCGCATCGAGTCGCAAGGCGGCCCTCATGGCGGAGGCGCAATCATTGTCAATTACGCCACCCAGACCTCAATCGTCCTGATGCCGCAGCAGCATATGTATATGGAGATGCCGGCGCAGACCCAGGCGCAGCGGCTGGGTTACAACTTCTTCCAGACGGGCGATGTGGAGAATGCCTGCGGCGACTGGCAGAAGTTGAGGAGCAGCCAGGGCGCGAGTTGCCATAAGGTGGGCAATGAAACGGTCAGCGGCCGCAGTACCGTGAAATATGAGACCACTAATTCCAACGGGGATGTCAGCTATTTCTGGCTCGACCCCAAGCTGCGCTTTCCGGTGAAGTGGCAGGGAAAGTCGAATAGCGGAGAGCTGCGCAACATTCAGGAAGGAACGCAGGCGGCCAGCCTGTTCGAGGCCCCGGCAGGCTTCACCAAGATGGATATGGGCGGCATGATGCAGATGCAGCCGCCGCACTGATTGCGCGGCGAACGTGCCTGATGGCATGTAGTGTACTAACAGTGTCGTCGAGTTTCTCGTTTGGCCGGGATTTGCCAAGGCTAATTTTCGGAAATTTCATAAGTCCAATGCGAGCAGTCGGGTGTAGGATGGCGTACATAAGATACTCGGGAAAGTGGCCGATGCTTAGGGGCGTGGCCGATGGACCCTGTTACTGGCACTAAAACCAAGATTGCAGTGTTGAACGACGAAATGGATGGCATCCACTTCGTCAACAGTTTGTATTGGAGGCGAGGCGAAGCGGTTTCTACCGAGGCAAGAGGCGCGTATCAACGCAGACAGGATCGGCTAGATGCAATCAGGGCCGAACTCGCCCAGCTTCAGTCTTAACATCTGCTTCCGGCCAGAGAGCTTCCTGATTAGTTTTGCCCCACCGTTCGTCAAGGGTAATTGACACAACATAAGCGCTCCCTAGAGAAGTTTCTGCGATGCGCACGACACGACCCTCCTGTTGGGTCATCTTGTTCCGTACAATCTGTCCAACCTTGAATTTCATCCGATGACGAAGGGCAATCTCCTACCTATATTTCATCACAACTATTTCCAAGCTGGCAATCGAAGAAAGACCGAACCACCCTGGTAATGCACTATTAGGACACTGCCTCGGTTTCCACGGACTTGCACTTGTGCCTGTAGAACTGCTGTTGCAGATTGGTTTGAGCGTTGGCAGTTCGTGTCAGCCGCGACAGGGACCTTTGAACTGCTTACTACAGAACTTACACACCCCAATTACCGGGGTAGTACCGAACCATTTGTTCGAAGCAAGCTGCCAGACAGCGAACACATTAAAGTACGGTATCGCGCGAATTGTCAGCAACACACCACACTGGTAATCGGGGCTGGCCTATGGGAGACTGTCGGGCATGGCAAAGAAGCACCGCATCCCTAAAAAGGGCGACCGCGTAGCAATACGGGGTGATGAAGGGGCATTTGTCGTGTACGGCCTTGATGACAGACTTGAATGCGCTGAATTGAAACAGATCGGGCGCGAGTTTGCACTGAGCAGCATACCTTGGCGCGAATTGACCTTCCTCGACGAACGAGACAGCAGCCACTGACGTGAGGGCTTACGCCCGGCAACGCAGTGTTAGGACACGACCTGACAGCCGCCGCATTGACGGGCGCAAAACGCGGTCGTTATACTTTCCAAAGGCGCGATTTCAGGAGAACGGAATGCCCCTTTCTGCGGTAATCGTGGACGATGAGCAACTCGCCCGCGACGAACTTGCCTACCTACTCAAGAACGCAGGCGACGTCAATGTGGTCGCTCAGGGCAAGAACGGCCTCGAAGCCGTCAGCCTCATTAAAGAACACAATCCTGATCTTGTCTTTCTCGATGTGCAGATGCCGGGACTCGACGGCTTTGGCGTCATCAAGAAACTTCTCGACAAGAAAATCCCGCTACCCAAGATTGTTTTCGCCACTGCTTTTGATCAGTATGCGGTCAAGGCGTTCGAGGTGAATGCGGTCGATTATCTGCTGAAGCC
The DNA here is from genome assembly GCA_049280795.1 of Candidatus Sulfotelmatobacter sp. Taxonomy (GTDB): domain Bacteria; phylum Acidobacteriota; class Terriglobia; order Terriglobales; family Acidobacteriaceae; genus Sulfotelmatobacter. Next base: position 3,781 of record JBAPQU010000551.1, read on the forward strand.
GTTCGATAAGAAGCGCGTTGCGTTGGCAGTGCAGAAGGGTCGCGCCCAGCAGGGAGCGGAGGGATTGCCGGCGGAAAAGATTGATGCCTTGGTGCGGATGTTGCAGACACCGAAGCCGCAGACCTCGAAAATCCTGCTGAAAGCAGTGGGGCGAATGTTTCTGGTGGACCAGAGGGAGATCTGCTATGCCTCGATTGAGGATGGCGTGATCACTGTGGTCACGGCCGGTGCGTCCGGAATGGAAGGGCATTCGAACTGCCGCACGTTGGAAGAACTGCTTGATAGCCTGGATCCGGGCTTGTTCTGGCGGGCTCACCGATCCTATCTGGTGAACATCAATCGTATTCGCGAAGTCGTGCCCTGGTTCAAGAGTTCCTACCAGTTGCGCATGGACGATAAGAAGCAGAGCGAGATTCCAGTCAGCCGGGCGCAAACAAAACGGCTGCGGGAACTTTTTGGGCTTTGAGTATTTGCTGGTTCTCGGGCCGCCGGATTTCTCCATCCACCCTTGCGAATTTTCAGCAGGAATGCGGGTACTTTCGTGACGAAATAAAATTGGAGGCCGGTTCCCAGTTCATGAAAAACCCGGCCTCCGGAGGAAAAGTTTAGACGGCCATTGCCTCCAGCCCGCTCCGGTCACGAATCACGAGCGTCGACCCTTCGAGGCGGATCAGCCTCTTCTTCTTCAAATAGGTTAGTAATCTTGTAACCGTCTCCCGCGAGGAGCCGATCCGTTGCGCCATCTCTTCATGGGTCATAACGGAACGCAGGCGCTGCTCGTCCGGTGTGCGGTACGGCTGGGAAGGGCATGACAACAGCAGTCTGGCGAGCTTTCCAGAGGAAGAGCGGGCCAGCACCAGGTCGTGAATATCGCGGTAGGCTCCCTGGAATTCGCGGCTGAGCGCGACGGCGGCGCGCATGCCCACTTCGCTCTCGTTCTGCAGCAGGGTCATCAAGTCCTGCCGGCGAATAAAATCCAACTGGCACGGCGTAGAGGTTTCGGCGGTCATTTCGTAATTGGTGTCGGAAATAGCGGCGCTCAAACCCAACACTTCCCCAGCTTCGGCTTGCTTGAGGATCAACACCTTGCCCTCTTTCGAGGTGGTCGAGAGCTTCACTTTGCCCGAGCAAAGCACATACACGCCGCGCGGGGTTTGCCCTTCGACGAACAGCAGCGCGCCGGAAGGCATCACGCTGTGGTAACTGGCGCCGTCGACTGCCCTCAGCAGATTCTGTGAAAAACGGCAGAAAAAGCCCTCGCGGCTCGCTTTACAACCCATGCAGCTCTCGATGACTTCGAGCCCGTAGGGAGTCCTCATCCCTGCCTCCTGTGTCGAACCTGGCGAGTCTCTGTACTCAGTGCTCCCGTCTTGCGGTAATGGTGATCTTGGTTGTTGGGTACGTTCCAGCAGGCACCTGGCGTGGGCTCGCGTATCTTCGTTCAAGCTGCGCGTGGCCGAAATAACCTCCCATGCCGCGCTGGGGTCGGCACGCCGGTCCCACTCCACTTGACAGGCAAACAAGTAAAACGGGTCGATCTCTGGAACGCTGTTCTTGCTGGGAACCGGATCGAGTCCGGGCTGTGGGATTGCTCCTCGCCACGCTTCGCTCCGGAAAATCGGGCTCGTCTTCGTAGCGACACCCGAAGGCCCCGGCAGCAAGCGCACTAGATTGCTCGGCTGGTAGCTTCTAGCCACTAACATGTTTCACTCCTGATCCACATGCGGTCGGCTAGTTGAGAGGGGGCAACTTGTCCGTGATCGGGAATCCGCTTTCGTACGTTCCCGCTCGGGGAGTCGCAGTGCAATCTTCATTCCAGAGTGGAGCGTGCAAGCGAACGATCCATCTCGCTGAAAGAAAAGGTTAAGTGAGGAGAATCATCGGCGCGACCATTCGCCGGATGCCGACCCATCGGCAAACGCTGGATGAATCGGCACTTACCCCTGCTTGTGCCGGTTCTACTCCGGTTTTCGATCGGAGTAATCCTGGCGTGTGATATTTAGCCGCTGCATCTTCGACTGCAGAGTGGTGCGCTTGATGCCGAGCCGGCCCGCGGCCCCGGTGGGTCCCGAGATCATTCCTGTTGTCTCCCGCAGAACGCGCAGAATATGTTCCCTTTCCGAACTTTCGAGCGACTCCGCAGGGACACTTTGTTCCTGAAGCTCAGCCAGCGGTGAGCGCAGCGCCGTTCCCTCGGTGAGAATTACCGACCGCTCCACGAAATTCTCCAACTCTCTTACGTTGCCAGGCCAACTCCAATTGACCAAGGCGTTCATGGTCTCGCACGGGATGGTCTCGATAACCCGATGCATCTCGGCCGCGAACTTCCGCACGAAATACCGGACCAGTGCCGGGATATCTTCGCGCCGCTCCCGTAGCGGCGGCAGACGTATCGGAAAAACATTCAGACGATAAAACAAGTCGCTGCGAAATTCCTTCTCAGCAATGCCCTTCACCAGATCCCGGTTGGTAGCCGCGATCAGGCGCAGGTTTACCTTAATCGTCCGCGTCCCTCCCAGCCTTTCGAACTCATTGTCCTGCAAAACCCGAAGCAGTTTGGGCTGCAATTCAAGAGAGATCTCACCGATCTCGTCCAGGAAGAGAGTGCCATCCTGCGCCAGCTCCATGCGTCCAATCTTCTGGCACACTGCCCCGGTGAAAGCGCCCTTCTCGTGGCCGAACAATTCACTTTCCAGCAACCCGGTGGGAATCGCAGCGCAATTTAAGGTGACAAAATTCCTGTCCTTGTGCTTGCTGAGGCGGTGGATGGCTTGCGCAATCACTCCTTTGCCGGTTCCGGTTTCTCCCAGGAGCAAAACCGTGGCGTCACTCTCGGCGACCACTGTGACCTGATCCAGCACTCGCTTAAGCGCTGGACTCTCCCCGATGATCTCGCCAAAATTCGTTTGGGAGCGGGGCCCGCCTTCCAGATAGCTTCTTTCCCGGTCAAATCGGTTTTTAAGTTCCTCGACCTCGCTGGTGGCGCGGGCATTCTCCAAGGCGATCGCGAGTTGAGCGGCAACCTGGTTCAGCAGAGTGAGGTCATCGGTCTTAAAGGCATTTGCCCGTGTGCTGCCAAGTAGCAGGACGCCGAGAGGCCCCTTCGGACGCAGCAACGGAACGCAACATAACGACTTCAAACCCTCGGCCAACAGATGATCCGTCGCCCCCGGCTGAAAGCCTTGCATTTCGTCACGGGTAAAAATCAGAGATGAGCGCTCCCGCAAGGCCTTGACTCCGGGGCCTTTGGCGATGGCCTCATTTTCGCCAGCGGGCCACCTCCGCAGGGGAAAATCCATGGCGTGCCGAACCAGGTGCCCGCTTTTTTCATCGTGCAAGGCAAGGGCAGCATATTCCTGTCGAAGAACCCGGCGCAGATAGGCCGAGACCTGTGGAAAGGCCCGTCCAGCATTCCATTTGGCGGCCAATATGCGCCCTACCTCCATCATCACCTGCTGCCGCATCTTCTCCTCTCGCAAGGTCTCCGAAACGCCACGGAGCGATTCCTGCAGTTTTTTTTGCTCCGTAATCTCAACTGCGACAATGCCGAGTTGCACGACCTTGCCGGTCGCGTCCTTGATGGGAATGTAGTGCTCCATCCAATGCCCGGGTTCGTTTCGGGTCGGCAGCGTACAACTGATTTCAAAGTTCAAGATGGGCTGTGCAGTGGCCAGGACGCGACGTAACTGAGGCTCAACTAGTTCTGCAAAATTACCCAGCACTTCGCGGATGCTCTTAGTCAGATGTGCGGAGGCGTCGATGCCATTCATCTCTGCCATCGTGTTGTTGATCGCGAGATAGCGGAAGCCATGATCCACGATGCAAAGGCCCACTTTGGAGGCGCTGAAATAAGCGGTCAATAACTGTTCCGACTCAAGGAGCGCGGCAGGATCGCCGAACCAGGCCGGAATACCCGCATGCGCAGTTTGGAGAACAGACGATGCTTTAATATCCGACAAGCGACCCGCGCGTGCTGGAGCGCCGTCCGAGGCCGATGCGCCGGCAAAAGCCCCCAGCGTCCGCCCCGCATCGTGCCGAACATCGTTGCCGACAGGGCTCGCAATTTGAGCCCGCTCGAATACGGGTGAAACTGCGGCAGCCACCTGTTCGAGCAACTCGAGGTCGCGTGAAGCGAACGGCTGATCCTCGCGGCGCGCCACCTTCAGCACACCCAGCGGGCCTTTCGCCGAGAGCAAAGGAGCCAAATAGAGGAACCTTACCCCGAGCTCGGTTCCACGTTTGACCGAGGCAAAAGGAAGCCCTGCCAGCCCTGCTCGGTCAAGAATAATGCTCTGCTGACTGCGGAAGACTCGTCCCGCCAAAGTGCCATCGAGCGATACCAGTCCCTCCGGCGCCATCTTTTCGGCTATTTGCGAATCGGTCATGTGCAGACGCAATGACTGGGAAGTTTCGTCATAGAGGTAGACACCGATGTAGTCGGGGTCTGCCCACTTCTGAAGTGACGCGAGGATGGTGGCGACGGAATTTGGTAAACCGGATGCTTGGATTTGAGGGGCACTAACCTCGAGCAAGAGCCGCAGACGGGCCCTTTCTTCCGCCAAAACTGACCCGGGCAGCGTTCTATCGATACAAAGGGATGCGATCTCCGCAACCCGGCGCAGGAACTGGATGTCGGGTAAGCCGAAGGCATAAGCCCATTTACTTCCGAACCCGAGCGCTCCCAGCTTCTCGTGAGACGTGGTCAAGGGAAGAACGCAGTACGAGCGCATCTTGCGCGAGAGCAGCCACTGTCGCTCCGGTTCGAATTGCTTCCCAGTCGACAGATCATCGATGGAGAGGACGGCTTGATTTCGCCAGACCGCGCCCACAGCAGTGTCTTCCACCGCGATCTCGATGGGTTCGCGTGGCCGCTCTTCTCCCTCCCACGCATGCATTTTCATGATTCTTCGCGCGGTATCACAAAGAGCGAAGTTGACGAAATCGAAGGGAACAACCCCGCGGAGCCGGGAAACGAAATCGAGAAGCACTTCGCCTGGTTGAGAGCAGGGAGACACTCCCTCTGCAATTTCCAGCAACGCCTGGTAGCGTCGCAAGTCCACCACAGAACTCGGAATGCATAAGGGGACCATTTAAACTCCTGCAGCCCTTCCCCCTCGTGAAGAGCCACCGTACCGCACTTTCCAAAATTATACGCACAAGTGTCCGACGCCGAACTTTTATCTTTACGGTTTCCGTTTTTTGTAAATTGCGTCCACCGGGAATGGGGCGCCACGCCTTGCAACGCTTCGGCGGCATGAGGGGCCGAAGAGCCCATGTGCCAAGCTATAATCTGCCCATGGCCCGGGGCTGGGAAAGTAAATCAGTCGAGGCGCAACAGGAGGACGCCGGCAGAGCGAGCGTAGCTGGAAAGCCGCGCCTGACGCGGGAAGAGGCTGATCGGCTTCGCGAAAAAGAGAGCCTGCGCCTGTCGCTACAGAGAGTGGTTCAAGAGATCGAGCACAGCCAGAATGCGTGGCATCGTGCGATGCTGGAACAAGCTCAAGCCGAATTGCAGCGGAGGATAGCGAGGCTCGAGGGATCGTAAGGTAGAGCGGTAGGACCAGCGCGTAAAACACACGGTTGTTCGGCCTTTGTAAATCGCGATGCACCATAACGCGATGAACAATAAACAATGATCCATAAGATGTCGGCGAACTCGCCACGTTTACGTTCTCAGTTCTCTCTTACCCTGGTGCGTCAGCCCTCATAACCCCTGACGTATAATTGAAACTTCCATGAAAGCCTACGTCTACGTTTCTCTCAAGAAGAGTGTCCTCGATCCCCAGGGCAAGACCATCCATGGCGCACTGAAGAAGATGGGCTACAAAGGTCTCGCAGAAGTCCGCCAGGGAAAGTACTTCGAGCTTACGCTGGACGGCGGTCTAAGTCGTGAAGAAGCGCAAAGTGAAGTTGAGCGCATTGCTCGTGAAGTACTTACGAACCCGGTGAT
>JBAPQU010000552.1:0-2153 GCA_049280795.1 Candidatus Sulfotelmatobacter sp.
TCCCCACCTACAAACGACACCGGGCAGGCCCGCGTAGGCGGCGCTACTATGGTGTAAACCGCCATCATTCCATTCTCCATGTGGTCTTCCACATGGCAATGAAACATCCAGGTTCCGGGATTATCCGCGATCATATCGACCGTCTTCATACTTCCAGGAAGCAGTTCAATCACATCGGTATTCCGGCCTCCTTCGGTGACGGTTTCGCCGTGCCAGTGCGGCGTGTGCAGGTCAATCTCGTTTCCCATTCCCATCAAATACCAGCGCACCTTCTCTCCCTGCTTCATCATCAGGCCGGGAAGGTTGCCGAAGATAAAACCGTTGATGGCATAAAACTGGCCGGCGGGTTTGCCGCCCATCTCATCGAAGATCATGAAGGAGGCAACGAATTCGCGGTCAACATCTTTGGGAGATCCATCCGGATTCGCTTTGCCTTTGGCCGTAACAATGATCGGACCGAGCAGTCCGGCATTGATCTCGATGGCAGCGTCCACGTGCGCGTGGTACCACCACACAATCGAACTGGGCTGCCCTGGACCCGGACCGCTGGCCTCGTTGGCAAACCAGTGATACGTATATCTGGCGCCGGGGGCGACGAAGCCCCCTTTCGCCACCGGCAGATACAATGACCCTTCGTTGATCTTGTCGTAACGCAGGCCGTGAGGATGAATATCGTGACCGCGGCGGCTGCGATTCAGAAAATCCACCACCACTTCATCCCCAACTTCGGCGCGAATCACCGGACCAAGAATCCCCAGCCATTCGGGCTGCGGCTTTGGAACGGTAAAAGTAGCGTCCGTGTATTCGATGAAACGTGTCTTCGGCCATTGCAGCTGTTGCCATGGCTGCCGGATTGGCGTGGCTGTGAGGAGATCGTGGCCGCTGGGCGCATAGTTCCAGGTAACGTCTTCGGCGGCGATGTAGTAGTGCCGAGTCGCCGCCACGCAGGAAGAAACCGAAAAGAACACAAACCACAGCACGAACGCCCGCTGGATTCTCACGAGCCCATTATGCCATTGAGCCGACACGGCCAGTTAATGCTTCGCTTCAGCGACACTTGCCGATGCAGCCGCAGTCGGCGCGAACGTAGCGGTAACCGATGTGTTCGCGGTAACCGTGATTAAACAAGTGGAGGTCCCGCTGCAACCCGCGCCACTCCAACCCGCAAAAGTGTATCCGCTGTTTGGGGTCGCAGTAAGCGTAACGTCGGTGCCATAGGCAAAGCTACCAAAACACCCGTCCCCACCGGACGTACACTCGTTGATATTGCCGGGGGTGCCGGCAACCGTCCCGGAGCCTATCGCGCCGGAAAATATGACGACCAATGCGGGCGGATCGCCCCAACTGGCAGGCGGGACGAGGCTGCACTCACCGTTCGTTACCTGAGCGGGCGGCGACGGAGGAGTGGCCCAAGGCTTGTTTACAAAATCAAAGAACTCAGTCATATCCACCTGAGAAGCGTCACGCTGGGTGAGTGGCGATATCCCGAAGCGAGTCTCCACCATGTTGAGCACCGCAGTAGTGTCGCGCACAGTATGCGAGACGAAGTTCTTCTTCGTATACGGAGAGATCACGATCATCGGCACCCGAAACCCGGTCCATGCGAAATCACAGGTCCCCACCCCGAGCGACTGTCCGGTTTTATCGCAAATGTCGCCGGGCACCAAATCAGTGGGCGAGAAATCGTCTCCCGGAGCTGTCGCCGGTTGGGGCGGCACGTGGTCATAAAAACCTCCCCATTCGTCATAAGTAAAAATCATGGCCGAATCCGTCCAACTGGGGCTGGTCATCAAAGCGTTGATCAAACCGGATGCGTAATTCGCTCCGGCCTGCACATCGGCCGGATTACCAGTATCAATATCATTAGGGTGCTCATCGAGCGATGCGGCGGATGCGGGTTCAATCAGCGCGAATTGCGGCAAGGTTCCATTCGCCGCATCGACCGCAAACTGCGTTACCGGCACTATGTTTTGCAGTAAATCCGGGCTCTGACCAGCGCTATTGATGATGGTATTTTCGTAGTCGAACATGTTCATGTAAGAGCTCTGGATCAGGCACTCAGCGTTCTCATCCGTCAGATCGTTGTTACATGCAGCCCCGTTCTGTGGATTGACGACATCCTCCGAATTGACGTAAATCTTCCACGTTATGCC
>JBAPQU010000553.1:0-1747 GCA_049280795.1 Candidatus Sulfotelmatobacter sp.
GGAGGCTAGGCTTGTGCCTCTGGCTTTCGCGCGCGGGGGCGCCCGCGCCACATGAGCAGAAAATGCAGCCGGAGTCGCGGAGCCAGACGCGGTTGGTGGGCCAGCGGTGGAAGCGGATGTTGGCCCACGGCGCGTTTGCGCGGTCGAGGAGTTTGTGGACTTGGCGTTCGGCTTTTGCGTCGTTGACGATCAGCTCCACTCGCTCGTGGCGCGCCAGGTTGCGGATGATTTCGGTATAGACCCAAGGGATGGGTTCGAACTTGCCGGGCCAATCGCCGTGATAGTGGGGCCAGGCTAGCCAGGTGGCGGCGTGGGGCTCCCATTCGGCGGGCATGCGGTAGCCAAGGGTGGCCGGGGAAACACTTAAAGTATTACTTGAAAGAGTGGATCGGGGCATGGAGGTAGTTTATTGCACGTATGATAAATCGAGCTTTCAATCCTGAGACATTGATCTTGAGGAACGGATTCCTGCTGAGTGAGTGTAATGGCGATATCACGTCAACTATCCCAAAACTCCCACTGGACTGCGCTATGTCGATTTCCCAAAAGCCTTGGTGATGGCTTCCTCGATGCAGGCGGCGGCGTGTGCGGTGAAGTCTCCAATCGGCCTCTCCGCGAAGCTCCTGACGGCGCCCATCAGACCGATATTTCCCTCTTGAATTAAGTCCAGTAGAGGCACGCCAGAGGCCGAGCGTTTTTCTGCGATGCTCACGACCAACATGAGCTGACTCTCAATCAATCTTCTCGCGACATTTTCCCGTTGTTCGTCCCACTCGCCCGAATGGCCAAGTTCTCGAAATAGTTTCGTCTCTTCCGCCTTGGTCAGTGGTTCAACTGTGCTGACCTCGCGGACGTAAAACGCTACCGGATCGTTAGGATCATTGTGGTCCATGTGGGTCATTTCCATCTCAAGCATAACTGTTCCTAACAGGCCATAGCTCTCAGTGACCCGATTCTACCGTCCATCCAACAAGCGGTTGGAGATGGGCGCGTAGGCGTCGATTCTGCGGTCGCGCAGGAAGGGCCAGTTGCGGCGGATGTCTTCGAGCGCCTTCAGATCTACGTCGCCCATTAAAATTTCTTCGCGATCGTGCGAAGCTTCGGCGATGACGCGACCGAAAGGATCGCAGAAAAATGATCCGCCCCAGAATTCGAGTCCCTGGCCCGGAGCGGACTTGCCGCGGATGTTGCCGTTTTCAAAGCCTACTCGATTGACGACCGCAACGTAGACTCCGTTGGCGATGGCGTGGGCGCGTTGGATGGTGCGCCAGGCATCGTGCTGGGCCACTCCGAACTCGGCTTTCTCCGCCGGATGCCAGCCGATCGCGGTGGGATAGAAGAGCACCGTGGCGCCTTGCAGCGCGGTGAGGCGCGCGCCTTCGGGGAACCATTGATCCCAACAGACGAGCGTACCCAGGCGGCCGACGCTGGTGTCGAGGGCGCGAAAGCCGAGATCGCCGGGAGTGAAATAAAATTTTTCGTAATAGAGCGGATCGTCGGGGATGTGCATCTTGCGGTAGAGACCGCTGAGTGCGCCGTTGGAATCAAAAATGGCGGCGGTGTTGTGATAGATGCCGGGAGCGCGTTTCTCGAACAGCGACGCGATCAACACAACGCCATGCTGGCGGGCAGTGGCTGCGAGCTTTTCGCTGCCGGGACCGGGAATCGGTTCGGCGAGATCGAATAGAGAATGATCTTCGCGCTGGCAGAAGTATTGTGTTTGAAATAGTTCAGGCAGGCAGACGAC
>JBAPQU010000554.1:0-2383 GCA_049280795.1 Candidatus Sulfotelmatobacter sp.
CCGAATCCGCAAGCTGCTCGAGATCACGCGCGGCCGCGCCTTCGTCCTCTTCACCAGCTACGCGCAGATGAATGACGTCTACCAGCGGCTCCTCGGCGAGTTGGAGTTTCCCATGCTGCGCCAGGGCGACGCGCCGAAGAGCGCGCTGCTCGAGGAGTTCCGCCTAACGCCCAATGCCGTTCTGTTTGCGACTTCGTCATTCTGGCAAGGCGTGGATGTGCAGGGCGACCAGCTAAGTTGCGTAATCATCGATCGTCTGCCGTTCGCCGTGCCGAGCGATCCTGTCGTTGCCGCACGCGTAAAGGCGATCGACGCCGATGGCGGCAACGCTTTTTTCCAGTATCAGGTGCCGTCGGCAGTAATCACCCTTAAGCAAGGCTTCGGACGCCTGATCCGTTCGCTTCACGACCGCGGCTTGCTTGTTCTGCTCGATAACCGCATCCTGAAAAAACAATACGGCCGCGTATTCATCGAGAGCCTGCCGAATTATAAGAGGACGACAGATCTGCGCGTGGTGGAGGAGTTTTTCGGAGTAACCGAGTAAGGAAGCGTAACAATTCTCAATGCAACAGTTGCATGCCTGCCCCGGCTGCCGCTTTTCGATCAAACGTCAAAGTATGCTTGCATTGGGCTGCATGGCCGCATCTCTCAATCAAGCAATCAGCGAAATCCGCGCTACCCGCCCTAAATGTTCTCAATGCCTGTAGAGCAATTTCCGCGCGTTCAATGACCAATTCCTCGCTTCGCAATAATCTATCCAGAACTTGTTCAATTTCTTTCTTGCCGAAACCGTAAGCAATCTTCAAAACCCAAACGAGTTCGGCCAAGGCGACCAAGGAAACAAATCCGGGCGAATCGGAGGACAGAGAATTCACCACCCGATTCGCCGCAACTGCCTGCTCGGGATCGTCGTGAGTTAAATAGCGGACAACAATGTTTGTATCGAGGCCGATCATCGAGATCGTGATGCGCCTTCCGCGATGGCAGCGTTCATCTCTCCAATCGATACGGGCTTCCTACCTTTGCGTTTCAAGAAGCCGCTCAATTCACGCACTGAGCGAGTGGCGGCAACGATGTTGAATTCTCCTTTTCCCACTTCGACGAATTCAATTCGATCTCCAGCATCAACCCCAAGCGCGGTGCGGACCTGTGCCGGTATCGTGATTTGCCCTTTGGACGTTATGGTTGCGGCCGTCATTGCCAATCCTTTCCAATCTCTAAATTCCTTACATTATAGTAAGGAGCAACCGGGTTTGTCCATCTCAAAAGAGTAATCTAGCTACTTGCGTTCTTCCGCGCTTCCCGGACTGGCAACCACTCCCACCGCAATCCCCGAAGCCTCGCCCGTAGTGTGATACACGCGCTCCGTAGCCTTCACGAAATCCGCAGCCTTCGCGCCAGGAATGTCGACGAACGTCTGCGGATTCCGGTCCGTGAGCGGGAACCACGAACTCTGCACCTGCACCATGATGCGGTGTCCGCGCCGAAAAGTGTGATTCACATCCTGCATGTGGAAGTCGATCTCCTCCACCTTGCCGGGCGTGAAAGGCTCCGGCTTCTCGAAGCTGTGCCGAAACTTTCCCCGAAACGGCTCGCCGCGCACCAGTTGCTCGTATCCAGCCATCGTAAAAGACGGCGGAGGCACGTCAGTTCGAGGCTTATCTTTGTCTTCAGGCTTGGGCGTGTCGAACTTGCTGTCGGAATAATCGGTGGGATACACGTCGATCACCTTCACATCCCAATCCGAATCCGTTCCGCTGGTCGAAACGAAAAGTCGCGGCTCAATCGGTCCGGCAATGGTCACATCTTCTTGTAGCACCGGCGTTTCATAAACCAGCACATCAGTTCGGCTGGAAGCGAAGCGTTGGTCGGACAACATGTATTCTTGCGGCACGTTCACCGAAGCATAGTTCACAAAAGGCACGGGCTTGGCCGGATCGCTTACGTATTCATCGAACTCGGGTGAATCAGAAGCTGGCGGATCAAATGAAAGCCCGCCGCCCGCGTGAAAGTAAAGCGTCTTCGCCTCCGCCTCTTTCGGAGGCCACGCGGAATACCGTCTCCAAACATTTGTGCCAGTCTCGAAGACAAACGCCTTCGGAAGTTTCGCGTCTCCACTACCCTTGAGGTACTGCTCGAAAAACGGAAACAGAATATTTTTTCTGTAGTAATCTCCGGTATTCGCAGCGAATTCGACTCGCCCCAGGCTCTCGCCGTCATAGCGATACCACCCGCCATGCACCCACGGCCCCACCACCAGCGCATTGAATATGCCTGAATTATTCTTGTCGATGGCGTGGAAGGTGCTGAACGGACCCTGCAGATCCTCTGCGTCGAACCATCCTCCAACCGTCAGCACCGCGCAATGAATATTCTTCATATG
>JBAPQU010000555.1:0-6589 GCA_049280795.1 Candidatus Sulfotelmatobacter sp.
CTATCTTGTCATTTCTGTGTGGCAAGGCACATCGCCGAAGAATCGCATCTACTACAAGGATCTGAGCCAGCCTGATTCGCAAGTGGTCAGACTACTTGACGACTTCGACGCGCAGTATCAATTCATCGACAATGACGGCCCGGTCTTCTGGTTCAAGACCGATCTCGACGCATCCCGCAGCCGCCTGATTGCGATCGACACTCGCTCTCCGGAGCGCTCCAACTGGAAGACGATTGTGCCCGAATCTGCGGAAACCATGACCAACGCCAACGTCGTCGACGATAAATTCCTGGTCGAATATCTCAAGGACGCTCGCACCGCAGTTCGGGTCTACGATCTGCAGGGCAAGTTCCTGCGCGAGGTTGATCTGCCCGGGATCGGCACTGCTGCGGGCTTTGGCGGCAAGCGCAAGGATAAAGAAACTTTCTATGTGTTCACCAGCTTTACCGTGCCTAACGCCATCTATCGCTACGACCCGGAAAAAGGCGCCAGCTCGGTCTTTCGCGAGCCCAAGGTTGACTTTGACGCTAGCCGGTATGAAACGAAGCAGGTTTTCTACCAGAGCAAAGACGGCACGCGAATCCCGATGTTTATCACCTACAAGAAGGGACTGAAACTCGACGGCAAGAACCGGGTGCTGCTCTACGCCTACGGCGGATTCGATATTTCTCTCACTCCGGCGTTCTCGGTGCCAAATTTGGTGTGGCTTGAGATGGGAGGAATTTATGCTCAGCCCAACATACGCGGCGGCGGCGAGTACGGCGAGGATTGGCATCTCGCCGGCACCAAACTGCACAAGCAGAATGTTTTCGACGACTTCATCTCCGCAGCGGAGTGGCTGATTTCGAACCACTACACGACGTCTTCAAACCTGGTTATTCGCGGCGGCAGCAACGGCGGTCTGCTGGTGGGCGCTTGCCTCACCCAGCGCCCCGATCTTTATGGTGCCACGTTGCCCGCAGTCGGCGTCATGGATATGCTGCGCTTCCATAAATTCACTATCGGCTGGGCCTGGGCCTCGGACTACGGCTCCTCTGATGATCCCGAGCAATTCAAAGCCCTCTACGCTTACTCGCCACTGCACAACTTGAAGCCGGGGACGAAATATCCTCCAACCTTCATCACCACCGCCGATCATGACGACCGGGTCGTCCCTGGACACAGTTTCAAGTTTGCTGCCACCATGCAAGCCGATCAAGCTGGGCCTGCGCCGGTGCTTATTCGCGTGGAGACCAAAGCTGGACACGGCGGCGGCAAACCGATCTCGAAGCAGATCGACGAAATTGCCGACGAGTGGTCGTTCGCCGCTTACAACCTGAATATGGACGTACAGGTGAAGTAAGCGGAGGCGGATAGGAAATTGGATCGATAAAAAGGCCGCCCAAAATCTGGGCGGCCTATTTAATTACGAAGCAACTTCAGTCCTAGTCCGTCCTACTTCTGGACCGTGATCGTTTCAATGGATTTCTCCAGAGGATGGTACTTGTCCCCGAGGTACGAGGCTGCTATTTGATGCTTTCCCGAAGCAAGGACTCCGGCGTTCACCGAGGCTGTTCCCGAAGCGAGAACGGCCGATGCCAGGAACTTCCCATCCACTGAAAAGTCTACTTTCCCAGTTGGTGCAGGACCGCCCGTAGCTGTAACCGCAACGGCAATCGCTACGTCGCTTCCCGCAGGAATCAGTTTATCCGCAGTCGGAGTTGTGAATTTCACGATTGCAGCAGCGGTCGCCGTGCCTGACAGCTTCACCGTGTTCACGCCATTGACGGTATTGTCCACCAGCGTGAGCGTTGCGACTGGAGATCCCGCCGCGACCGGCTTAAAGATCACTCCTATCTGGCAAGTGTTCCCCGGATAAAGATAATTGCCAGCGGTGAAGTTGCAACTGGTGGTGTTGGGATCGGCCGTGAAATCGCCCGCATTGGTCCCGCTGACTGTGTCACGGAGGAACGTCAGCGTAGCGTTGCCGGTATTTGTAACGTGCAGGATTTGAGCAGGACTTGCCGTGCCTGCTGCTCTCGAAGCGAAGACCAACGCTCCGGTAGTTTCAACCTTTCGGACAACTTGCGCCGTCGTGGTGCCGGAGGGAGTCAGAATGTAGACCTGGCCTTGAGAATCAACGGCGATTCCAGTTGGCGAACCGAGTGCGGCGCCGGTCGCCGGTCCGTTGTCGCCTTTATAACCTGTAGCTCCAGTGCCCGCGATAGTGCGGATAATTCCCGTGCCCGCATCAACCCTGCGCACGCGATTATTCTCCGTGTCGCTGAAATACAGGTCGCCGGCGACATCGAAGAACATCTGGCCGACTACGGCGCCGATTTCCGCTCCGCTAGCCCGGCCGCCGTCGCCGCTATAACCACAAGTGCGCCCGCCCGCCACCTGGTTAAAAGTGACCAGCGAATTTTCGGCGGCGTATAGAGTTTCGGCCACTATCTCGCAGTTCTCGGCGCCCCCTCCCCCAGGTGACCAAAGGCTGTACAGATTATCGCCGGAATCAACTGCAATAGGACCCACAGTAATAGTCTGGTAGGGGAATGGATCATAAAGATTAAAAAATGTGGCGGGTACCGGTTGTACCGTCGCTAATGCCGCGCCACTCACCCCATTCGTGAAAAACAGGTTGTTGTACGGATCTATTGACAATTGACCCGGCGAGGAGAGGGTCTCCTCTTCCAAATAGCAGGGGCTGGACGCTGTGCAGCTATCCGTTCCCGTGCCGTTTATGTGGACCACCGGGCCGTAATCAAAAATCTCAAAGAGTGCGTTCTGCGAGGTCTCACTGAAATAAACTTCCCCGAAGGTGTCAACGGCTATGCCCACCGGATCGGTAAATCCGGTGGCGAGGCTACGCATGACTCCGCTGGAATCGATATAGCGGATCGCGCCGTTGCCGGTATCCGCGATGTAAAGAGAATCCCCGTTATCGATGTTCAAGTTGATAGCCCCATTGATCAGGCCAGCACCGCCTGAAACGGTTGCGGGTACCGTGGTGATCAGGCTGGGAATAAAGCTGACGGTTGGAAAGTTGACATTGCCGAGGAGACCGAAGCTCACTGGTTCGCCGGCAGTATGTGTGATGGTCACTTTGCCCAGTCGATGACCCGCGCCCTGAGGCGTAAATGCGACGAGCAGATTGCAACTCTCTGACTGCAGGTACAAGCGGTCTGATACACATGTGCCGCCGGAAACGACTTTGAAATCCGGAGTTGACGAGATCTTCGTGATTTGCGTGGTGGTCGCGAAATGGAGCGTCAAAGCCTGTGGCTCGGTGACTTTTCCATTTCCTGCCACGCCAAAGAAATGAAAATTTGCCGGCATACTTGCCAGCATTTTTTGTTCGCGCTCCGACATACCGTCCATCTGAATCTGAGAGGCCGCCTGTGGCTCCAGCCGGATCTGGGCTGTAACGGATTGAGTGTGACCGGATGCGGTCATGCAACCAACCGCTCCCGCAAGTAAGATCAAACACTGTTTGAATCTTCTTGTAGTCATTCGTTCCAAACTTGCAGTATTCATATTTTGTCTCCTGGAGGGTGAGCTAACGGTTTTGGTGGGGATATCGGACTCGCCAGAACTAAGGGGAATTCATTGCTCCGCACACGCAACGTAGCCGGCGAGTCACAAAATGGGGATCAGGATAGCGTCCTTTAGGCGAAAAGTCAGAGGAATTTTTCGATTTTTTCCCTAAACTTAGTTTCCGGAAATTCAAGGGGGAAAACGAGGGGAAGTAGGACTATGCAGATTTTTGCGGCATCCGTTTTGCAGTAAACAACGAAGGAGGATGAGAATGGTGGGCGCTATAGGATTCGAACCTATGACTTCCACCGTGTGAGGATGGCACTCTACCGCTGAGTTAAGCGCCCAACCGTTACAGATCAACAACTTGCGGTAGTTGATTTTAGCAGCGTGGGTCCATTTGCGTCCAATGGCGCATGACGGACTGTACTGTCTTCCAGTCTGCTCCATATGCGTTTATCGGTGTTCCGAATGTGCGACGCAGCGTACGCCAAGTTAAGACCGGGTTCTGCAAGTCTGGTTCTCTACGGGGCGATGCCATGCCAGGGTCGAGATCTCAGGCGCGATCTGGAAAAGGTGAATCGCGGTGAACCTTGATCGGAGAGCGAACCGTCTTCTCCATTCGAATCGAAACTTATGTATAATCCCGCCGATGCAAGAAATACCTTGGAGCACGATTGCGCTCGGCTCGCTGTTGCTCGTCTCGGCCCGCTCAATAGGAGGACAGGACGTGAAATCTCCGCAGCCTGAAAAGTCGAAGCCGCCGGTCAAAGTGGAGCAGCGCGGGCGCATCCTCGGAATCGGCGGGGTCTTCTTCAAATCCGCTAATCGTGATCAGATGCGCGAGTGGTATGCGAAGCATCTTGGACTCGCTGACAAAGGCCAGGGCGCGATGCTTCCGTGGCGCGAACACGACGACCCGCAAAAGGAACACGTTACAGTTTGGACTGTTTTTCCCAACTCGACTAAGTATTTCGATCCCAGCCCTGCACCGTTCATGATTAATTACATCGTGGACGATATGGATGCTTTGCTCGACCGCTTAAAACAAGAGGGAGTCAAGATCGACGCCAAACGAATGGATGAATCCTACGGTCGCTTTGCCTGGATCTACGATTCGGATGGGAATAAGATTGAGCTCTGGCAGCCGTTGCCTGCGAAGCCCTAAGGGCCTTCCACTGCACTCACTCGATCGCATCGGCCCCAATTTCCGCCCGATCAGTCGCGCAGTGTAGAGGTTAATGCTGTACTCCCAGACCACGCCGTGTCGGCGCCTTCTTCAAATCCGTTTTATCGAGCGGCTTGGTAGTGACAGTGTGCACTACCGGACAGACACTACCTTGAGCTTTTCTTACACTTCCGTGTAGATTCCGCTCAGAGAAGGAAGTGCCCTGCTAATGGCCAGCTCAATCTCCTCAAACTCCCTTATGCCCCATCTGCAATGAGCCCGTAGATCTTCAAGCCTGCAAAATTGACGGTGGCGGCAGAGCCGTACATGAGAACTGCTATTTCCTCAGATTGGATAACGTTCTCAGCGGAAACGCGCCCAAGTACTAGCAACATACTTGTTGAGATCCTTCCAGCACGTTTGCGGCGAAATCGAATTGACCACGCGGCGGACGATCATACTCTCGAGCAGACGGGGGAAAAGCCTTACGCGCCCAACGTTGGCGTTAGAGACACCAAAGGTTACAGTTCCGTTTTGCAACCTAACGGATTGGCCAAATCTGACCGATGACGACCGAGGAGGGTCGTCGGATGGGCAGGCGAGTTCTCGTGATGCTATTAGTCCTGACAGGGACGGCGCACACACAAGAATTACCGAATGTGCCGGTATCGAAGGAAAGCTGGGGGATGTTTGCGGTTGTCGGCGCCGAGATTCTAGCCGATAGCGTTACCACCAGAGTTCTCTACCAGCGTCATTACAGAGAAAACGATCCCATTGCCCAGCCGTTTGTTCGCGCGGGCGTACCCGGGCAGATCGGAGCAAGCCTGCTGGGAGCGGGAGCGTTGGGCGGCGCATGGCTTGTGCTTCGCCGGATGCATCATGATCGGGCAGCTTCGTGGTTCCTACGGTCGGTGGCGGTTGGGGAGGGCTGCAATGTCGTCCGCCAGTTTGCGCTTCTGCGGACAAGCAAGAAGTAAACCGGCGTGTGCTCGACTCTGTCGAACATTTGGAGGCTGCGCTCCGGCATGGTAGCCTATCGGCGGCAGGGGCAGAGGCGGCTCGGAAGCGTCGGCACCCCATGCTCCAAAGTAACCTGCATGCCGGACCCAACCACCCCGCGCCGATCCTCCGTATCTCCCTCATCTGCGGGAACTTCTGGCCTGTCGTCCGAACCGGACAAAGAGCAACTTTCTTCACCCGACCGGGTTCGATCTAGTGTGAGCACTGCCGCCATCGACCGGGGCGTCCTGATGGCCACGATAGGACCTCGCCCGAACGGTTTGCAGTCGGCCATGGCTGGCGCCGAGGGTTATACCGATGCCGAGGTGATGCTGCGGGTAAAGGCCGGGGATCAGTCGGCGTTCGATTACCTGGTGCAGAAATATCGCCGGCCTCTGGTGAGTTTCATGTACCGCATGGCCCGCAATACGACGGTAGCGGAAGATCTGGCGCAGGAAGTTTTTCTGCGGGTATACCGCTCGCGCCAGACGTACGAAGCCAGCGCCAAGTTTTCGACCTGGTTGTATCGTATTGCGACAAATCTCGCCGTGAACCACGCGCGCGACACGCGTCACGAACGGCCGGAGGTAACAGTCAGCCTGGATGAGCCGGATGATGAAACCGGTTCTACTATGGATTTGGCCGATAGCAAGATCAGCGCCGAAGAGTCGTTGCTGCGGCGGGAGCGGATGCTGGCCATCCGCAGCAAAGTTGAAGCGCTGCCGGAGCGGCAGCGGCTGGCGATCATCATGCATAAGTACCAGCAACTGGATTACAAGCAGATCTCAGAGGTTTTGAAGTTGAGCGAGTCGGCGACGAAATCGCTCTTATTCCGGGCTTATGAAACATTGCGGGAGCAGTTAAAAGAATTCCTCTAGGAATCAGAGATTGTGAGCAAGGCGGCAG
>JBAPQU010000556.1:0-6858 GCA_049280795.1 Candidatus Sulfotelmatobacter sp.
GCTGGCGCCTGAACCTTCGTTCGGGTATGTGGGTTCCGGCCTACATCTATAGCGAAGAGTCAGACTTCAAATATGGCGTCGCGAAGAGTTTGCACTTCCGGGCTCAGACCCGGCTGTGGGGATATGACTTAAAGGCTCTGAACAGGAATGAAGAGTTCACGCAGATTCTGGTGGATTCGCCACAGTCAGTGAAAGATCAGAGCGACGTTGCGGCTGACGCGAGTCCTGTGGTCGCCGAGCGCATGTGGGAGCGGCAGGCTGAAGATAACGCGGTGGAACGCATGCAGAAGATCGGCTTGCTCGCGCCTCCCGGCGAT
This sequence comes from Candidatus Sulfotelmatobacter sp., assembly GCA_049280795.1. Lineage (GTDB taxonomy): Bacteria > Acidobacteriota > Terriglobia > Terriglobales > Acidobacteriaceae > Sulfotelmatobacter. Next base: position 318 of record JBAPQU010000556.1, read on the forward strand.
GTGGATAAAATCCTGCTGACTGTGGTCAACAACCTGCTCGTGACCAACAACATCGATCTGGGGTCGGACGTGCGTTGCCGCGTCCTGCTCACTTCCCCACTGGAGTCTTTCACCATCGGCCACACCATCGTCATCAGCCGGGGCCTGCTCGACGTGCTGCCCGACGAGGCGTCGCTCGCGATGGTTTTGTCCCATGAACTGAGTCACATCGTGCTTGGGCACCATTTCGATACGAAGCTTGCATTTAACGACCGCATGTTCTTCCCCGATGAAGACTCGTTTCAGCGCCTCGACTTCAAACGCCAGGCAAGTGACGAAGAAGCTGCCGACACCAAGGCTCTGGAGTTGCTGAAGAATTCTCCATACAAAGACAAGCTGGGAAGCGCTGGGCTGTTCTTGAAGGCCTTGCAACGGAATGCTCCCGAGCTGCCAAACCTGATTCGCCCGCATCTGGGAAATAGCATGGCGAGCAACAAGAATATTCGGATGTCGGCGCTGCTCAATGGAGCACCGGAGCTGGAGCCGAAGCGCACCGATCAGATTGCTGCGCTCCCTCTCGGCGGACGCATTAAGCTCGATCCCTGGAACGACCAGGTAGAGCTGGCGAAAGCCAAGCCTGTCGCTCTGGCCTCGGCCCGGGAGAAGTTGCCGTTCGCGATTACGCCTTTCTTCCCTTACCTCACCCGAATCTCGTCTCCTGGCAGTGAGAAGGCCGCGCTTACGGCTCCTGCGGCCAAGTGATGAAAAGGCATTCTTTCGCCTCGCCGCTAAAATGGATTGTATTAGCTGAAAAATGCGCCGGGCAGCAACCGGCACGCCGGGCGGCGCGCCTTTAGCAGTTTTTCGATCTTAATCGTTCCCAGTTAGAAATTACTGGATAGAGCTGCCAACGTTAGAAAATACGTTGTTAGCGTTGGAACCGATGAGCCGGATCGTTCCGACCACGATCACCAGAATCACAGCCAGCATTACCGCGTACTCCGCGATATCCTGACCGCGCTCGTCGTTCCATAAATTCTGCCAAACATTTTGTAAAATTCTTGCCACGGGCTCCGTCTCCTTAGACTTCAAACTTCTTTTCAACCGTACGCTACTACCTGCACGAGAGAATAAACCTCATTCCATCTGCGACCGGATCAATTGTTATCCCGAGGCTGGTCTTGAGAAAATCATAGGTGGCGGGACAAGCACCGGCAATAGCCCGTAAGTGCTATGCCGGTTCCGTTTTGGAAAGCGCTAAGTCCTTGTTACACAATGCTTTTAAGTGGAAGGGACTGGTTGACGGCAAACAGTGCCAGCTCCAGTCGGGTGGATACCCCCAGCTTGTCGAAAATATTGCTCAAGTGGTGTTTAACCGTGTCTTCGCTGATTTTGAAGTACTCGGCAATCTCTTTGTTCGAGTATCCCGCTACTACGGCGGCCACGATCTCGAGCTCGCGTGGCGTCAGGCCGAACTTTTTCTGCCGCGCTTCGTCGCTGGAAGACTGCACCAGCGTCCGCAGGTATTGCACCAGGTTTGAGACGCTCTCGCGTCCCACCCAGTACTCGCCCGACATCACCGTATGAATGGCTTTCAGCAGCAGTTGCGTGGCGGAATCTTTCAGCACTACTCCGCGCGCGCCCAACTGGAGGGCCTCCACGATCTGGTTCTTTTCGGCAGCAGCCGTTAGCAGAATTACGCGCACGGGGGTAGAACCCCCACCTACGCTCAGCTCACGTAAAGCTTCCAGGCCCGGATGTTTGGGCATCGACAGGTCCAGCAAAAGAATATCGGGCTTCAACTGCCGCGCCATTTTCACCGCTTCGGCGCCGTCGGAGGCTTCGCCCAACACTTTCAAATCCTGTTCAGCTTCCAGAAGCCGGCGCAATCCATCGCGGAAAATTGGATGGTCGTCGGCGATCACAATGCGAACGGGCTGTGACTTCTTAAAATTCATCTCTTACTTCCCCATTCTTAGGGACGTTGATTTCCAAGCGGGTCCCTGATCCGGGATTTGATTCTACAGTGAGTACGCCCGCAATTAAATGGACGCGTTCTTTAATAATCATCGGCCCCTTGCCCATCTGGTCGAGTTCTTCCTGCGTAAGCCGGCCGGAAAACGGGAATCCTTTGCCATCATCTTCCAGCGTCAAGCTCCACTGAGTAGGATTGGAGCCCAGCCGAACCAGCGCATGACGGGCTTTGCTGTGCTTGCGCACGTTGACCAGCCCCTCCTGCACGATGCGCAACAGTTCCCGGCAGACCTTCTCTGGCATCTCGAGCTTTTCAATGTCAGTGACAAAACGCGCGGAAATTCCAGTCTCGCGCTCAAACCGCTCTACTGTATCGGTCACGACACTCAAGAACCTTCGCGCATCTATGTCAATCGACTTCATCTGCTGCATAAGTTCGCGCAGCTTCAAAACTTCTTCGCGCAGCAAACCCTGGATGCGGTCCAGTTCACCGGTGACTATGGCGGGATTATTCTCCGCCTGACGCCGCAGGACGTCCACCTGCATCTCGACCGCAATCAGCGATTGCACCGCGCCATCGTGCAGTTCCCGTGCGAAGCGCGCACGCTCCGCCGCCCCAGCCCTGCGCCGGAGCCGATGCAGCAGGTAGACGTTGTACACTGCCGGCCCCACTTGGCGAAGCAGGTCGAGAAGAAAACGCAGTTCTTCTTGCTTGTCTCCTTGGACGACCGGGTCGAAGACAAAGATTCGTCCCCGCCACTCGCTGGCAAAGACAAAAGAAATCTCAATCAGAGAGCGAAACGGTTGACGCTCATTCAAGCGAACCAGCGGCTCGGTGAGCGGCGAAGACACCTGGTTGCCCTCGGGATCCAATGCGATTACAGACCAACGTCCATCACTATTGGCGGCGTAGCACACCTCGCCCGGAAAATCCTCCAGATAGAGCTGCGCCTGCCGCGGTCCGGAATCCAACCAAACAAAATCGGAGACCTCGCTGGTGTTTCGTAATTCGCCAAGGAATTTCCGCTGGCTGTGAATCTCCTGCGCGGCGATCACCAACCGCGCCGCGCCGTACATGCTGACAACCTCACGGCTGATTTGCTGCAGCGTTCCGGTCAGTCCCATATCCACTCGCACTTTTGCCAGCATGCGAGTCACTCCGGCTTTTTCCGCGCGCAAATGTTTTTGCTGCTGCGCCAGGTAGCCGAGCAGCAATCCCATCACCAGCAAATAAACCGACAACATGAACAGCCGCTTGGGTTCGAACTCGGTGGTATTGATCCGCAGACCGGAGAAAATATGCCAAGGCAAATGTCCCCCGCTCATCGCTCCCACGTGCAGCAAGGCAAGACTTTCCGCCCATAGCAAGACCACTTCAGCCGCAGCCGTGCTCAGCGTCTCCCACAAACCCCACCGGTAGGCCGCCGCAGTGAGCACGAAAACAAAAAATAAGAAAAACGGACTACGCGGACCCTCCCCAAAGATCGAGATGAAGGCTGGCCACATAATGTCGGCCACATGAACGAGAATGCGAAACGACGCGGTTGACGCCTTGCGCCTGCGCAACAGCATCAGCACCAGGGTACTGTTTGCAAGGTAGAAAACGAACAACCCATAAGCGGCGTTGGAGCGGCCTAACTCCGTGGGATCCATGTAGATGGCGACCAGGGCGGAGACCGCCAGGAACACGCGCGCGGTAGCCAGCCACCGCTCCGTCCGGCGAATCTCGCTGGGGTCTGTCGGAGCCTGCGGTCTTCCGAGAAAACGTTGGTTAATGTCTGTCCGCAATCAAATCACTTCCCGCCGAGGGGCGGATTTTTCAGACAAAGGGGTTGTCTCGTATAGTATTGATAAGAAAGAGCGGGAGCAAGTAAAACTTTCTATTAGGTGACTCCGGAGGCACCCGCCCCGGTCTTGGGCTGAACGGTTCGGCCAGCGCCAACGGATTACTTCAGTAACCTAAGCTTTATCTAATCCGAGTCTACAATGGCAGCGAGGATTGTCTTGTTGCGCACTTATACCAAGCTTTGGACTGCAGCGGTTGCTGCCTGTCTGGTAACCCTGGTCCTGGGTGCACTTTTCCTGCGGCAATCTTTTCGTCTGACCGCTCTCAGCGACATCATTCAGTGCCTCCTGCTGCTTTCAGGGACCATTTCCCTCATCCCGCAGGCGTTGCGCTCACGCGGGCGCTTGCGCCTATTCTGGGGACTTCTGGCTACCGGCATAGGCTTCTGGTTTTTGTATCAGCTGTGTTGGACCTACTTCGAAGTATGGCTGCATCAGGATGTGCCCGACCTGTTCGTCGGAGACATCATTCTCTTTGTGCACATCGTGCCGCTGATGGCCGCGCTGGCGCTTCGCCCGCATGCTCCCCGGGACGCTTATGCCGCGCGTCTGCGCCAGCTTGATTTTGCCTTGCTGTTGATATGGTGGGTGTATCTGTACGTGCTTGCCGTGATTCCGTGGCAGTACGTCGTGCCCAATGGGACTGTCTACGGTCACAATCTGAACTCGCTTTATCTCATCGAGAAGGTGGCGTTCCTGAGCGGTTTGGTCCTGGCGTGGAGAGAGAGCAAAGGCGGCTGGAGAACCATCTATGCCAGCCTTTTCGGCGCCTGCATCATCTACGCGGCCAGCTCTTACCTCGCCAATTGGGCGCTCGACTGGCACAGTTATTACAGCGGGAGCCTCTACGACATTCCTCTGGCGGTCTCCATGACATGGATCACGGTGATCGGGCTGTGGAGCCGCGAATCAGAACCACAACCTGTCGCCCGCTCCACTTCCACCGCTCATGGAGTGTGGCTGGCCCGGCTGGGAATGATCGCAGCGTTCTCGCTCCCGCTATTCGCCGCGTGGGCACTGCTGGATGGAGCAATCCCCGCTCCTATCCGGTCGTTTCGCGTGGTCTTGACTCTGGCTACGGCACTGTTCATGGGGGGCATGGTCTTCGCGCGGCAGCGCCTGCTCGACCGGGAACTCGTGCGTCTGTTGACCGACTCGCGGGAGTCCTTTGCCAATCTAAAACGTTTGCAGGTACAGATCACCGAATCCGAAAAACTGGCCTCGATCGGTCAATTGGTGGGTGGCGCCGCGCACGAACTAAACAACCCCATCGCGGCGATGATGGGCTATTCCGATCTACTGCAGAGCACCGCTCTCAACCCGGAGCAGCATGAACTCGCAGAAAAGATAGGGCAGCATGTTCGGCGCACCAAGTCGCTGGTGGCGAGCCTGCTCAGTTTTGCCAAACAGGGGCCGGCCGCAATGGCTCCGGTGGATCTCAACACCGTACTCCGCACCGCCATCAAACTAGCGCAACCTCAGTGGCAGGCGCTTAAAATCGAGGTGCATGCCGAATTGCAACCCAACCTGCCGCTCGTTCTGGGAGACCCCAACCAGTTGCTCCAGGTTTGCGTGCAGATCCTCAATAATGCGCTGCACACGGCGGATCGACGTACTGCCCGTACTCTAGCCGTCACTGCAGAACAAAAAGACGGCCTTGCTATCATCGAGATTTCCGACTTCGGCGCCGCCGCAAACCCCGTCCAGAAAGAAAAAGAAGAAGACCAGAGTATGTCAAATTTGGGCTTGAGCGCTTGTCAGGGCATCCTGCAGCAGCATCGTGGACGAATCATCTGCCGGCAAGATTGCAATTCGGGAACCTCGATTCGCATTGAGCTCCCGGTCATCCCTCGGGCGCAGGGGAAATCGACTCGAGATGGGGTTCCAGTGATGTGGCAACCTCAACCGTTCGCTTGAGCTGCCCGCAAGCGGCATAGATGTCGCGGCCTCGCGGACGCCTCACAAACGCAGGGATGCCCGCTTCTCTTAGAGTATTTTGAAACCCGATCACTCGTTCTGCGGTCGGGGTGGTAAAGTCAATTCCCGGGCCCGGGTTCAGCGCGATCAGATTCACCTTGCAGCGCAGCCCGCGCAGCAATTCGGCAACTTCCTTTGCATTTTCTGGCGTGTCGTTCACACCCCCGAGCAGAACGTATTCGAAGGTGATCCACTCGCGCGTACGCAATGGGAACTCACGAGCAGCCGCGATCAGCATTTCCAGATTCCACTTCTTGTTCAGCGGCATCAGCCGCGTGCGCAATTCATCGTTCGATGCGTTCAGGGAAATCGCCAGCTTCGGCCGGATCTTTTCTTCGCCGAAGTCATGGATGCGGGGCACAATTCCCGCCGTTGACACCGTCATCCGCCGCTCCGCGATCCCTACGCCTTCGACCAGCAACCGCGCCGCCTTTGTGAAGTTGTCGTAGTTCAAAAACGGCTCCCCCATGCCCATGAAAACCAGGTTGATGCGATCCTCCGGCGGTGAAACCTGCTGATCTTTGAGCACGGCGCAAACCTGCGCCACAATCTCGCCAGCCGTCAGGTTGCGCTTTACGCCGAGCAGCGCGGTCAGGCAGAACTGACAGTCGACGGCGCAGCCCACTTGGCTGGAGATACAAATGGTTGAGCGGCCCTGGAATCGTCGGGGAGAAATCTCTCGCACATGTCCTTGTCCAATTTGCTTTTGGGTGGCGCGGCGCTTCAGCGCTGCGATCGGCTCATCCTCTTCAGAACGGGCTTTAGC
>JBAPQU010000557.1:0-3669 GCA_049280795.1 Candidatus Sulfotelmatobacter sp.
TGGGCAGCAAGTTGATCGGCTCCGATGCCTTTCAGGAAACCGACATTACCGGCATCACCCTGCCCATTACCAAGCATAATTATTTGGTGACGCGAGCCGATGAACTGGCGCAGACCATGAGAGAAGCGTTTTATGTCGCTCGCTCCGGGCGTCCCGGGCCGGTTCTCGTGGATATTACAAAGGACGCGCAACAGGCCACGTGCGAGTTCGACTGGGAGGCGGCGAAGCCGCAACTGCCCGGGTATCGTCCCGATCTCTCTCCCGCTCCAAAGGAATATGAGAAGGCACTGGAGTTGATTCATAACTCCAAGCGGCCCGTAATCCTGCTGGGTCATGGCGCAATCGTTTCAGGAGCAATCCGCGAGGTTCGAGATTTGGCGGAGCGCGCCGGCATCCCTGTGGCGCTCACTCTGCTCGGTCTGGGTGCTCTGCCCGCTTCGCATCCACTCAATCTGGGCATGATGGGAATGCATGGAGAAGCCTGGGTGAACCACACTATTCAAGAAGCCGACTTGCTCATTGCGCTGGGCATGCGCTTTGACGACCGCGTCACCGGCACCCTGAAAACCTACGCACCCAATGCCAAGAAGATTCATGTGGAGATCGATCCCTGCGAGATCAATAAGAATGTGAATGTCGATGTCGCGCTGGTGGGCGATCTGCGGGAAGTTCTGCAGGCGATGTTGCCGAAGATCGAATCCATCGATCGCAGCGAATGGCTGGATCTTATCGACGGTTTGAAAGGTGATTCCGCTGTCCGCGATATTCAGAACCTGCCGGATAGCGGCCATCTTTATGCCGCGCACGTCATCAACGATCTCTGGCACCAGACACGCGGCGGCAATGCTGTAGTGGTGACTGATGTCGGCCAGCATCAGATGTGGGAGGCGCAATACTACAAGCACGAGGAACCACGTTCGCTGATCACCTCCGGAGGTTTGGGCACGATGGGATTCGCCCTGCCCGCAGCGATCGGCGCGAAGGTCGCGCGGCCTGAGGCCGAAGTATGGGCCATTGTGGGGGATGGTGGTTTTCAGATGACGATGTGCGAACTCGCGACCATCGTGCAGGAAAATTTGAAGATCAACATTGCGATTATTAACAACGGCTTCCTGGGAATGGTGCGTCAGTGGCAGGAATTCTTTTACGAACGTAATTACCAGGCTACGCCGTTGCTGAATCCTGACTTTGCCAAAGTTGCTGCAGCTTATGGCATTCGAAACGCGACCGTGACTGAGCGTTCACAGGTGGTGCCAGCGGTGCAATCGGCTCGCCAGCATGATGGTCCGGTGCTGATTAATTTTCAGGTTGAGCAGGAAGATACCGTTTATCCAATGGTTGCGGCGGGCGCGGCGTTACATGAGATGATTCGGCGTCCGAGTCCAATTGTGGAGACCGCGGCCGACGAATAGCCTAACAACAAACCCAATATGCTGAACACATTCGTTGTGTACGTCGAAAACAAACCAGGCGTGCTGACCCGCGTGGCGTCACTGTTTCGCCGCCGCGCTTTCAATATCGATTCGCTCACCGTGGGACGCACGGAAAAGCCGGAAGTGTCGCGCATGACCATCACCGTCGATGCCGATCATGACCAGGCGCGCCGCATCGAAGCCAACCTGTACAAACTCGTAAACGTGCTTCTGGTCGAAAACATCACAACCGTGCCGGCGATTGTGCGCGACCTGGCCATGATCAAAGTCTCAGCCACACATGGAGCGCGCTCCCATGTATTGGAGCTGGCCAGCGTTTTCCGCGCACGGGTGGTGGATGTTGCGCCCGAGTCGCTGATTATCGAAATTACGGGCGATGAAGATAAGATCGACGGTCTGCTGGAAGTACTTCGTCCTTATGGTGTGCTCGAAATGGTGCGCACCGGAATCGTCGCGATGCGGCGTGGAAACAAGGCCTTCGCTGCATTGTCCTCGCAGGAAGCGCCAGCGCAGACCGCGGCTGATGACGATCTCTCGCAGTCGGTATAAACGTAATCCAGCTCTTATTCGAAAGGAATACTCATGGCAACCATGTATCACGAAGACGCAGCTGATCTGTCACTGATTCGCGCGAAGAAGGTCGCGATTATCGGCTACGGCTCGCAGGGGCACGCTCATGCTCTCAACCTGAAAGATAGCGGTGTGGAGGTGCGGATCGGGCTTCCTCCGACGAGCGAATCGCGGGCAAAAGCGCAGGCTGCGGGACTGACGGTTAATTCTGTTGCTGATGCTGCTGCCTGGGCTGATGTAATCATGATTCTCGTTCCTGATACGGCGCAGTCTGCCGTCTACAAGCGGGACATTGCTCCGCATTTGTCAGCCGGGAAAACTTTGATGTTTGCCCATGGCTTCAACATTCGATACGGAACGATTACTCCTCCTGCTGACATCGATGTCTCTATGGTCGCGCCGAAGGCGCCCGGACATCGTGTACGTGAGGTTTTCGTCGAAGGCGGCGGCACTCCTGCGCTGTTGGCAGTGCATCAGGATGCCAGCGGAAATGCAAAGAAACTGGCGCTTTCTTATGCCAAAGCGATTGGTGGTACGCGCGCGGGCGTGATCGAGACCACATTCACCGAAGAAACCGAAACGGATCTGTTTGGTGAACAGGCTGTATTGTGCGGCGGTGCCAGCGCGCTGGTGAAGGCGGGCTTTGAGACGTTGGTGGAAGCAGGCTATCAGCCCGAGATTGCGTACTTCGAGTGCCTTCATGAATTGAAGCTCATCGTCGATCTGATGTATCGCGGCGGTCTTAACTACATGCGCTATTCCATTAGCGACACCGCGGAACACGGAGACTACACCGGCGGGCCGCGCATCGTCACCGACGAAACCAGAAAGGTGATGCGGCAGATGCTGAAGGAAATTCAGGATGGAACCTACGCTCGAAACTGGATCGCCGAAAACGAGTCCGGGCGCGAGTGGTTCGAAGCTACCCGCCAGCGAGAGCAGGAACACACGATCGAACGCGTGGGCGAACGTCTGCGCAGTATGATGCCGTTTCTCGATCCGGTGAAGGTGAAGCAGGGCAGGAAAAATCCGCCCGTGCCGGCTTAACGGATCGGCGCTTCCACCGGCTAAAGCCCGCGTCTTTATTGGGTCTGGACGGCACGACTAAAGTCGTGCCCTTCCCAACCCACATAAGGCATAGCTTCTAGTTCGCGGGAGTCTGCAGCGTTTTTACCAACCACGGAATAATCACTTCCTTGAAGATTCGTGGATCGGGCCAGACGCCAACCTGCCGGCCTAGGTGCCCGCCATGAGGATTGATCCAGGCTTCTTTTGGCACGTCGCCTTTGCTCAGTAGCAAATATTCGTCATCGATGGGAACCTGCGTATCGAGAACTCCCGCGAGAATTAGCATCGGCGCCATGGGCTGGCCTAGCAGCCCTTGTTTCACCAGCGAGAGCTTGGGCAGGAAATCGCCCATTTCATCCAGCGTATGCACGCCATCGAGAATGTTCATGAGTGCGGGCACCTGATCGAACAAATATTCACGATTGCCCATCAGCGAGTTCATCAGAAATTCTTTCTGGAAGAACTTGTCTACCGGCGGAGATTGTGCACTGCAGCCGCGCAGTCGAGCGTGTTCGACGATCGCCATCTTCGTTGCCCAATAGGCTCCCCAGCTGACGCCGTGCATTGCGATGCGGTTTTTGTCGATCTCCGGCCGCGA
>JBAPQU010000558.1:0-9347 GCA_049280795.1 Candidatus Sulfotelmatobacter sp.
GCCTTCTCCTTGGCTGCTTCCTGCGCTTCCCGCTCCGCTTCGATCCGTGCCTGCTCTTTGCGCCGCAACGTCAGCACGCGCGCGTCTTCGGCTTCCTGCGTTGCTCCGCGCGCCGCAGTCCCAATCGGAGTCCGTCCCTGTTTGCGCTGATAGTAATCTTCCGCGCGCTGCAGCATATCTTCGGCCTTCGCCAGACTATCGGGAGCATACTGCTGCGCGCCCGCTGCTTTCGCAATTACAACCGCGTTGCGCGCTTCCATAAGATCCAAAGGAACGCTAGGGCTGGCCGTGCTCGATGGAAGCTGGTCGGCTGGAATGTCGATGGTGTACTGCGCACCCTCCAGCGTGTCGAACTTCGCGTCGATCGGCTCTTCAAATCCTTTCGTATTTTCTCGCAGAATGTTTTCCGCCACCACTTTATTGCTGGGATGCGTTACCGAGTAATAGGGCTCGGCCGTCAAGATCATGCCGAAAGCCTGCAGGTCGGTAGTTACGTCAATCTTGTCTTTGCCGTTATCACCGGGAAGCACTTCGCCTAAATTCACCGCGCGCCCATCCGGCGTAATCGCCCACAACACATAAGTAAGAAATTGTCCGCCGAAGCTACCCGGCAGCCCGACGTTTGTGAATTCTGCATTGATGGCCAGGCGTCCGTTCTTTCCCTCGACTTTGGCATGACCGCCGATTCCCGGCATCAACTCCGTGCCGCGAAAATCGACCGACGTCGATCCGCCGCGGTGCCGATAATTCACCGCTCGGGTCGTGCGCGCATAAACCGTCACCCGATACGTCGGCAACGAATCGTTCTGCCCTGTGTTCTGATTCATCACCTGCGGCGCAGCATCCTGATTCGACGGGGGAACCTGGGTAGGCTGAGGAGAAGTCGGATAAAGCGGTGCGCTGGAATTATTATCCTGCGCAAAACCCGCGCCCAACCACATCATGACGCTCAGCAATAAAACAACGGTTCTCTTCATAAGAATCTCCGCAAGCCAGACACGCCAAAACTAAGGAGTCAGCGACTCGCTATCACGACCGTAAAGCCGATCCGCATAAACCTCCATACAGCGCATCACCTACAAATGGAAAGAAAGAGGCGTAAAGCGGCAGCGCACGCTCCACAACAAGTAAACCGCAGCCCGGTGCAGATTCAGACCAAACTGCCGTAGAATATTCCCGGGCGCCCGTAGCTCAATCGGATAGAGCATCTGCCTTCGGAGCAGAGGGTTGGGAGTTCGAGTCTCTCCGGGCGCACCACTTCTGCGAAGATTCCGCGTTATAAATTTTGGATTTTGTTTTTCGATTCGGACGCTAGAAGGCGCTGCCGCCGCCACCACCGAATCCGCCGCCGGAAAAACCACCACCGCCGCTGAAGCCGCCACCGCCGCCAAATCCTGATCCCGAAGAAGCGGCGCGCGGCGCGGAGACGAAGACCTGGTGCATATCCGTCGCCATGCCATGCATCGAAGAGGAAAATAAAATTGGATTGAAGGCCATGCCGTAGCCGTAACCGGCGGGAGCGGCGTACCAGCTTGGTGGATCTTTCACGATGCCGGAGAAGGCTTGCGCCCAGTGGTGTTCCACACCGAGAGCCATGGCGTAGGGAAGAAATTTTTCGAATGTGGTCGGTGGCATTGTCTTCAGGCGCTCGGCATCGACGCGGTTCATGAATTCCTGAAAACCCAGAACGGCGATGTGGGTGCGCGAGCCCTTGAGCGTCTTCGCAGTCATCTCGCGAGCGAAGAGCCAAAAGATTACGGCGGCGATCACTATGCACAATGCGGCCACAGGAACCGAACTGAAGAAATCCGCCCAGCCCATAAATTCAATCACGGCAAACAGCATGAGGATGCCGAACGCGGCGGCCGCGCTGTAGCCGTTGGCGGATTCGGGATCGAGCGCGTAAATTCCCTTCTGCTTCAGCGCTGACATGATATCGGTGCGGATCACGGGCACGGCGGTATAGAAACGATTCTTCAGGCTCGACAGGCGAGTATCGGGAACGTCCTCCGCGAAAATATTTTCCAGCATAACTTGCTCGTGGGGCGCGAGGCCGCGCCAGTCCTGCCGCTTCTGCAGCAGATGAAAGATGTAATCCTTGTTGTGAAAGAGAAGTCCTTTTTCGTCCGTCTCTTCGATCTTCAGAAAGCCGCGCACGGCTAGATCGATGATCGTCGATGTAATATCCCGCGGATGGATGCGGTCGTCGAGTAAGGTTCCGGCCTCCGCGGGAGAAATTCCCGGCGGCGGCTCATACATGGGCGCGACCGACATGCCGGGGTTGATATCGCGGCCCTTATACCACCACAGAACCAGCATCACGGCGAGAGTAACCAGCGGCAGAAAGACAGCGGGGTTCGCGGCGATGAACCAGAAAAATTTGGTGATCCCGCCCGGCGCTTTCAGAATGCCTTTGGAAATGTACACGTCGATGGTCATGCCGCCGCGCATGGGAAGAGCATTCGTAGTTTCGAATTCCGCGATCGAGCCATCGACCTTTGCGGTTGCATCGCTCCTCGTTGAGCCATAGACGCCGGTAAAGGCTTGCGCGCGCAGCGATCCGCTGGCGGCATCGGGGAAGTGCACGCTGGCGGAGGTGTGATCGATCGGCACCGGCCAGTCGTTGCCGGTCACGTTCCAATAGAACTCGTCGTGATCATCAAAGAATCGAGTGCCATTGCGCACACGGTAGACGATCGTGACCGTACGCGTGGTATCGACGGCGTTGGGAATGTAGATTTTCAGATCGCGGTAGGCGCCGGAGGTGGAAGAGTCGTATTTGAGTTTGGCGCCGGTGTCGTCGGTGATGCTGGTGATGGTGACGAAGAGCTGATAGTTGGTGCCGTCGGGTCCGGGATATTCGATGGGGATGGTGCGGTGAATGCCGTGAAATTCTCCGTTGAAGTTTAGAGTGACGGTTTCGTTGATCAAGGCGCTTCCGTCGGCGTTGACGGTGATGGTGTCTTGAAAGTTGGAGACGCGCCAGGATTTTGCGGCGAGTGGTGCGGTTAGGGCGAGGATGGTGGCGAGGAGTAGGAACGCCGTGACGAGGTTGCCCCTCCTAGTTGCTGCTCTCCTAATTGTTGTCATCCCGAGCGAAGCGAGGGATCCTGGTTTCCTCTCGCAGCCAATAAGAACCAAGGTTCCTCGTCGCATTCGCTCCTCGGAATGACAAGAAAATAAGGTCATCGCTGATCTGAAACGGTGCCTCGCAATCATGGGATCAGAACTTTACGGCTACGGGTTCGCGGTCGGCGGCGTCGGTGGTTTCGAAGTACTGGCGCGCGGTGAAGTTGAACATACCGGCGATAATGTTCGTGGGGAATGATTGAATCTTCGTGTTCAGGTCGCGTACCACGGCGTTGTAGTAACGGCGAGCATTTTGGATTGAATCTTCGGTCTCGCTTAGCGATCCCTGCAGTTGGGTGAATTGTTCGGAGGCCTTCAGCTCCGGATAATTTTCGGCCACTGCGAACAGGCTCTTCAGCGCTCCGGTGAGCTGATTCTCGGCCACGGCCTTGCCTTCCGGCGTGGTGGCTTGCATGGCTTGCGAACGAAATTTGGCGATATTTTCGAATGTACCTTTTTCGTGCGCGGCGTAGCCTTTTACGGTTTCCACCAGGTTGGGGATGAGGTCGTGGCGGCGCTTGAGTTGCACATCAATGTCGGACCAGGCAGAGTCGCAGCGCACGCGCAACTGCACCAGGCTGTTGTACATGCCGATGAGCGTGACGGCGATGACGACGAGGATTACGAGAAAGATGATGCCGACCATGAGTAGCTCCTTGGAGAAACCTTAATCTCGAAATCAATGCGACGGTAGCATAGGGAGGGCGCGGGCGCAAACCATCTAGAGACGGACTGAGGGTAGGCGTAGCACGATTTGTTCGCTTCGCGCGGCTGCGGCATAATCTTCTCAAGAGACCACGATGGTTACACAGTGTGCCTGGTGTCAAAGGTCAGATGTAGGTCTGACGGATGATCACGTCTTTCCGCGTTTCGTTGGCGGTACACGGGACCTGACCGTCCCTTCGTGCCCGGAATGCCAGACGACAATTTCCGCATTGGAGCAATATCTTGCTAGACGCAGTCACTTCGCCCTCCATCGCGTTCTGCATGGTCCAGGCCCGCGTCACAAGGACAGGGCAGAGAGTGGCGTAGTCGAAGCAGCTTATTCTGTCGTCTGGAATGAAAGTTTGGGGTGCTTTGCGGAGGTTGCCTTCCGGGCAGGGCAAGATTATCCCGTGTCTCTGCCCTACATCGAAATCGACCCTGCGAGCCTTATGGCCAAGAGGGGTGGGCACAGTCCCGACGGCATAGATCGACTCCTCGACCGTTTGGATGAGTTGCTTAGCCAACCGCCGAAGCAGGGTGGCCTGCTTTGCGAGATTCGCGTGACTATTTTCCCCGCCGGTGATCCCCTCGCGTCGGATCAACGTTTCCACCCTCGCATTGTGCTGGACCACCGTAACAGTCTCTTCATCCGAGCCCGCAGCCCAGACGAAGCGACTCAGTTCATACACGTCTTAATGCAAGTTCGCGGGCATCCTCTTTTGCGGGAATATAAAGGCTGGGTCAGCGGCGAAATTAAAGGGGGAACGCCACATCTTGTAGCTTTTACCGTTGACCGCGCCAGCGTCCTGCGCATAGCCGTGAAGATTGCGTGCGGGCTCACTCTTTCCCTTTTGAGTTCCGGAGCGGCGACTGTGGGAGCTTTCATGAGCGCAAGGGGCTTTGTTCTTGGCAGGCGAGTTGACGACTCGCTTGCACAGGAAGTAGCTTTGCCTGGCGGATTCCAAGAGTGGCCAGGTCACCACCTCGTTACCGTCGAGCCCTACGCCGGTCGGGTCCGCGCTATCGTCGCTCTTTACGGGGAGTGTTTCTTGGTGGACCTCGGTGAATGCGCTGAATTTCTCCCACCTGCAGCTGCGCTTTGTGCTCGAGACGGCTCTGGAGTCCGAATCCTCGTCGGTGATGACGCGGATGAAGTGCGAAGCCTCCTTAGCCGCTGCTTGGCTGCGGTAGGCACGTAGATTAGCTTTCGGCCATACAAAGCGGTCCAAAATTCTTGTCAAGGGGCTGGGAGGCGTTGAATTGAGTCAGGTTATTGAAGGGAAAGGGAAAATAAAGTCGGCTAATGTGTCACAGTTGGGGTATGCAATATGATATAATGGTTGTATCCAGTAAAATCTAGAGCTGTAATAAGGGCGAGGACAGCAGGTTCCTCCGCTCCGCTTCCCATTCCCTTCGGGAATGCGGGGTTCCCGCGGAATGACAGATTCCGAATGCGAAAGGCTCGGACGGTAATAGAAATGCCTTGCTCGGCTATATGCTGCGCAGGCGGGTAAGGATCCTTCGACTGCGTAAATGCTTCGCATGCGCGAAGCATTTACTTCGCTCAGGATGACAATTCAATTCGGGATGGCAGTTCTATAGGGATGACAATTTCATGTTACGACGGTCGCGGCCTTGTAGGCCGCGATTTTTATTTTGGGGCAAAAGAGGTGCGGCTCGATGAAAAAGCGGGAGAACCTGGGACTTTTGATCAAGGGGACTAAGGAGCGGGGAGCTTGGGCTGAGCTTTATTTTATGGTGATGGCAATGAGCCAGGGGTTGAAGGTGTCGAGTCCGTATGGAGGGTTGGGACCGTATGACGTGGGAGTGGAAAATGGCGGGCCGATCTTGCGGGTGCAGGTGAAGTGCACGCTTTACCAGTGCAGCAAGGGTTGCTATTGCATGAGCGTTAATGTGAAAGATGGATCGAAGGGGCGGCGCGGGTATGCGCGGGGGACGGTGGACTTTTTCGCGATTTACATTATTCCGACAGATGATTGGTACATCCTGCCGTATGAGGTGGTTGGGGATCGGGATGCGAATCTGTTTTTTCGGCCGGGGGTTAAGGGTCAGAAATATGGCGAGTACCGGGAGGCGTGGAATTTATTGTTGAAGGCTGCCGAGGGGCCGGGTGCGCCCGTTGAGATTCAGGCTTGCTGTGACGAGGCCATCGAGGGAACTCGGATGGATGTGCAATTCGTGAGACGACTGCCGAGAATCCAAAGGATGTTTCAGAAAATGTTCCGGGGTGAGATAGTGAAGTCCCTCAGCGGCTAAAGCCGTCCTCTTCATAGCGACTCTATCGCAGCGCTGGAAGCGCTGCGCCACCAAAAGCTCTTCTGGTCGGAAATGGCTCCTTGCATTCTCCTCAGGGGCTGAAGCCCGCCTCTTTATTGGGCATGGTGGCACGACTAAAGTCGTGCCCTTCCCGAACCCATTCTTCCCGAAACCATCTGGGAGACAGCTTCTAGAGGTTTTCTCTGTGTCTCGGTGTCTCTGTGGCGAAAAGTTTTGATTACTGCTGGGGGGCGAAGTAGCCTTTGCGGGCGCGGACCTGGAGATCTTTTTTTAGGGCGGAGATTTCGATGGAGCGGTAACGACCGTCGGCGTCGAAGTCGGCGGGCTTGTAGCTGACGATGTACTGGCTGCGGAGTTCGTCTTCGATGGCGGCGAAAGAGTGCGTAATGTCCTTCATCTTGAAGGGAAAAAAGGCGCGACCGCCGGTGGCTGCGGCGAGTTGCTCGAGAACTTTATCGCCGCGCAGAACGAGGCCGCTGTCGTCGGTGGAGATGGCGTAGATGATAACTTCGGCGCGCTGCGCCATTTCAATGGCTTGTGCGCGTGTGTATTCGCTCTGGTTATCTTCGCCGTCGCTCACAATGATGATGGCTTTGCGGGCGGGATGGTCGGGACGGTCTTTGACGAACTTTTCTTTGCAGGCGCGGTAAATGGCGTCGTAGAGCGCGGTGCCTCCGCCATCCTGAAGTTTGTGCACACCGGCGGACAGCAACTGGACGTTATCGGTGAAATCCTGCGACATCTGGCTCTGGGTGTTGAAGCCGACGATGAAAGCCTTGTCGAAACCGGCGCGGATGGAATGCTGCAGGAAGCTGGTAGCGGCATCCTGCTCGAACTCGAAGCGGCCGTGCACTGAGCCGCTCACGTCAATGAGCAAGCCGAGATGCAAGGGCAGATCGGTTTCGCGGCGGAAGTTGAGAATCGATTGCGGCGGCTTATTGTCGTCGAGAATGGAAAAATCTTTTTCGTTAAGATCGCGGACAAACTTGCCGTGCTTGTCGGTGGCGATGAAGAGCACGTTCACTTCATCCACGCGCTTGCGGAGGGTAAGCAAGGAGCCTTGATCGTCGTCCGTAGCGGAAGGAGTGGAGTAGACAGCGCTGAGAGGCGGAGTGCTGGTGTAGGAATCCGACTGGGCCAGCGCCGGCAAAGATGAGAATAAAGTCAGCGGGCAGGCTAACGCGAAAGCCGCTAGCAGCGGGAGGAGCCTCGTGTACTTTGCGCCCGAAAAGTCCAAAATTTTCACTCCAGCCCGGCCCAGAGGGCACTTCCAACTGATTAGATGCACGCTTGATGCCGAAGGACGGGCACCCATTATCCCCTATTGACTCTAGAGGGGGTTGGAGCCGAGTGCCAAGTTACAAAAGGAGCACTCGTTCGGTCATGGCCGAAAAGCGGCAAGGAGCAAGGGTTACGTAACCGGAAGCGGGCGAATTTTCACAATCTGTCCCTCCGATTGGGATTGTAATGTCAGAGGACAGTTTAAGATGGAGTGGAATGTACTGAGATTGAGAGAAATGAGTCCGCGGAGGACCGCATACTGATGAACCGTACACTGATGAACATACTGATCAACTCGAAGAAGATCAATCCGAAGAAGATCGCAACGTGGTTTCTGACTTTTTGCCTGCTCGCACCAGCGGCATTCGCCGCCGACGATTACAAAGAAGAAGACCGGGTGAAGGATGCGGGAGAGGTGATCAAAGAAATTCTCAATATTCCTGATGACATTCCGCAGGACCTGCTGGATAAGGCGGAGTGCCTGGTGATTTTGCCTTCGGTGAAGAAAGGCGCGTTCGGAGTGGGAGGCAGCTATGGGCGCGGCGTTATGATTTGCCGCAGTGGCGAACACTATACCGGATCGTGGGGGGCTCCGGCGCTGTATGCGCTGGAGGGGGTGAGCATAGGTTTTCAGTTGGGCGGGCAGGCGACGGATTTTGTTTTGCTGGTGATGAATCCGAAGGGGGCACGGTCACTGCTGTCGAGCAAAGTGAAGTTGGGGGCGGATGCATCAGCGGCGGCCGGTCCAAAGGGCCGCACCGCGGAAGGCGCCACCGACATTGTGATGGATGCGGAGATTCTTTCCTACTCGCGTAATAAGGGATTGTTTGCCGGGATCTCATTGGAAGGTTCGACTCTGCGCTCCGATGGCAGCGCCAATGAAAAGTTGTACGGAAAGAAGCTGGACGCGAAGGAAATCATCGTCGAGCATAAGGTTGCGATTCCCCCGTGCGCGAAAGAATTGGTGTCGTTGCTGGATAAGAGGTCGCCGAAGAATTTGTCGGATCCGAAGTCGCTTGAGTAGTTTGTGAGGGCGCAGATTCGAGTTTAGCAAAGTGTTCTCTTTCGCCCCTGCAGAGCTTGCTCCTCTACCAACTCCTTCCCCCGGCTTGCGCCGTGGGCTGCATTTTTACGCCGCTTCGCGGCTGAACACCTGCTCGTCGTTTTATGAAACAAGAGAACAAAGAAAAACAACCGGTGCGGTGTGAGTGGGCGCGCGGCGAGTTGATGATTCGCTATCACGATGAAGAATGGGGAGTGCCGCTGCACGATGACGGCAGGCTTTTCGAGTTTCTCATTCTTGAAGGAGCGCAGGCCGGGCTGAGTTGGGAGACGATCCTCAACAAACGAGAGAACTATCGAGCTGCGTTTAATGGCTTCAATGTGCGGCGGATGGCACGCTATGATGCGAAGAAAATCGCACAGTTGCTGAAGAATCCGGGCATCGTGCGCAACCGGTTGAAGATTGCATCGGCGGTGCGGAATGCGCAGGCGTTGTTGCGAGTGCAGAAAGAATTTGGCAGCTTCGACCGCTACATCTGGCAGTTTATGAATGGCGAGCCGAAAGTGAATGCATGGAAATCGAACCAGCGAAGGCCGGCGCGCACTGCCGATTCGGATGCGATGAGTAAAGATTTGAAGAAGCGCGGCTTCAATTTTGTGGGATCGACGATCTGCTATGCGTTTATGCAGGCGGTGGGAATGGTCAACGATCACATGGTGCAGTGCTTCCGATACCGCGAGGTGAGCGCGTAAGGGTTGGTAGCCAATTTAGCACAGAAAATTAGGACCGACTCCGCCCTACTGGCAGGGTGGCCGAAAGCCGCGACCAGTCGAAGGTACGATGCAATATGCAGGGATTTGCATGTTGACAGGGTCATGACCATCGAACATAATCCTTTGCGCGTTTTCGGGCGTATCTGCGCCTTCCCCGA
>JBAPQU010000559.1:0-2581 GCA_049280795.1 Candidatus Sulfotelmatobacter sp.
CGCCGTGGCTCGGTTGGCTGATTCCCGATCATCCAATTTTCCGACTCATCACTATGAACGTTGACTCCATCCGCGAATACTGCCTCTCTTTCCCGCACGCCACCGAGAAGCTGCAGTGGGGTGACAATCTATGCTTCAAAGTCGGCGGGAAGATTTTTGCGATCATGGGCCTGGACAATCCGCGCCTTTGTTTCAAATGCAACCCGGAGATTTTCGCCGAACTGATCGAGCGCGAAGACATTCGTCCCGCGCCCCATGTGGGGCGCTACAAGTGGGTGATGCTCGACCGGCTGGATGCAGTGCGATGGGATGAGTTGCAGGAGTTGATCGGACAGTCGTATGAGATGGTCGTGGCGAAGGCGCCAAAGAAGAAACGCGGGAAGAAAAAAGTCGCCGCTAAACGCGCGCATCCCACGCATCCGAAGAAGGCGTCAAAGAACAAGCGGAGTTAACCTAGCGCTTCTAGGCAAAGGTGGCCGCAGGTACGGCCGCCCAAAACGAGCACCCCTGATTTGACTCTCCTTGCCGCCGTCGGCTAGCCTCAAGGGTCCGCCGATTCCTGGACGCTCTCGACCTTCATGCGATTCCGGCACAAAACATTGATTTTGCTGCTGCTGGCGGCTGCAACGCTGTGTGAAGCGCCTCGTGCTTTCGCCGCTGTGGAACCGGTGCATGCGCAGCACGGAATCGTGGTAAGTAGCCATGAGTTGGCCTCGCAGGCTGGAGTCGAGATGATGCGCGCGGGCGGCAACGCCGTAGATGCCGCTATGGCCACCGGGTTCGCGCTGGCGGTTGTACACCCGGCGGCGGGAAATCTGGGTGGCGGCGGATTCATGCTCATCCGCATGGCCGATGGCAAGGCGCACTTCCTGGATTACCGCGAGAAAGCTCCGCAGGCAGCCACGCGCGCTATGTATCTGGACGTGCAGGGCAACGTGATTGCAGGCGCCAGCGAGATTGGATACAAGGCGATTGGCGTGCCCGGCTCGGTTGCGGGCATGGTTTATGCCGAGCAGAAATACGGCAAGCTGACGCTTAAGCAAGTGATTGCGCCGGCGATCAAGTTGGCCCGCGAGGGTTATGCGCTGACCTGGCGTGAGGCGCGCGATCTGCACGACAAGCACTTGAGCGAGTTTCCCGAGTCGCGCCGAATTTTTCAGCGCAACGGCAATTATTATCAGCCGGGCGAGACCTTCCGCCAGCCTGAGCTGGCACGGACTCTGGAACGAATCGCCGCCAAGCCCCATGATTTTTATCATGGAGTTCTGGCGCATGAGTTGGCCGCCGCAATGCAGAAAGGCGGCGGTCTGATCACGGCCGATGATCTGGCCCACTATGAAGTGAAAGAACGCGAGCCGGTTCGCGGCACATACCGCGGTTATGAAATCATCAGCGCGCCGCCGCCCTCTTCCGGCGGCACAGTGCTGATTGAATCGCTGAATATTCTGGAAGGATACGATCTTGCTAAACTAGGGGATCGCTCGGCTCAGTCGATTCATTTCACGACCGAGGCCTTCCGGCGGGCGTTCTTCGACCGGGCGGAATTCATGGGAGATCCTGACTTCTCCAAGATTCCGGTGGCCCAGCTCATTGACAAAAAGTACGCAGCCGCCTGGCTGGATTCGATCGATACGAACAAGGCCAGCCCCAGTAAAGATTTAAAGCGGCCTGCGATTTTCAGCGAGCTCGAGCAATATGCTGCTTCGCATCCGCAGCCGCTGGCGAATCATGAGTCGAATCACACCACGCACTACTCTGTGGTAGACGCGGCAGGAAACGCGGTCGCAGTCACGACCACGATCAATGACTGGTTTGGATCGCGAGTAACTGCAACGGGCTTGGGCTTCCTGATGAACGACGAGATGGATGACTTCTCAGCCAAGCCCGGCGTGCCGAATTCCGACGGATTGATTCAAGGCGAGGCTAATTCGATTGGGCCGGGCAAGCGGCCTCTGTCGTCGATGTCGCCAACGATCGTTGTGCGTGATGGCAAGACGGTGCTGGTGCTGGGCTCGCCCGGCAGCTCGAAAATTATTACGACTGTGGCGAATGTTCTCATGGGTGTGATCGATTACGGGATGAACATTCAAGAAGCAGTAAACGCACCGCGCTTTCACAACCAGTGGCTGCCCGACGTGTTAGACGTCGAGCAATGGTTTTCGCCGGATACAGTGCAGGCGCTGCAAAAGATGGGATACAACGTGCAGTTCGGGTTGGGCGAGGGCTCTCCCTATTGGAGTGAAGCGGAGTGCATTGCCGTCGATTCAAAGACTGGCGAGCGATTGGGCGCCAGCGATGGCAGAGGCGAGGGAAAGGCAGTGGGCTACTAATGCTGAGATCGGTTTCAACTTACCTCTACGTGAAAGAGCGGCTGCATCCCGGAATTCTGGATGGCTTGGTTCGCAGCGGAGTGCAGGCGATCGAGATTTTCGCGGCGCGGCAGCATCTCGACTACGCCAACCGCAAAGCGCATGTGAAAGAAATCGCCGAGTGGTTTCGCGGCAGTGGAGTTACGCTAAGTTCCGTACACTCGCCACTCTATGCCGATTACGAGTGGGGCCGGGCCGGAGCGCCTCCGATA
>JBAPQU010000560.1:0-4226 GCA_049280795.1 Candidatus Sulfotelmatobacter sp.
CGCCATTGGTCGGAGACACCACTTGCGGATCGGTCGGGGTCGCAGGCGGTCCTTCAATGATGATGGGTACCGTCATACTGAACGCTTTGCCGCAGTTGTCGTAAACCACAATCACCGGGTTAAACGAATACGTGCCCTGGCCGGGCGCCGGGAAAGAAATGTTGGCGTCAAGCGTGGCGCCGTTCGTAGTGTAAGCGACCACCCCCGGCGAAGTATAAACCCGCATCGCTGCCACGCCAGAGGAGCATTGCGGACTTCGCCCCGTAGCTCGGAACACCAGCGGCGTACCGTATGGAAAAGAATAGGCAGATACAGGATTGCTCAAGTTCACCCCTCCGGTACCCGGCTCGCTCAGATTGTATTTTCCAGTCCACAGCAAATAGCCATTTCCCGAACTCTGTTGCGGCGGACTCTTCTGGTACGCATTGGATGACGTTTGGCCGGAGCTGTTCATCCCATAGAGATTGTTATTGCCATCGAGATAGAGTTCCGAAAAATTGAAATAGGGAAGACCCTCGTACAGGTTGAAGGTCGTGTTATCCGTCATATTGATCGGCGTGCATCCTGAATAAACCAGGGATGCCGCACCCGAAGCCTGCGTGTTGAACTTGGCGATAAAAGAACAGTTGTCCTGTTCATACGTCCGATCCGTCACCGGGAAAAAGGGATCTCCTGAGCGATTACCGCCGATCGTTACGCTGTTTGGCGAGACCAACAGAACCTGAGTGTCTTCTGTTGCCAAGGGAGGATTTCCCGCCAGATACGATGAGTAAACCAGGTTTCCCGCAGGATCGATCTCGGTGAGGAATCCCAGATGAATTCCTGACCCCGTCGCCGGAAAAGTTTTCTGGAACGCATTAGCAGTCGTCGGCAGGTTAAGCCCGGCTTCGCCTCCAACGTAGTAATAGCCTGCGCTGTCGCGCATCACGTTGGTGAACTCCACGTTATTCAAAACCGTCGAGTAAACTAGCGCCGCGCCTCCCGGATTCAGCGTAGTTACGAAACCTCCTTCATCACCGCTTTGCCGCATCCCGTTCGCAGTAATAGGATAATTCGGAGAATAGGTATAGCCATTGATGGTCGCATTCCCCGCGGCATCCACCAGAACCTGGCTGGGAACATCGTCATACTTCCCACCCACCAGCGTGGCATATTCCAAAGCCGTGGCTGTTGAGTTGAACTTCATCACAAACGCGTCGTTATCTCCTCCGTATGTTGACTGGTAAGCACCCGGCGTCGCCGGAAATGGCGCAGTTAGTCCGCTGGCATGGTTGTATTCTCCGGTCACATACGCATTGCTCGCCGAATCGATGGCAACCGAGAAGGGAATTACGTTGGGTTGATTACTTAGGAAAGTCGAGTAGTCAAGTGCGCTACCTGAACTATTCAGCTTCACCAGGAAGAAACGCCAACTGGCAAGTTCCGCCCCGTTATAAGCGCCGGAAGTTGTAGGAAATGTGGAAGTGGTGAAATTCAGTGTCCCATTGTTGCCGTTCGTGAAGTCGCCGGTCTCGCCAACAATGTACACGTTGCCGGTCGAGTCCAGCGTAAAACCGTCAGGCAACGATGCATTGTTAGGACCGGTGCCGCCCACAATCGTCGACCAGACTAGATACGAGCCGTCCTGACTTAATTTCGAAACGAAAACTTCGCCCGTGTAATTCTTGGTTTCATACTTCTGGTAGGCGCCAGGAGTAGTCGGAAAATTAGACGACCCGGTTTCACCGACAATATATGAGTAGCCGGCGGAGTCCACCCGAAAACCGTTGTATCTTTCGAATCCGTTTCCGTCGAGATATGTGCCGTAGACCAATGCTGGATCGATCACCAAAGCCTTGCTCTTGTCATAAGCACCCAGCCTGAAGCTGACGCGATTCTTATCGATGCGATATCCAGCATCGACCTCACTCCGCCCTGCTTCCGACACTTGATAGGCCACTGGTTTCAGCCAGCGCATCTTTCCCGCTGCGGTTTTCAGCACCAGCGAACCGTCTTCATCAATTGTGATTTCGTCCGCTCCCTCGATGCTCAAAGAAATCATCGCCGGATCGGCATGTGCCGCGATATCGAAGTCATATTCCAGTTGACGTTGCCGGCCGTAATATTTAAGGTCAATTCCTCGATACACCTCCGCGTATTTCACGGCCGCAAAGTTCGCTACTCCCGTCTTCCAGGAATCTCGCGAGCCCAGCAGATAGTTCGTTCTCGCGCTTTGTTCCTCCACTCCCACAGGGGCAGAGTTCTCGTTAGCCCCTCGCATCGTAATCCGTAGCGCCGCATTATTATCCTTGCCGGCAACTTTCAGCACCACTGCATTCTGCAGCAGATAGGTCTGATACCGGCCAGAGCGCGCCATGTATCGCACCTGAGAATCGCTTTGCCCGACATTCTGCTCGAAGAGCAAAGGCAAACGCTCACCCAGCGACTGGGCCTGATTAACAGAAGCTTGCTGAGCTGAAGTTTGGCATTGGCCATGTTCAAAGCCGAAAGCGAAAAAGGTGAAGAGGAAAACGAAGACAGCAATCAAGCGTGTGGCTGAAGATGAATCTGACGTGGGGTCCATCGAGATACTCCTGGGAACGGATGAGGTCCACTTGCGCCTACCTTCGACGGGATGGGAAGCGTCAAGGTTGCCGTCTCAGGTACCGATCTTCCGCAATTACTTTCGATTCCGTAGTGCGTAGCCGATCAACCTGCAAAAGTTTTGTCTTGTGATCGCTTAAGGAAGTCAATCCGAAAACCTGATCATTCGTGGGCGCAGACCCGCGAAGAGTGAGTGTCTTCGCAATCTCGAAACAAACCAACTCTTTTCCGAACCTAGCCATCCAACTCCGCCGACAGGAGACCGACCGGTAGGAGATCTGTATGTCCCGTCACTTCACTTGCTCCATCCTCTCTGCCTCGCCACTCTAGCCTTCACCCAAAATCCCGCATCAGCCAACGCTCAAACTTCGGCTCCGGTTCAAATCGTCTACCTGGTTGAGGGAACAACCATCGTTACCTATAACGTGGACCCGCAGACCCTCTACGCCACTCAGGTCGGCTCACTCACAGTGCCCAACGCCGTGAATAATCCCGACGTATACCCTGGGCTGATTTCTGTCCTGAACGGCCTCTTCCTTTATTACGTCGGCCTCGACGCTCAGAACCAGCAACAGCTCTGGGTATTTGCCACGGACGCAACCGGCTCACCCCAGCTTCCCGTGCTCGAGGAATTCAAGGTGACAGGTTTCGAGGGCCTTCGAGTCGATCCCAAAGCCATCTTCGCCTATGCGGCCTTTTTAGGCATTCCTCCCAAGGGTTCCTACAACACGCCGTGGTACATCCGCCGCTATGCGATTGATCCAGCCTCCGGCAAGCTTGGCCAGTCGCAGCTCGAGGCCAGCTATTCGCTCAACAACGGAGCCGAAGGCACTACCCTCTGCGGACTGTTGCTTCTTGGCTTCAATCCCAACGGCACCAGCCTTTACGATGAGGTGCAATGCAGCGCTCACGATGGTTTCGACGCCACCTACAATGAGCGCACCGTCAATCCCACAAGCGGAGCCTTGGGCTCCGACGTCGAGGTGTATAGCTGGCAGAATGGAGACGAGGGCAATGAGTACGTCCAATTCGTTGCCGGCCGGATGTTTGACTTCGTCACCCCTAACGACTATCAACCGGGCGCGAAAAGCGTGAATATCTATCCCATCGAGCCTTCCACGAGCACTCCTTTAGTGACATGCACCGCTGAAATGTTGGAAGCCTGTGGATACTCGACCGGCGTCGCCCATCCTTCTAGGACACTGCCGCTTGTCGCTCCTCAAGGCGTCAGCAGAAAACCATGAGTCTCACCATTCAAAGTGCCAGATCCAACGATCTGTCCCCAAACGTTGATGCCACTCACCGAGTTCAAAACCCACCCTGAACCCGCGCGAATCAATGTGTTCAGATCGCGCATTCCTTTGCGCTCGGTCCACAGGAAAGGACGTCCAACCACCGCGACCGCACCTCCGTCTCCGTCAAACCCCGACCCTCCAGTTCCGCCCCATCCCAACTGCACCAGCGTATTCCCGGAAGATCCAATCACCTGACCCCAGTAATTTATGTTCGACGCAGCGCTAAGCGTATCGCCCGGAAGAGTTCCCAGATCGCCGATCACCCCGGCTCGCGTCCACTTCACAGCATGGATCGGACACCCCACCAGATCAAGACCGCAATCCGTCACCAGCGATTCGGTCGTGGAC
>JBAPQU010000561.1:0-14455 GCA_049280795.1 Candidatus Sulfotelmatobacter sp.
TCGACCTTCATCGCCTGAATATCTTCTTTAACGCGGTCGACCAGCCCCACTTTGCCGTTCTTGCCGTTCTGATTATTTTCGTCAGCCATTATTGCCTCTTAATTACCTTGCGAAAAGCCGGCGGGACGCCGGCGCTACCAACCTACACTCCCGTCAAAAATGCTCCGGGATCGTTGAAATGCGACGGCTGTCCTTTCGGCCACTGATACAGCCGCGAAGTGTCCACAATAATCTGGCCGTCCGGCGCGAGTTGCACGTTCGCGCGGTCCATCGGGCGCGGTGCCGGTCCCTCGAAGTTAATTCCTTCGCTGTCATACCCGCTGCCGTGGCACGGACACTTGAACTTATTCTCGGCGGGTTTCCAGTCCGGAGTGCAGCCCAGATGCGTGCAGCGCGCATAGATCACAAAAACTCGGTCCGGCGTGCGATCAACCCAGATGCGATATTTCTGTTGAAACTTGGTGTCGACGCCAAGCGTGAACTCCGAGGGATAGCCGATCTTAAAAACTGTATTGGGTTCGAAAAGAGTGCGAGGAAGGAAGAATCGGAAGAAGGCAAGAAACCACGCGGTCAGGAATGCCGTAACAGAAACCCACACGAGCCGCCGCCGCCGCTTGTCGATCTCTGTATTCGAAGGGCCCGATGACGATAGCCCGGCCGCTGCCGCTGCCTTTGAAGTTCCCACCGCCGGTGTGCCCACATACTTCGTGGCATCCGCTGCACCTGAAGCCGCGGGCTTAGCCGCTTCTGGCTTCGGACTCGGGTTGGGTTGATCACTGCCGGGAACCGTCATGGGTGCCCTCCTGTTTCTATAAACTCGTGTCTAATCTCCGGCGGCGGCCAGCAATGCTGGCGCCATCTGCCTCCCAATTGCATGAGTCTGTGGGTAGGTGTCAGCCGCTTCGTTCAACGCTTGCAGTACCAAATCTCCCAGCGCCGAGATAAACTTCTGGGAATCGTTCAGGCCCGCGCTCATTTCGAACTGAGTAATACCCAGCCGCTGCGCTTCCTCGCGAGCTTCGTGATTAATTTCGCCGAGCGTCTCCACGTGGTCGGAAACAAAAGCCACCGGCACGATGCAAACTTCGCGCATCTTTTCAGC
This sequence comes from Candidatus Sulfotelmatobacter sp., assembly GCA_049280795.1. Taxonomy (GTDB): domain Bacteria; phylum Acidobacteriota; class Terriglobia; order Terriglobales; family Acidobacteriaceae; genus Sulfotelmatobacter. The sequence continues at coordinate 1,103 of JBAPQU010000561.1, forward strand.
CGCCAGTTCATGCAGTGTGTGGTGTAGGGAAGGCTGCAGCCATTTGCTCGCTCCCACCTTACTCTGGTAACAGAGCCGGTGCCGATTCCGCCATCCCGCGCGCTCCATCAGCAGACGAACGGTTTCCTCAATCTGCCGTTGATAAGGGTCGCCCTTCGCAATTATGGACATAGGCACGCTATGCGCGCTGAAGACAAGCTCCGCCCGTTCAGGAACCGGGAATCGCGCGAGCGCCTCCTCAACCTTTTCGATGACTGCATCTAAATATATCGGATGCCGATAGAATGCGCCTACGTTGTGTACCGGAACGTCGCTGCTGAACAGCCGCCGCCACTCATTCAGGCTGCTGCCCGTAGTGGTCGACGAGTGCTGCGGATATAGCGGAAGAAGCACAACCTCATCGCATTGCGCCGCCTTAACCTGCGAGATGGCTTCTTGAGTAAACGGATGCCAGTAGCGCATGGCCACAAAACACCGCGCATCCAGACCCCGGCTCGCCAACTCCGTTTCGAGGGTCTGCGCTTGCCGCTCCGTAAATCGCCGGATCGGCGACCCTCCACCAATGGTCGCGTAGTGATGCTGCACTTTGCGTGCCCGCGTCGTAGAAATCAATTTAGCCAAGGGTTTGCGCCCGATGCGGGCAAAAGGAAAGTCAATAATATCGGGGTCGCAAAAGAGGTTAAAAAGAAATGGCTCTATCGCAGCCAGCGTATCGGGCCCGCCAAGCTGAAACAGAACTACTCCCACACGCCGTGTTGTGCGCGCCATTCCCCAGATTCCCCAGAACGGGCGAATCTACTCTCATCTGCTTCGAGAGTCAATGGCGGAATCGAGTCAACGCGCGGGAGAATTGTAAAAAAGATTGAAACGGTCGCTAGCGACCGGCTGCTGGCGCGGCTTTCGCCTTATCCATCTCTTCAATCACCGCATCCGCGAATTCCGATGTGCCCGCCTTACCGCCGATGTCTTTCGTCAGCTTTTCAGGATGCCGGTACACTTTTTCCAGCGCGTTGCGAATCTGAGTGGCCGCATCAAACTCACCTAGATGCCGCAGCATCAGCAGAGCCGACCGCAACAGCGCCGTCGGATTCGCCAGATTTTTTCCGGCAATATCTGGCGCGGACCCGTGAACCGCCTCGAAAATCGCACAGTGGTCCCCCAGGTTCGCGCTGGGCACAAACCCCAGCCCGCCAACGAACGCCGCGCACAGGTCGGAAATAATGTCCCCGTACAAGTTTTCCATCACCAGCATGTCGTACTGGTACGGATTCATCACCAGCTGCATGCAGGTGTTGTCCACAATGTGCTCGCCGTAAGTAATCTCAGGATATTCCTTGGCCACCGTACGGCAGCAGCGCAGGAACAATCCATCCGACAGCTTCATGATGTTCGCTTTGTGAATGGCGTGAATTTTCTTGCGCTGATTCTTGCGGGCATATGCGAAGGCGAATTTAGCGATGCGGGTCGAAGCCTTCTCCGTAATGATCTTGAGGCTTTCCACCACCCCCGGCACCACTTCGTGCTCGAGCCCGGAATACAGACTCTCAGTGTTCTCACGCACGATGATCAGATCCACGTCCGGATACCTGGTCTGAATGTGCGGCAGATTCCGGATCGGGCGAAAGTTCGCATAGAGCTCAAACTTCTGCCGCAGCGCCACGTTGATGCTGGAAAAGCCGCCGCCCACCGGCGTTGTCACTGGTCCCTTCAGCCCAACATGCGTGCGCTCGATCGATTCAATCACTTCCTTCGGAATGTATTCGCCATGCTTCTCAAAAGCGTCAGCTCCAACCTGAAATGATTCCCAATCAAATTTAACGCCCGTCGCCTCCAGAATGCGCACCGTGGCCCGAGTTACCTCAGGCCCAATTCCATCTCCCGGTATCAGCGTTACTTTATGACTCATAATTCACTGCTCTCTTTATTACCGCTTTTCTTTCCCTTAACCTCAACCGCTTCTCTTACTTTAACCAAATCCCTCAACTCATTCATGAATTCCTTCACATCTTTGAAATCCAAATAGACGGAGGCGAAGCGCACGTATGCAACCTTGTCATAGCGCCGCAATCGGTTCATGATGAGCTCGCCGAGTTCGCTGGTTTTGCGCTCGCGCTCCTGTGATTCGATCACGAACGATTCCGACTCGTTGACAATCTGCTCCAGCTTGCTGATCGGCACCGGCCGCTTTTCACATGCACGCAGCAGGCCGTTCAGAATTTTTTGCCGGTCGAACTTCTCCCGCCGGCCGTCCTTCTTCACCACCATGTAGGGAATTTCGTCGATGCGCTCGTACGTAGTGAAGCGCTTACCGCACTTAAGGCACTCGCGCCGCCGGCGGATAGACTCCGCCTCTTTGCTCTCGCGCGAATCAACCACCTTGTCATTCGCAAAACCGCAGAAGGGACATTTCATGGCGCTGATTATTTCGAGGTTCAAGCCTTAACGGAACTCTTGGTCTCGCGAAGCGACGCGAGCAAGAAATTGGCTGTCCTGAATGTAACCAAGAATTGTAACAGGGCATCACGTCTCGCCTGGGAAGCCGGAACCAACCCCGATAGCCAAGCCCATCCAATATTCGCAGGAATCTCCTTCAATCGGGATCGGCTTCCAGGATGCGAGACTCAAGCAGCTTATGCGTGCAGCGCGAATCGGCTCAACAGCGACTCCAGAACCCGCTCTTTTTTTTGCAAGGAAACCTTGAAGTCACGATGGTCAGTGTGCCAGATTTCGTGAAGCAGCGCACGATGGCGTTCCTCAAGAATCTCGAACAACAATTCTTTCTCCTCCTCGCTGATCGTCAGCGGAACGGCAATATCGGTCATACGCACCTCCCTATACCTCTTTAGATGCTGGCAAGGCTCAATATGCACCGGCGTGAGTGAATAGGGACTTGTGGCAAGCGGCGGATCTATCAAGCGGCGGATCAGTTAGACAGTTCGGCAAGTACGAAGTTCCGCGAGGTTCTGGTCACCAGCGTGTGAAGCCGCGCAGTCAGGGCTAGTGTTGCCCACCAATCTCGGCCTCTTCGGCGTGATGGCTTTCCTCCGATAACTTTCGGAGTGACAATCTCTCGTGATGCGCCAATGCCAGCCCCACAGGCACGACGGCGGCGAATGTGACCAGCCACAACAGAATCCCGCAGCTCGCCGCTATTTCTGGAGGCACGTCGAACACGCTGGATAGCGCCGCAATGGTTGCCATCTGCGAACCACCGCCCACGGCCGGCAACTGCAACATCGAGCCCACCATGCTCGCTCCCATCAGGATCAGAATCTGCGAAACCGGAATCTCCAGAGAGGCCACGCCATACGAATGCGTGACCTCCTGATACGCCAGCGCGATGAGGTACCACATTCCCACCGAAACCAAGGCCAGCCAAAGCATGGACATGGGCCCGTGAATCGTGTCGAGTCCCGCGCCAAACTCGCGCACCTTCTGTGCCAACTTGTGCCCAAAGTTCGCGGAGAGATGCCCAAATCGTTCCTCCACCCACCGCGCTACCGCGTCCCCGCTGCGCCGTATTACGATCGCGGCCAGCGTAGTTATCACCACAATGCCGACCAGAAAAAATCCGCCCTCGCGAAAGCGCAGGTAATACTCCGGATGCGGAATGGCGGGCAGCGCGCTGGGCAGAAAAATCGCCAGCACCATCAGCACTGTGAACGCGCCTACATCAAAGATGCGTTCCACGGTCCACACCGCCAACTGCGATGAAAAGGGAAGGTCCGTCCGCCGCGCGATCAAATACGGGCGAATAAATTCTCCCGCCCGCCCCAGCAGCGCCAACCCCGTAAACCCGATCAAGGTCGGAGACATCATGTCCATCATTTTTGCCTGCGGACGCACAGGCTTCAGAAAAATCTTCCACCGTACTGCCCGCAGAAAATATCCGATATAGATAAGCGCAATCGCATGCAGAACGTGAAATTTCTTGATGCGGTGAATCTGGGCCCAAAACGTGCCCCAGTCAAAGCTTTGCCAGTGGCGATACTGCAGGTAAAAGAGAAGGGCCAGGATGAGGAACACCACCACGCTGGCCAGAATGCGCTTTTTATCCATGAAGGGGAGATGCCTCGTGCCGCGACCCTCGCAACCCGAAGCGGAAACGGCACTCTCAAGGTAAATGACTGCGCCCAGAGGGTCAAACAAATGCAGTTCGATGTTGCATTGATTTTGGGTCGCGCAGTGCTGTCAGCACTGCCGTAAGAGGTAAGTCTCTTGGAAACTCAATTTTCGAAACGCCAGGGAAGGGCGCGACTTCAGCCGTGCCGTTAAGCCGTTAAAAAACCGCGCGTCAGAGCCTGAAGAAAGGCCCATAACATCGCACTTACTTCGCGCCGGCCAGAGTAATCGCGCGCCGAACATTTCCCGCAGATTTTTTCAGCGCCGCAACAGCATGAGATCGACTAACCCCCGCCGCCAGCATCACCAGAGCCACAGGCGTGCGTCGCCCCGAGGCTTCCAGGGCTGCACGCGCAGCCGCACGCCCCGCTCCAGTGGCGTGTTCAAGGATTCCAATTGAACGCTGGAGCAGCTTTTCGTTCCTGGGTTCGACGTTCACCATAAGATTTCCATATACATAACCCAGCCGCGTCATCGCTCCCGTGGAAATCATATTAAGAACCATCTTGTGCGCTGTCCCGGCCTTCATGCGTGACGATCCCGCAAGCACCTCAGGCCCGACCTGAGTAACAATCGCAAAGTGAGCCGCGCGTTCGAGCGGCGAATTAGGATTGCAAGTAAGCGCGATGGTGCGTGCGCCACGGCGGCGCGCCTCCACAACCGCAGCGACCGTGAACGGAGTCCGTCCACTCGATGCGATGCCGAGCACAACATCGTTCTTCGTGGGTTTGAGCCGCGCCATTTCGTCGCGGCCTTCCTGGGAATCATCCTCGCTAATCTCCGAGGGAGATGCGAGCGCCGCGAAGCCTCCTGCGATGATGAACTGGACCGAACGGGGGTCGGTATTGAAAGTGGGCGGGCACTCAACGGCATCCAGAGCGCCAATGCGACCGCTGGTTCCAGCGCCCACATAAATGAGGCGTCCGCCGCGCCGCAGCGCGGCTGCAACCAAATCGATGGCACGCGCGATCTGCGGCAGAACTCGCCCCACGGCGACGGCCACTGTGGCGTCTTCAGCATTGATAAGGCAGGCGATTTCAATCGACGATTTGCGGTCGAGATCATCTGCGGCGTGATTCGGCTGCTCGGTGCGCAGTCGGCGGAGAGTGGTTGGTTTGCGTTTCAAGAATGCCTTTCGGAATTAGAGCGGCCCGTTCATTCTAAATCGTGCGGAGTGGCTCATGTGATAGCCCGCACGATTGGGAAGGGCACGACTTCAGTTCTTGAGCCTGCCCTGAGAGAGCGACAGCGACCGAAGGGTGCCGTAAGGTGGTCGAAAAATGCACAGTACTTTAGCGCCTGAGGGATCGTATGAAACCGTCACTTCAGCGCTTCGACAACCGCGTCATGAAATAAAGGCCGCACCTGCTTGATAGCTTGATTCGAGCAATAAGGCCATGTTCGGTTAGTCAATAAAACAATCGCAAGCTCATGCGCCGGATCGATCCAAAGAGACGTTCCGGTATAGCCCAAATGCCCAAACGCTTGCTCGGAAAAATATTTTCCGGATTGTGACGGCGCCGAAGGCGTATCCCATCCCAGCGCACTAGATGTGCCCACGGGCGCGGATTCGCGGCGGGCGAAGAAGGCAACAGTTTCTGGACGGAGAATTGGCCGCCCGCCATTGAGCATGCAATGGGCACATCGAGCGAGGTCGGCTGCGGTAGAAAAAACTCCGGCGTGAGGCGCCACGCCGCCCAGCACGCTGGCATTTTCGTCCTGCACTTCGCCTTGAATAATTCGTTTCCGAAAAGTTCGATCATCCGCCGTAGGAGGAATCTGCCCGCGAATTTCTGCCGGGGGATTGAAAGTCGTGTTCGTCATCGCAAGCCGCGCGAAGACCTCGCGCTGGCAGAATCGATCAAGCGATTCGTCAGCCAGTCGTTCAAGAGCTACGCCGAGAATGATGAAACCAATATCGCTGTATTCGACGCGGATTCCCGGATCGGCGGTCAGCGGCGTAGTCAAGGCGGCGTGCAGAAGTTGGTCGCGCGTATGTGCTTTCAAAAATAACTTTTCATACGCGGGCAGACCCGAAGAATGACTCAGAAGCATGCGAAGAGTTAGGTCATGCCGCCGCGGGTCTTTTTCGAGGTCAGAGACAAATTCAGAAACGACCGCGCTGACCGGAGCGTCAAGGTCGAGCAGTCCGCGCTCGTAGAGAACCATCGCCATGCTTGTGGTAGCTACAACTTTTGTAAGAGAAGCGAGATCGAAAAGCGTGGCCGTAGTAACTGGGGAAGAATCAGGTTCGTAGGTAAATCGCCCGAAGGCCTTGCTCGCTACAAGTCGTCCGCGATGAGTAACAGCAACTGACGCAGAGGGGAACGCCCTCTGTGCGATAGCCGATTGCAAGATCGAGAAAGCGGAGTCCAAGACTTCGTCTTGACACTCGAATGCGTCAAGAATCGATGTTGGGTCTGGTACGGCCATCAGGATCTCATGATATGGCATAAGCGGCACCCCCTTACTTGAGTTTCTTGAGTCATCGGGCCCGCCTTGTGTAGAGTCAAAGCATTCCTTCTAAATCAAATTCGCTCGACGGCCCTCGCTTCTTTCTCCCACGACCCCTCGGCGTAATCTTGCTCGTTGCTGTGTCCTGCATCATTTTCACTACCACTCTGAAGGCCAGCGCTGCCGTGGATGGGAAGCGTCCGGCCGCCGCAGTCCATCTGACCGCGGTCGACGTTGTCATCGAGCAGGCGATTCATGAAAAACAAATTCCCGGCGCAGTCCTGCTGGTCGGGCACGACGGGCATGTGATCTACCGGAAGGCTTACGGTTCGCGGGCGTTAGAGCCGCGGCGCGAACCAATGACCCTCGATACGATTTTCGACCTCGCCTCGCTGACCAAGGTCATCGTTACCACTACAGCGATCATGCAGTTGGTGGAACGGGGCAAGGTGCGCCTGAATGATCCGGCGGCGAAATATCTGCCGGAATTTGCGCAGAATGGAAAAGAAGACATCACGGTGCGGCAATTGCTGACGCACTACTCAGGGTTGGAACCGGATCTGGATTTGAAAACCGCCTGGGAAGGGAAGGAAACGGCATACGCCATGGCGTTCGCCGAAACGCCGGACGAGCCGCCGGGTTCAAAGTTTACTTACAGCGACATCAACTTTATCGTCCTGGGCGCACTAGTGGAGCGGGTTTCAGGCGAATCGTTAGACGCCTACGCGACCCAACACATATTTGCGCCGCTGAAGATGACGCATACCCGCTTTCTGCCTCCAGCAGGCTGGCGTCAAAAAATCGCACCGACGCAGTATGACGAAAACTACCACATGCTGCTGGGAGTGGTGCATGATCCTACGGCGCGACGCATGGGCGGCGTAGCGGGCCACGCCGGATTATTTTCGACCGGCGATGACCTCGCAAAGTTTGCCCAGGCGTTGCTGAACGGCGGTGGCACAATTTTGTCGAGCCTGTCAGTTGAGAAAATGACGCGGCCGGAACAGCCTCCATCGGCTCCAGTGTTGCGCGGTTTCGGCTGGGATATCGATTCTCCGTTCTCGTCGAACCGCGGAGATCTACTGCCGGTTGGAAGTTATGGGCACACTGGCTTCACTGGAACTTCATTGTGGATCGATCCCACGACCAAGAGCTACATCATTCTTCTCACCAATGCCGTGCATCCACGAGGCGGAAACGCGATCGCCCTGCGCTCGGAAGTGGCCACGGCTGTCGCGGCCTCTTTGCCTCTGACTCCAAGTGAGAAAGATGCGTTGCGCTGGGAGAGCATCACCGGCTACAACGAAGCGCAAAGCGCGGCGCGGCGTATGAGCACGCGCAACGGCAGCGTGAAAGCCGGGATCGATGTCCTCGAAGAGCACGCCTTCGACCTGCTCCAGGTTGCCGGCCGCAAGAATCGCATCGGCCTCGTGACCAACCAGACGGGAGTGGACGCGGACGGACGCCGCACGATTGACGTGCTGGCGCAAGCCGCGGGCATTTCCCTCGATGCGATCTTCAGCCCGGAGCACGGAGTTACCGGCACGCTGGATACCACCGACGTCAGCAACACGAAAGACGCGGCGACGGGAATTCCGGTCTATAGCGTCTACGGGGCGAAAGATGCCGAGCGCCGTCCACCGGCAGATGTTCTGAAACAGTTGGATGCCGTCGTCTTCGACATTCAAGATGCCGGCGTGCGCTTCTATACCTACGAAACCACGCTGGGATATTTTCTGGAAGCCGCTGCCAAGGCAGACATTGACGTGCTTGTGCTGGACCGCCCCGATCCGATAACCGGATCCTTCATTCAAGGTCCAGTAGCCGATGCGGGACACGAGAGCTTTACCAACTACTGGACCGTGCCGGTGCGGCACGGCATGACCATGGGCGAACTGGCGAAGATGTTCAACGCCGAACGCAATATCAACGCCAAGCTGACAGTTGTGCCGATGGAAGGCTGGCAGCGCGGCGACTGGTTCGATTCGACGGGCCTCGAGTGGGTAAATCCGTCGCCCAACCTGCGCAGCGTGACCGAGGCCGCGCTCTATCCCGGCTTGGGACTGATCGAAGGCACAAATATTTCCGTAGGGCGCGGAACCGATACTCCGTTCGAACTCCTCGGCGCGCCCTGGATGAAGAGCCGCGAACTGGCAGCGTATTTGAACGGACGCGGGATTGCCGGAGTCAGGTTCGTGCCAGTTACATTTACGCCCACGTCTAGCAATTACAGTGCGCAGAAGTGCGAGGGAGTGAATGTTATTCTGACCGAACGCAATGCGCTGGATGCCCCGGAGCTGGGAATCGAGCTGGCAGCGGCGTTACAAAAGCTTTATCCGGCTGACTTCAAGATTGAGCGCATGACCGAGTTGCTGGTCAGCCAGACGGCTTATGATGGATTGCAGGCGGGCCGCGATCCCCGGCGGATTGCTCAGGATTGGCAGGAGGATCTCGATAAATTTCAGTTGATACGCCAGAAATATTTGATCTATAAGTAACCGCCGTTGGAACATATGAGGAGCGGGTAGAGAATGAAGGCGATCCCGAAGCATATTTTATTGAGGTACCTTTTTCCGAAGTTCGTTCCCCGGAAGTTCACGCTTATGACGATCACTCTGCTGACGCTGTGGATTGCAATCTCGCCGCTGCTCGCCGGCGCCCGGCCAGCAATTGCGGCTTCGCTGGCCCCGCAAGCCCAATCTGACGAGAAACCGCCTGCCGAGCCCTCCGCCGCAACGGTTGAATACAAGGACACAAAGTACGGTTTCAGCTTCACCCTGCCTGTAAGCTGGAAAGGCTACAAGATCGTCGCGGAGAAGTGGGAAGGCAGCGATACGCGCAAGGGCGACATCGAGCACGGCCCTTTGCTCTACATCAGGCATCCCGCCTGGACCAAGGAAAATCCGCGGGAAGATATTCCCATCATGATCTTCACCGTTTCACAGTGGGAGTCAGTGCAGCAGGGCAATTACTTGGTGAACGCCGCACCGATTTCTCCCAACGAGCTCGGACGCAACCGCAAGTACGTGTTTGCACTTCCACCGCGCGCCAACTATGCAGACCTAACCGGAGTAGAAGAAGTAGACGATATTCTGCGCCACGGCCCGCTCCACCCGTTCTGGTCCAAGTGATCATGGTAGCTTTAATTCCCTTGGGGTCCGCAAGATAGTTGATAATGGTTCCTTCGGATAACCCTGAACGGGATGGGAAGCATCCTGGGCCAGAGCGTGGTATTCTCTGGCTGAATCGCTGAATTGGAGGTCTATCATGCGCGCTGCATGGACTCTCTTGCTGTTATCTGGATTCGCTTTAGGTCAAGCGGCGGATACGCCGAAGCCGGAAGTTCCAGCCTCCACCCCTGCGCCTGCGGCCCAGCCGGTTCCTGCACCGCCTGCCGCTCATGATCCAAATGTGTACACGATTCCGGCGGGGACCAAAATCCCGTTGTCTCTGAAGCAGGCCATCTCGACCAAGAACGCTCGCGAAGGCGATGCGGTTTATGCGGAGACGGTATTTCCATTCGTCGTCGATAACCGCGTGATTGTGCCGTCAGGTTCTTACATCCAGGGCAAAATCGCCCACGTGGAGCGCGCCGGGCACGGCCGGGGCCGCTCGGAAATCCTGATGCACTTTACCTCCATAATTTTTCCCAGCGGATACACCGTGATGTTGCCGGGCTCGGTAGAGAACACGCCTGGGGCTGAGGACAAATCGGTAAAGGATTCGGAAGGAACGATCCAGCAAGATAGCAACACCGGGAAAAAGGTTGAAGACGCGGCCAAGAACGGCACCTACGGAACCATCGGAGGCGCGACGGCAGGCGGCTTGGCCACGGGCGGGCTGAACGGAGCACGAATAGGAGCGGGCGCTGGAGCAGCCGCCGGAATCGCGTGGGCGCTCCTCAAGCGCGGCCCTGATGTGAAGCTCAATGTAGGAACGTCAATCGAAATGGAAATTCAACGCCAGATCACGGTAGACGCAAGCCGCATCACAGTAGCAAACGCCGCGCCGTAAAAATCGGTATTGCACATTTGGGACAGCCGCCTCGGCTGTCCCCCGAGCGTAGCGAGGTTCCTCTTATTTCAAATTAAACAGCGCATTTACATGCGCCGTCACCGTCACGTTCTGAGGAGTGAATTCCTCCGTAGGCGCTGGCGCGGCATTACCCATTGCAGCCATCGCGCGGGCCATGCGGGGAACGGGCATGCGCTGGTTCTCGAAGGTATCTACCGAGGCGTAAGAAAGCTCCCCCAAAGTACGGCCGCTCGCATGGGCGATGGTTTCCGCCGAATTGCGGGCGCGCCGGTACGCATCTTCCACGGCTTTATTCTTGGCCTCGTCTATATTCTCCAGCGTGTAGTTCAGAGTCTGGCGTTCGCTGACGTTGGCGTCCGCGAGTTGCTGAGTAATCGAACCGATCTTCGAAAAATCTTTCAATTTGAGCGTCACATCGGTGGTCACCCGGTACCCAATCACTTTTTGTTTCGCATTTTTCCAGTCATACATGGGCTGGACCGAAAAGAATCCGATCGTTGCCACCTTGGGCTCGATGCCGTTGGCATGCAGCACCTCGCGAACCTGCTCGGCATCTTTCGATGCGTGCTGGTAGGCCGCCTGCGAACTATCCTCCTGCGCGGAAATATCGAATTGAATTACGGCGGTATCGGGAGCCGATTCGAATTTCCCGTCGGCGCCGACGTAAACAGAATTAGGAAGTGCTGTCACGGCGGGATGATCCTGAGCGACGCACGCAGCGGATAAGATCACGAAGAACGCAACCAAACCGACCGCTGATTTCATAACCACCTCCAGATGCTTTGCCACGGGCCCTCTTCTTTCCAATTGTAAGTCGAAAGATCGGCCTTATTGGAAAGAACGGATCGATGCCCAGATATTGCAAAGGTAAAGGTAGATGAGCTTGAGTACTGGGAAAAGCGGTTGGCCCAAAGAGCTTAAGAAGCGCCCTTGGCGTTCGATGAATAGCTGAGGGGATAGTTCTGGCCGTTGATCTCGCGGCGAACGTATTCGAAGATGTCGTCCGGCATCTTCAGAAACACCTCCACCACCTCAGGATCAAACTGCCGTCCAGACCATGCCTCGATCTCCTTCCGAGCCTCACCGAGAGATCGAGCTGGGCGATAGGGGCGGTCGGAAATAATGGCATCCAGAGTATCGGCGACCGAGAAGATGCGCGCACCCAGCGGAATCTCGGTGCCCTTCAGCCCGCGGGGATAGCCGGATCCATCGAAGTGCTCTTGGTGCGAGTAAACAATCTCGCAAGCTTCTGCGAGGAATGGGATCTTCTTGAGCATCTGGTACCCGTGATAGCAATGCTCGCGCATGATCAACTTTTCTTCTTCATCCAACTTTCCGGGCTTCAGCAGAATGCGATCGGGGATTGCCATTTTGCCAATATCGTGAAGGAATGCGCCGCGGGCGATTACGTCGATGTGCTCGCGCGGTAAACCCATAGCGCGGGCGATGGCCATGGTGAAAGCGGTCACGCGCTTGGAGTGGCCTTCCGTCTCGCGGTCTTTAAGATCGAGCGCATCGCCCAATGCCTGTAGCGTCGTGTCGTACGATCGCTCCAGATCGGCCATCGCAGCCTGCAGTTGGTCGGTGCGGGCTTCCACCAGCGATTCCAGATTGGTTTGATACGTGCGGTTTTCCACCTTGAGGCGGCGGTTTTCCAGAGACCGCCCCACCGCATTGAGCAACTGCTCGCGTTCGAAAGGTTTCAGCAGATAATCGTAGGCCCCATTGCGGATGGCGGCCAATGCAACCGAAATATCGTGAACGGCGGTCACCATCACCACCGGCATATCAGGGAACTTTTCCTTGGTACGTTCGAGCAGGCCAATTCCATCCAGGTCCGCCATCATCAAGTCCGAGAGCATCAACTCGAACACCTCGCCGGAATTGAGCAGGGCAAGAGCTTCCATGCCGGAGCCAGCCTGTTTGCAGGCATAGCCGGCGGCGGCGAGGATGGCGCAGACAATCTCTCGGATTGCCTCTTCGTCGTCTACTACCAGAATGCGGTCGGGCATTTCTCTCCCAAGCAATACTATCGGCGATTTTACTTTTCGCCGTGAGGTGCCGAAAGTAACCACCAAGGTCCGGAAAGAGCACCGGGATGCAGCCCAAGCATGGTATTCAGGAACTGGGCAGGAGTGCGTGCCTAAGGCATTGCCTGAACCTAACACCCATACTTAACTAAGATGACCGCTTCCCTTTGGTCTTTTTGGAATACCGTCGCACAGCCCGCCGTCGCGAGGCTGAAGCCCGGGGAGTGGACGCTGCTGATCACCCTGGCAGCTTCGTTGCTGGTCCTGTGCGTCTTCCGCGAACGCTATCTCTCAATCTGGACCGCCGCGTGGACTCTGTTATTCAGCTCACGTTTGGTTGGGCTCCACGGCGTTGGAATGCACATTCCGCCGCGTTATCTCCCTGTAGCTGAACAAGCGGCCTTTGTAATCGCGATAGGCCTGTTCGCAAGCGCCGTTTTAGCGTATATCCGCTCAAAAAATCTGCTGGCGCCGCTGGCTGCGGTTACCGTAAGCGTGGCTGGCTTTGCCGTCGCCCGCGCATTGTTGTGGCCGGATTCTTTAACCCTGCGCGTCGCCCTGGAGGTTTCCTACCGCATCATCTTGCTGACGGCAGCGATTGCCTTACTGAATGCCCGCCGTGGCCGCGGCGAGTTCTGGCCTTGGATGCTCTCAGTCGGCTTGCTGTCCCAACATCTCAGTTGGCCGCTCGTCGATGTCCAACTACCAGCCC
>JBAPQU010000562.1:0-8104 GCA_049280795.1 Candidatus Sulfotelmatobacter sp.
CTCACAGCCTGTAGTTCCTTCAACACTTCACGCAGCTTGGTAGACTCAAGCGCATTGGCTCCATCGGATTTGGCCTCCTTTGGATTGTCGTGAACTTCCAGGAAGACTCCATCCGCACCGGCCGCAACCGCTGCGCGCGCCAACACGGGGATGAACTCGGGCTGCCCTCCACTGACTGCGGGCCCGCGATCGTCTCCTTGCGCCGAAGGCAGCTGCACGGAATGCGTCGCATCGAAAACTACCGGGGCGAACTTGCGCATGATGGATAGCGAACGCATATCCACGACGAGATTGTTGTAGCCGAAACTGGTACCGCGCTCCGTCAGAAAGACTTGCGTATTACCCGCCTCACGGCACTTCTCCACCGCGTGCCGCATATCCCAGGGCGAAACGAATTGCCCTTTCTTAATGTTGACCGGCCGTCCGCTGAGAGCTGCGGCTACCACTAAATCCGTCTGGCGACACAGAAACGCTGGTATTTGCAGCACGTCAACCACTTCCGCAACCTTGGCAACGTCTGCTACTTCGTGGACATCGGTCAGCACCGGAAGCTGAAGTTCGTCTTTGATTTTTTTCAGAATGCGCAGGCCTTCTTTAATCCCGGGCCCGCGAAAGCTGCGAATCGAAGTGCGGTTGGCTTTGTCGTAGCTGGCTTTGAAGATGAACGGGAAGCCGAGCGCCTTGGTCACGCCCTTAATGATCTCGGCCATGCGAATAGCGTGCTCTTCGCTCTCGATCACGCACGGCCCGGCGATCAGGAAGAGATCACCCGAACCGATGCGGACATCGCCGATTTGGAAGGATGTGGGCAACAATCTCACCAAACATCATTTCACCACAGAGACACAGAGGCACAGAGAATTCAATTCTTAATTGTTGGTTTTCTCTGTGTCTCTGTGCCTCTGTGGTGAACTTGGTTTTTCAGATGCTATCGCCGCGTTACTTTTTCGGGACGATGAAACATCTCCACGGCGGCGCTCTCTTTCACAGCGCGCCGCTTCGTGCCATGCTCATACGCCGCCGCAATAAATGTGCTGAATAACGGATGCGGCTCCAACGGCTTCGACTTGAACTCGGGATGAAACTGGCATCCGATGAAATGCGGATGGTCCGGTAGTTCTATCATCTCGACGTAAGTTCCGTCCGGGGTCGAACCTGAGATGCGGAGCCCCGCCGCCACCATCGGCTCTTCGTATTCGCGATTGAATTCGTAACGATGCCGGTGGCGCTCGCTGATTTCCAGCTTGCCGTAGATTTTGTTCGCCAGCGTATTGGGTTCAATCTTGCAAGTCCACGCGCCAAGACGCATCGTCCCGCCAAGCTCTTCCACGCCGCGCAGTTCGCGCAATTTGTAGATGACGCGATGCGGCGTCGCAGGATCGAACTCACTCGAATTTGCATCCGCCAACCCAACCACGTTGCGGGCGAATTCCACGCAAGCCGTCTGCATGCCAAGACAAATCCCAAAGTACGGGATTTTATTCTCGCGGGCGTATCGAATCGCAATCAGCATGCCCTCGATGCCGCGCTTGCCGAATCCTCCCGGAACCAGCAAGCCGTCGTAGCCGTCCAACTGCGCCGCAACTTCACTCTGGTCGGCTGATTCCAGGCCCTCGGCCTCAATCCAGTTCAACTGAAGTTTTAAATTATGCGCCAGCGCGCCGTGCACCAGAGCTTCCTTCAGCGACTTGTAAGAATCCTCATACTCCACGTACTTGCCGACGATTCCTATCGTGACCGTGTCCTTCGGGTTGTAGACGCGATGCACAATGTCTTCCCACTTGGAAAGATCACGGTCCTTCGCCTCCATGTGCAAGTATTTCAGCACCAGCGTATCCACGCCTTCATTGGCAAATACCAGTGGCACTTCATAGACTGAAGCCACATCCTTGGCCGTGATTACCGCTTCTTCCTGCACATTGCAGAAGAGCGCAATCTTCGACTTCAGATCCTTGGCGAGAAAGCGGTCGGTACGGCAGAGCAGAATGTCAGGTTGAATTCCAATGCTGAGCAACTCTTTCACCGAATGCTGCGTCGGCTTAGTTTTGAGTTCCTGCGCTGCGGCAATGAACGGCACCAGCGTCACATGAACGAATAGCGTATCCTCGCGGCCCAGTTCCTGGCGCATCTGGCGAATCGCTTCCATGAACGGCAGCGATTCGATATCGCCCACCGTGCCGCCGATTTCGATGATCGCCACATCGACATCCTGCGCGACCTTCTTCATCGCCGCTTTGATTTCATTGGTAACGTGCGGAATCACTTGCACGGTTTTGCCGAGATAATCGCCGCGACGCTCCTTGGCGATGATCTGCTCGTAAAGGCGGCCTGTGGTCCAGTTGTTGTCGCGAGAGAGTTTGGCGTGGGTAAAGCGCTCGTAGTGGCCGAGATCGAGGTCGGTCTCAGCACCATCATCGGTCACGAAAACTTCGCCGTGTTGAAACGGCGACATCGTTCCCGGATCGACGTTGAGATACGGATCAAATTTCATCAGATTGACCTTTAGTCCACGGCTCTCCAGCAGGCAGCCGATGGAAGCCGCAGCCAATCCCTTGCCTAGGGAAGACACAACTCCGCCTGTTACAAAGATGTACTTCGCTGGCATCTCTTCCTCGCTTTAAATTTTGTTTGAAAATTGGTGCAGGTGGGGTGCACGATCAATTATGGCAGAAGATGCCTGTGGAAAGAAATAGAAGAATTGCGATGCTGACGGTTTTAATTATCTGGCGTGATGTAGCCGCTGCCACACCGTTTGGATGATCAGGCCTGCCAGCGCGTAGGTAGCAGCATTCGCCACAAGAACCCAAGCAAGACTAATTGGATAAAAACGTCCGAGAATGGCAATCGGGCAAGTCAAGCGGACAAGAGGCATAATCGGGTCCGAAAAGGTCAGCGGTTCAGGTCTCAATGCCAAAGCGTAAAGTGCCCAGCCGCCCGCCACAAGAAAGCCCACCATCGCCCAAATCGCAGTTCGGTATTTCATGCTGTCCTCCCGCCATTTCTACGATACTCTCACGTGCCGTCGCATGCTACCTGGATAAATTCATAATCCCGTTGCTTCATTTCTCGGGCGCTCTTTGCACGAGAAGTGGGGACTCCTCACAGCTCCGTGCGTTGACTATCTGCACAATGTCAGCGAGAATACTTGAGGCTATCCTCACCGGGTAATCGTTAGTGTGATCAAACAGTGGGCCTGTGGCGCAGCTGGGAGCGCGCTTCCATGGCATGGAAGAGGTCGTCGGTTCGATCCCGACCAGGTCCACCAAATTCCCTCCTTGTCTATATCTGTCCTTTGTCAGGCAGCCACAATACAGCTCCCGGCCTAAGTTTTTCTCCGAGGCCGCTTCGCGGGAGGGATCTGATCTAACGCACGACGCAAATCGGCAATCAGGTCTTCCGAGTCTTCAATGCCCACCGAGTAACGAATCAGTGCCTCCGGGATGCCGGCCGCCGCTCGCTCCTTCCTGGTGGACTCGACGTGGCTCGTGGTTGAGGGTGGACCGGCAACTGTCTCCACGGCACCCAAGTTTGCCGCTAAATGAGCATACCGCAGACGCGGCAGAAATGATTTCACGGCATCGAATCCTCCTCGAATCACAAAGCTGAGCACGCCTCCAAAACCGCTCATCTGCCTGTGTGCAATTTCATGATTTTCATGGGATTCCAACCCAGGATAAAAAACGCTGACGACCTGAGGATGCGATTCCAGGAAGCGCGCAATCTTAAGCGCGCTCTCGTTTTGCCGTGCGATTCGAAGATGAAGAGTCTTCATCCCCCGAAGCAGTAAGTAAGCAGCCATGGGATCGAGGCAGGCCCCCGTGATCTCACGAAAGTGATAAATCCGCGCCACCAGATCGGAAGCGCCGCACAGCACGCCGCCGAGCGCATCCGCATGTCCGCCAAGGAACTTGGTTGCGCTGTGAATGACAAGATCGGCGCCGAGTTTCAATGGTTGTTGATTGATGGGTGTGGCCAGCGTGTTATCCACAATCGCAACCGCCCCGTGGCGATGAGCCACGCCCGCCAGGCGCTCGATATCGACAATTTTGACGGTTGGGTTCGTTGGACTTTCCAGATAGACCGCCTTGCACCCTCGGCCGATTGCCGCTTCGATTGCTTTGTGGTCGCCGGTATCGCAGAGCGATACTTCGATGCCAAATCGAGGCAGGAATTCGATAAACAGCTTATTCGTCCCGCCGTAGGTGTCCTTTATCGAAACGACGCGATCGCCGGGTGACAGCAGGGTAAAAAGCGTATTGCTGATTGCGCCCATGCCGCTGGAAAAACTAGTCGCAGCTTCGGCACCTTCCAGATCTCTTACCTTTTCTTCGAAGGCGGCTATTGTCGGGTTTGTATTCCGGCTGTAGATATGGCCCTGTGTTTTTCCCTGTGCGACATCGAGCCACTGGTTCACATCGTTATAGCCAAATGAAACGCTGAGCGTTACTGGGATTTGGGTTGCGCCCTCGCAGCGCTTACCGTTCTCGCCAGCCCACACTGCCCGCGTTCCGAAACCTGCGGGGGATTTATTGCCGTTGCCTCGGCGCATGGAAGACTGCCTCCTTGTAATCGTCAATCGAGCCGCATGAAAGAAGTGCACAGAACTCAACACTAACGCATGCGGATTATAGCCGGGGATCCGTGGGAAGAAATGCTAGGCTAATAGGGTGAACCGGCGGCTGATAATTTTTCGCTTCTCATTTCTTCTTTTGGCTGGGGCATTCCTTAGCACTGTAGTTCCGGCTTCGGCTGCGAACTGGACCGTGCACGCGCAGCCCGCACGTTTCATCAATGGCGGTCCTGTGTTGTTTCAAGTGAAGCCCCCAACGCGGCTGGAATCACTACATGGAACATGGCTGGGACATGAGGTTTCCTTCAGCTTCGATGCGGCGAGCAAAACCTGGTATGCGCTCGCCGGTGTTAGCCTGGAAACTGCCCCCGGAACTTACACACTTGAACTGAGCGGCGAGACTCCAACAGGAAAAGCACCTGGGAATAAAGTTTCTTTTACACGTAAGTTCGCGGTAGCCGCGGGCAAATATCCCAAGATCGAAGTCAAGCTCAGCGTGGAAGGCAAGTTTACCGAGCCCGATCCCGAACAGCAGAAACAAATTGCCGAAGGCGTTCAAATCAAGAAGGACTATCTGAACCGGGTCACGCCGGAGCGCGAGTGGTCGGGAGACTTCAACGCTCCGGCGGACGCTGCGATTTCCGACGTCTTCGGTTCAGAACGCATCTTCAATGGCAAGACCTCAAGTCCCCACCTGGGCTTGGATTTTCGCGTGCCCAGCGGAACCCCGGTCGCCGCCATGAATGACGGTACGGTCCTGCTGGCGCGGCCGCTCTATTTCGAAGGCAACTTCGTCGTGCTGGATCACGGCCAGGGCTTACTCACACTTTACTTGCATCTTTCCGAGTTCAAAGTGAAGGAGGGAGATCAGGTAAAACGTGGCCAAGTAATCGGACTAAGCGGTGGCACGGGACGCGCTACCGGGCCTCATCTTCACGTTGCAGTGCGATGGCAAGGGACTTATCTCGACCCTGCGCAACTGATTCATTTACGGCTGCCGCAGTTGGCAGCTAGCAATTAGCGAATGGCGATCTTACGCATTCCCGCCTGAAAGCCGGCTCAGTCCTCGCGAGGAAAGATCCTCCAGCGCGTCCTTTAGAGTGTCTTTCAACTCCAAGTTGCGGATCAGGCGATGTAGATAATTCGGATGCACTCCCAAGATGCGGGCCGCATCGGCATAGCTGCCTTGGGTTTGCTCCACTGCATCGAGTATGAGTTGCTTCTTCAGCTCTTTTACCGCCGCGTGGTATTTCGCCTCCGTCATCTCCGGCAGCGGAGTACGCTCCAGCAACGACTCTGGCAGATCCTCCGGCAGAATCATGTCTGAAGACCCCAGTACCAGCGCATGCTCGATGGCGTTTTCCAGTTCACGCACATTGCCCGGCCAATCGTAGTTCACCATGCGAGACAGCGCTTCACGCGAGATCGGCCGCGGCTTCACTTTGCAGCGTTTCGCGTGCTTCTGCACGAAATGGCGCGCCAGCATGGGAATATCTTCGCGACGGTCCCGCAGCGCGGGCATGGTAATCTTCAAGACCGCCAACCGGTAATACAGGTCCTGGCGGAATTTCCCGTTGCGCACGGCCTGTTCCAGGTTGCAATTGGTAGCCGCAATCAGCCGCACGTCAACTTTGATCGTCTGCGTTCCGCCAACACGTTCGAACTCACGCTCCTGCAATACGCGCAACAATTTCACTTGCAGAGCGGGAGCCAGTTCGCCAATCTCGTCGAGAAATACCACTCCTCCATCGGCTACTTCGAGCCGGCCTTTCTTTAGGCTGCCCGCTCCTGTAAATGCTCCTCGCTCGTGGCCGAACAAGTCACTTTCCAGCAACGTCTCCGGGATCGCCGCGCAATTGATCGCCACAAACGGCTTCGCGGCCCGCGGACTGTTACGGTGCAACGCCCGCGCTGCCAATTCCTTGCCGGTTCCGCTCTCGCCTTCGATCAATACCGTCGACTCAGTTGGAGCCACGCGCTTGAGAAATTGGTAGACCTCCTTCATGCGCGCGCCTTCGCCCACCAGGCTCCGCTCCTGACTGATCTCCACGGTCAGGCGCTCATTCTCCTGCTCCAACCACTGCAGGCGGCGGGCATTCTCGAGCGCAACCGCCGAGATGCCGGCAATCGCAGTCACCAGTTGCAGGTGTTCTTCGCGCAGCAACGCGCCGATACTACTGCTGTCAAGATAAATACAACCGATCACGCGCTGAAATACGGTCAAGGGTACGCACAATAAAGACCGCACCTCCGATGCCGCCAGGCTCTCGACCTCGCGCAAATCTCCGCTGCTGGCAACATCGGTACCCAGAATCGAGATCCCTTGTTCCAACACCTGGCGTGCTACCGTTCGGCTCACCTTAACCAGTTGGACCTGTCCTGTTTCCCGCATACGCACAAACGTGGAGTTGAATTGCTGCCCTTCCCGATCCGCCAACAGAATGGCGCCTCGCCCGGCAGGTACCACCTCAAAGATTAGGTCCAATAACTGGCCTTGCAGTTCGTCGAGGTCGCGAATCGCGTGTACGATCCGGCTGATCTTAAGCAGTGCGTTCAGGTTGCGGGCCACCTGGGAGGTCGCGGGTAACTCACGCTGCAACCGATCCGGATGCAGGTACACCACATCCCTGGGATGGATGATTGTAGTTTCTACCGTTCCCCGCGCGTCCTCAAATTCCACCTGGCCATCGGCGGGTAAGATATTTTCTTCTTCGAGTAGGAACAAAAACGAGGAGTCGCCGGCGGAGATTGCGTCTCCATGTTGCAGCCACTGCTCTTCGACCCCGGCTCCATTCACCATCGTTCCATTGCGGCTCTTCAGGTCCCGCACTTGGAACCTTCCGTCCTGGCCGGTAATCAAGCAGTGTCTTCGCGAAACTGAAGGGTCTGAAACTGCGATTCCGTTCGACGCTTCTCGCCCAATGGTGACTTCATCTTCAGCGAGTGGAATCGTCGAGTCTTTCAGCGGCCCGGAAAGCACCAGGAGTCTAGGACGCACACGTCACCTCGTGCCTCTTCTTATCACAGTTTGGTCCCAAATTCATTTGCGAAACGAAACCGTTCCATTATCCGAACAGATAGACTTTGCTATCTGTTCGGATAGCAAACTCAGCGCCCAGTGCCGAACGGCACTAATTCGGCACTCTTCCGGCACTCTTACGACTGTCCTGTAAATGCTTTGCCGAGAACGAGTTGGCGGGGCATAACATTTTTCTACGAACTCGCGGTATCACTGGCATACCGCATGCACTAAGTAAATTGCGCCACTGCTCGGCAAAAAGCGATGGGGGAAGCGCTTTTTGAATCAGTTCTTGCTGGGCTGGCCAATCAGGGATTCCGAGGGGCCCCCTCATCGGATCCCTGATTTTTTTAGTTAAAAGACAGAGCTAGCTCGCTACGGATTGATTGGTGGGTGACGCGGTCATCGCCGACAGCGGGACCGCTGCCCCATCCCGATAGCTAACGCTATTCCCAGAAATTGCCGGCACTCGCTCGCCGGGCACCAGTATCCCCACCAGGTTCAGCGGGTCGGCA
>JBAPQU010000563.1:0-1996 GCA_049280795.1 Candidatus Sulfotelmatobacter sp.
GCGGAGCGGTATTTGTCAAAGAAAATATTTGAGGGCGGGATCTAGTCGGATTGCAAGAAAGCCAGATCGCAGAAGTCTTGATGAAAAAAAATGAACAGGCTGGCTTTGCCACTCGCGCCATCCACGATGGGCAGGAGCCCGATCCTTTGACCGGCGCAGTCTCTGTTCCCATCTATCCAACTTCGACGTACGTGCAGCAGGGCATCGGCGAAAACAAGGGCTACGAATATTCGCGAGTGTCGAATCCGACCCGTACGCGGCTCGAAGAGAACCTGGCATCGCTCGAAGGTGGGGTCGCGGCGCCGGTGTTTGCCAGTGGATTGGCCGCCATCAATGCCGTCACCAGCATGTTGAAGTCGGGTGACCACGTGGTGTGCGGCAATGATTTGTACGGTGGAACGCCCAGGCTCTTTAATCAGGTGCTGACTCGTTTCGGGCTCGAGTTCTCGTATGTCGATACTTCCATCGCCGAGAACGTGGAACGCGCCATCCGCAAGAATACCCGCTTAGTATTCGTGGAGACACCTACGAATCCGCTGATGAGTTTGAGCGATCTGGCTGCGATCAGCCAGATTTGCCGGCGCAAGAAGGCTCAGTTGGTGGTTGACAATACGTTCATGTCGCCTTACTTTCAGCAACCGCTGGCACTGGGCGCAGATATGGTGGTGCATTCCACTACCAAATTTCTCAACGGTCACAGCGATGGACTGGGTGGCGTAGTAGTGTGCAGCACGGCTGAGCAAGCCGAAAAGCTGGCCTTTCTGCAGAAAGCGGCAGGAGCGATACTTTCTCCCTTCGAGTGCTGGCTGATTCTGCGCGGCGTGAAAACGCTGGCGGCGCGCATGGAGATTCACGACCGCAACGGCCGGGTTGTAGCGGACTTTCTAGCGAAGCATAAAAAGATTGGCAAGGTTTTCTATCCCGGACTTCCCGATCATCCGCAACATGAGCTGGCGAAGCGGCAGATGAGCGGCTTCGGATCGATGATCACGTTCGAGACGGGATCGCAGAAGAATGCTAACAAGATGCTGAAGAAGCTACGTGTGTGTTCGCTCGCCGAGTCGTTGGGAGGAGTCGAGACTCTAATCTCGCATCCGGCTACGATGACGCATGCCGGGCTGGGCGAGAAAGGTCGGAAGGCGATCGGCATCACCGATGGTATGGTGCGCATATCCGTAGGGATCGAGGATGTTGAGGATATTCTCGACGATCTGGAAATGGGGCTGGCAGCGATCTAAAAACTCTTGGGTAAAGACTTGCATTGATTTGCGCAGATTGAATGTTGCTGAAACCTTACTCTCCGGCAACAACCGACTCCGCGATCCACTGCAAATAATTTGTCGAACCATCTTCAATCGTGAGGCAAATGCACTCCGGCAGTTCGTAGGAGTGGAGTTCCGTAATCGCTGCACGCACCTGGCCGAAGGCCGCGGCCGTTGTCTTTACAATTAAGAGCCATTCGCGTGCCTCTTCTACTTTGTCCTGCCAGCGGTAAATCGATGTGATCTGCTGGACGATGTTGACGCAGGCTGCGACGCGCTGCTCCACCAGGTGACGCGCGATTCTACCCGCTTCTTCTTCCGAGCCTGCGGTGGTAAGGACGATTCGTTTGTCGGTCATATAAAATCGGCTGGCAGCTTTCGGCGATCAGACAGCCAACCACAGCTGAGAGGGTAGCACCTTACGGTCAGAGAGCAGACCATGCTAACGCAAATCAAGTTTGGCACATCGGGCTGGCGCGCCGTCATGGCGGAGGAATTTACCTTCGCTACCGTGCGGCGCGCTGTGGTCGGGATTGCGCGTTACGTAGCCGGGCAGAAGCCGCAAGGAGCACGAGTAATCGTGGGTCGCGATCCTCGATTTTTGGGCGAGACTTTTTGTGCCATGGGTGCTGAAATCTTGGCAAGACACGGTATAACGCCCATGGTCGTGACTGAAGCCGCGCCCACCCCCGCATTTGCCTACGCCGTTGCGCAAGCCAAGGCGGATGGGGTGA
>JBAPQU010000564.1:0-13256 GCA_049280795.1 Candidatus Sulfotelmatobacter sp.
GCCTAGCACAGGAGAATGTGGCGCGCAAGGATTACAGCGGCGGGTGGCCCGGCGTGCTCGAAATGCTGAAGAAATTCACCGAGAAGTAACGCGATTGCAGCTGACCGATTATCTGGAAAAAGGAGAAACCGTCGACACGCGCCGCTGAAAAATTGACCCGTCGCCTTACTTCAGACGACAATACGGCATGAAGTTGCGTTCTTGCGTTGCTCATGTCTGGGTCATTGCAATCGCCGTTGCCGGGGCGCTTCTCTGTCTGGGCTCGCCTTCTTCCGCGCATGCACAGACCGAGCCCGCGCAGACAAAGACCGCTCCAGTTCAGAAGGGAACATCCATGCCGGCTCACGCCACCGGACCATTCGACGTAAAACTAGTCCCGCAATCGGATGACAAAGTCGGCGACCCGACCATTGGCCGCATGTCCATCGACAAGCAATTCCACGGAGATCTCGAAGCCACCAGCAAAGGCCAGATGCTGACTGCGATGACCGAGACTAAAGGCTCAGCCGGTTATGTCGCGATTGAGCGCGTAACGGGAAGCTTGCGCACAGCGAGCGGCGTCCGCAGTGGCAGTTTCGCGCTGCAGCATTCCGGAACCCTCAACCGCGGCGTTCCACAACTCAGCGTCACCGTGGTTCCTGATTCGGGGACAGGTCAAATGGAAGGTCTCTCTGGCAAGATGGCCATCAACATCGCCGAAGGAAAACATTCTTACGACTTCGAGTACACACTTCCCGACGCCCCATAAGCGGCCGCAAATCCTACGGTCTGGCGTGTACTCTTAAAAACAAAAATTCATACCCAGCTCGGGCAAACCCCGTATTGCGACTTCGCACAGGCAAGCCGAAGATCATCGCTAGAGAGCCATTTCGTAACGTCATATATGAAAGGATTCTGGAGGTTCCTTATGCGACATTTACTACTGATTTCCATGCTGCTGCTCGGTACGTCCTGGGCTCTGGCGCAGGATTCAAATTCATCCACGCCAAGCCAAACATCGAGCCAAGCTACGGCAGTAAGCGCCGGCGGCCAGCAAATGATTAAGGGCTGCTTGAGCGGTTCGGACGGGTCCTACACTCTAACTGCCACCAACGGCCAAAGTTATCGCCTGACCGGAGACACGGCGAAGCTGAGCGATCACGTTGGCCACGAGATGAAAGTGACCGGCACCGTGAGCTCGGCCTCCGCATCGACGAGTGGTGAGAACCCCAACGGTTCGATGTCACAAACCGGCGCCGCCCAGCAAACTATCGACGTCACTTCCTTCAAACACATTTCCAAGACTTGTGAGAATGCCGGCGCAGCTCACTAGGTTCGATAGTTAACTTTTGGTCGTTTTATTCCGACGAAAATAAGAAGCCCCGCTTCCCACAAACCTTGCGGAAGCGGGGCGTTCTTGTGATGGGCTCATATTTGGGGTGCCCCACTTCTCACATCCTTTGCGAGAAGTGGGAGCTTCGTTCGGCTGGAGAACTAACTTTCGTTCACTATTTAGGAAAAAACTTTGCTCTCAAAATCCCGCTCCGCCTGCATTACACTCTCCGGACGGCCGAGATCGCGCCAATAATATTTATCGGTGCGGAACGCACGGATGCTTTCTCCCCCAGCCGCCAGGCGCAAATAGGAGGCGATAATAGAGAAGCTGCCTTCCTCCGTCATCATCGATAAGAAACGTGGCGAAATGATATGAATACCTGAAAATGCCAGAGCCTGCACCTCCCAGGCAGCTCGAACGAGTTCAGGTTGCTGCTTACTCCCGGCGCGCCGTCCGCAAAGTTGCATTTGCTGGTCGCCGATCTGCGGATCAAAAAGAAGATACCGCGACGTCTCCCGCTCCTGCACCGCCAGCGTTGCCAGAGCCTGATTCTCCCGATGAAACTGCGCCATGAGCGCCAGATCAATCGTGCTGATCACATCGACATTATGCAGGATGAACGGCTCATCGAGTCCCGCTGAATTTTCCAGAAAAAACCATGCAGCCTTCTTTAATCCGCCGCCAGTGTCCAGCAACTCTTGTTCATGCGAAACTTCAACGCGCATTCCGAAGTTATCATTTCTCTTCAGGTAATCGACAACCATGCCGGCGAAGTGATGCAGATTAACAATCACCTCACGGACCCCAAATTCGCGCAACCGGGAAAGCGTAATCTCGAGTAGCGTCCGTCCCGCCACTTCCACCAGCGCCTTGGGCCGGTCATTCGTAAGCGGCCGCAATCGCGTGCCCAGCCCAGCCGCCAGGATCATCGCCTTCATTGCGCCAATGTCCCCAATGAAGCCCTTGTCATTCCGAACTGGGCCGAAGGCCCGGTGAGGAACCTGCTTTGCGGAAGCATTCGAATCGCGCCTCTACATCCCATTGTCCCCCTCCAACTCGCGATGCCCTACCACCACATCCACTCCATTCCTTCCGCGCAACCGCTTGGCCAGTTGCTCCGCCAGAAAAACCGACCGATGCTGCCCGCCAGTGCAACCAAACGACACCATCAAACTCTTAAATCCCCGCCGCTGATATTCGTTCACGCTGGCATCCACCAGCGACATCACGCTGGCCATAAACTGATGCACGCTCTCCTGCTGTTTCAAATAATCGATTACCGCCGCATCTTTTCCCGTCAAAGATTTGAATCGTTCCTCCCGCCCTGGATTCGGCAGGCCCCGGCCATCGAACACAAATCCGCCGCCATGCCCGCTCTCATCTTTCGGCATGCCGCGATGAAAAGAAAAACTCATTATCCGCACCGTCAGATTTTCCGCCTCGGAAGCCAGCCCTTGCAGCTTTTCCGAAGCCAGCATACTGTTGAATGCCTCCATCAGCGTCGGCAACGCGATCGGCAGCTTCACGTTGTGCAGAAGCCAGCGCAGGTTCTTCAACGCATACGGCACGCTCTGTAGAAAATGCGTCTTTCGCTCGTAGAATCCACGAAACCCATAAGCCCCCAGCGCCTGCAGAATGCGCACGTAAACGTAGGCATAGTAATAATGGAGAAATACTTCGCGCTTAACTTCAATATAGCCACTGAGCTTTTCCAGATAGAGATCGAGCAATTGCTGCCGCAATTCTGGAGGAAGATCGGCCTTCGCATCGTAGAGAAGGGAAGCGACGTCATACTGCAGCGCCCCCTTGCGCCCACCCTGATAGTCCAGAAAAAACGGCTCGCCGTTGTGGAGCATGATGTTACGCGACTGGAAATCGCGGTACAGAAAATAATCGCAGTTGGCGCTCAATAAGAATGTTGTGAGGGAATCGAAATCATCCTCCAGTGCCTGCTCGCTGAATGGAATGCCGGCCAGCCGGAGAAAGTAATACTTGAAGTAATTCAAATCCCAGTTGATCGACTGCCGGTCAAAACTTCCCCGCGGATAACAAACGCTGTAATCCAAATCGCGACCAGCCTCAATCTGAAAGCGCGGCAACACCGCTATCGCCTTCCGATACGCTTCCACCGCCTGCGGAGCAATCTTTTCTCCCACGCGGTTCTTCGAAAGAAACTCAAACAGCGTCGTATCGCCAAAGTCTTGTTCGAGGTACGCGCCGTGATCTAAATCCTCC
The DNA here is from genome assembly GCA_049280795.1 of Candidatus Sulfotelmatobacter sp. Taxonomy (GTDB): domain Bacteria; phylum Acidobacteriota; class Terriglobia; order Terriglobales; family Acidobacteriaceae; genus Sulfotelmatobacter. The sequence continues at coordinate 3,551 of JBAPQU010000564.1, forward strand.
GCATAAATTTCCGGCACCGGCAATCCATGCTGTCGAAAATGCCGGGAGAACTCAACGAACGCAACGTTCTCCCCGCGCACGTCATACAGAATCCCAATCGCACTCACATCGTCATTGCTAAGCCGGAAAATCCTGCGGCCCGACCCGCCTAATTCCCCCTGCAAGGCCTTTACTTGTAAGGCTGGTTTTCTGAAGTGCTGCTCAAAGAGTTGTTCGAGAAAGTCCATAAGATCGGCGTGTTTCGGTTACAAACATTAAAGACTACCATCGAAAACGGAAACCGAAAGATCACGAGGGTCACCCTGTGAACCCCCGTGGCCCCTGTGTTAAAGATTTTGCTTTTCCTCGGAAAACTTGATAACCCCTCGCCTGCCACCTATCCTAAGAACTGATTCCCATGACCGACCGCCTCTACTACCAGGATTCCTTCCTCTACCACTTCGATGCCGAAGTCCACGAGGTAGTCGAAACCCCTCGCCCAGCAATCATTCTCGACCGCACCGCCTTCTACCCCACCAGCGGCGGCCAGATCCACGACACCGGCTGCATAATTTCCGAGGATGAAAAACTTCGCGTCACCGAAGTGGCCGATACCGAAGACGGCAAAGTCATCCACTATCTCGAGACTCCGCTTAAGAACGTGCAGCCCGGAACACGCGTCCGCGGCGAAATCGACTCCGCCCGCCGCCGCGACCACATGCAGCAACACTCCGGCCAGCACGTTCTCTCCGCCGCCTTCGTTCACCTGTTCAACATGCCCACCGTCTCTTTCCACATGGCTGACGACCACTGCTCGATTGATTTGGACACGCCCTCACTAACGCCAACGCAAATCGAATCCGCCGAGCGCTTCGCCAACGAAATCGTCCTCGAGAATCGTCCCGTCGAAATTAGTTTCGTTACGCGCGATGAGGCCGCGAGCCTCGGACTACGCAAACTCCCGCCTGTCGAGCGCGACCAACTCCGCCTAATCGATATCCGCGACTTCGACCTAACCGCCTGCGGCGGCACGCACGTAGCCCATACCGGACAAATCGCCGGCATCCTCCTGCGCAAATCCGAAAAAGTTCGCCAGGGATACCGCATTGAATTCGTTGCCGGCCAGCGCGCCGTCGCCACCGCCCGCCGCGATTTCACCGCGCTAACCGAAACCGCCGCGCTCTTTTCCGCCAACATCTACGACATTCCCCAGCAAGCCCGCAAATCACTCGACGAAATCCGCGCGCTGCGCAAACAAGCTGAGCAGTCGCAGGAAGACCTGGCCGCCGCCCAGGCCACAACTCTCCTGTCCGGAACTCCCGAAACTCACGGCCGCAAGTTAATCGTAGAAACCCTAATCGGCCGCGACCTCAACTTCCTAAAACTGCTAGCCCAGAAACTAACCCGCCAAGCTCCCGCCGTAGTCGCCCTGCTAGCCACCGACTCGCCGCAACCCGCGCTGGTCTTCGCGCAATCCCCCGGCCAGCCCCACGACATGGCCGCGCTCCTCAAACAAACTTTAGCCTCGCTAGGCGGACGCGGCGGCGGCAGCAAAGATTTAGCCCAAGGCGCAGCGCCCAGCGCCACCGGCCTAGCCGCCGCAATCGTAGCCGCCGTGCAATCCCTCACGCCCTAGTCGCGAGGCGTATTTGCGCCAGATTCGCGTTAGACGAAAAAAGCCCCGCTCGCGAGAGCAGGGCCTTTGACTTTACTGGCAGCCGACAACTGGCAGCCGGCAACTGTTTTTAGTACATGCCTTCCATGCCGCCGCCGTGTCCGCCGCCGCCAGCGGGAGCTTCCTTCTTTTCCGGAATCTCCGCCACCAGCGCTTCAGTGGTCAGCATCAACGACGCAATCGAGCCCGCGTTGGTCAGTGCAGTGCGCACCACCTTCGTCGGATCGAGCACGCCGGCCTTGACCAGATCCTCATACTCGTTGGTCAGAGCGTTGAAGCCGTAGTTGCTGTCCTTGGCTTCGAGCACCTTGCCGAGTACGACCGCGCCTTCTTCGCCGGCGTTCTCGACGATCTGCCGCATCGGCTCCTGCAGGGCGCGCTTCACGATGTTGACACCGATCTGCTCATCACCCTCGAGCTTCAGCTTGTCGAGCGCCGCGACGCAACGCGCCAACGCCACTCCGCCGCCGGGGACAATGCCTTCTTCCACGGCTGCGCGCGTAGCATGCATGGCATCTTCCACGCGGGCTTTCTTCTCTTTCATTTCCGTTTCGGTTGCGGCGCCGACTTTGATCACGGCCACGCCACCGACCAGCTTCGCCAACCGCTCCTGCAACTTCTCGCGGTCGTAGTCGCTGGTGGTCTTATCGATCTGGCTGCGAATTTCCTTCACGCGGCCTTCGATCTCCGAGTGCTTGCCTTTGCCTTCGACCAGGGTAGTGTTGTCCTTGTCGATGGTGATCTTCTTCACCTGCCCGAGATCGCTGATCTGCACGTTCTCCAGCTTGATGCCGAGATCTTCCGTGATGGCCTTGCCACCGGTGAGGATCGCGATATCCTGCAGCATTGCCTTGCGCCGATCGCCGAAGCCGGGAGCCTTAACGGCCGCGACCTGCAACGTTCCACGCAGCTTGTTAACGACGAGAGTAGCGAGTGCTTCGCCTTCCACGTCCTCAGCAATAATCAATAGCGGCTTGCCGCTCTTGGCAATCTGCTCGAGCAGCGGAAGCAGATCCTTCATCGAGCTGATCTTCTTCTCGTTGATCAGGATGTAAGCATTCTCGATCGCAACTTCCATCCGCTCCGGATCGGTAACGAAGTAAGGAGACAGATATCCGCGGTCGAACTGCATGCCCTCGACCACTTCCAACTGTGTCTCCAGCGTCTTCGACTCTTCCACTGTGATGACGCCATCCTTGCCGACCTTCTTCATCGCTTCGGCAATGATGTGGCCAATGGTCTCATCGTTATTCGCCGAGATCGTACCAACTTGTGCGATCATTTCTCCGGAGACGGGTTTGGAGAACTTATCCAGTTCGCCCTTGCCGCGCTCGCCGGTCTTTTTGTCGAAGGTGCCGCAGACCAGTGCGACGGCCTTCTCGATGCCACGCTTCATCGCCATTGGATTGGCGCCGGCAGCAACGGTCTTCACGCCTTCGCGATAAATCGCCTGGGCGAGAACGGTTGCGGTGGTGGTGCCATCGCCGGCAACATCCGAAGTCTTCGAAGCGACTTCGCGAACCATCTGGGCGCCCATGTTTTCGAGGCCGTCCTTCAGTTCGATTTCTTTGGCTACGGTGACGCCGTCTTTGGTGATGGTCGGCGAACCGAATTTCTTTTCAATCACAACGTTGCGGCCCTTGGGGCCGAGGGTAACCTTTACAGCGTCGGCAAGAAGATTGACGCCGCGCAGGATGGCCTGGCGGGACTCTTCTCCGTGTACGATTTGTTTTGCCATGATGCTTTTCTCCTTCAGATATTGAGATCGTTAACCACTAAGGGCACGAAGGTCCACTAAGAAAACCTCCAGCACCCACTTTCAGAATTCACGTCGACTGTTAGCGCTTGGCGCCGACGGTTTCTTTCTTGCCGCTGCCGGTCGAGCTGGCTGCGCCGGTCAGGATGCCGAGGACTTCGTCTTCCTTCATGATGATGAAATCTTCGCCATCGATCTTGATCTCGGTGCCGGAATACTTGCCGAACAGGATGCGGTCGTCCTCGTGAACGGCGAGGGGGAAGGTCTTGCCTTCATCGTTGGTGCGGCCTTTGCCGGTGGAAACGACGATACCCTCTTGCGGTTTGTCTTTTGCGCTGTCGGGGATGATGATGCCGCCTCGGGTGGTGGAAGCTTCCTCCACGCGCCGTACCAGAATGCGGTCATGTAGTGGGCTGAATTTAGCCATGGTTGCAACTCCTTTCAATGTTTATCGAAGGTTGACTTTACGTAAACCTATGAATTGTTATGGGTTAGGGCGGGCTGTTAGCAGTCTCGCCTACTGAGTGCTAATTGTAGAGATGTGAGTGGGGAGTTGTCAAGGGCTTGCGGTTCACGCCCGACTCGAGCTATTGAAAAGCGTTAAGTTACAGGCTACACTACTGGAAGTGAAGATACGAAACTTCACCCATAAAGGTTTGAAGCTGCTCTACGCTGAGGATGTCGCCAAGGGCGTTCCGCCGGATACGGTTGGCAAGCTGCGCAAGATGCTGGCGTTTCTCGATGACATGCAAGACCCCGAGGAATTGCGGGCACTGCCTTCGTGGAAGGTCCATATGCTAACTGGCGACCGCAGGGGTACATGGAGCCTCAGCGTAACGCGGAACCGGCGGCTCACGTTTGTCGTCGATCTTGTGGAGCGAGAAATCGTCGACTTAAACTTGGAAGATTATCACTAACACTATGGAGCAAATGCCATGCCGATGAAGAACCCGCCACATCCCGGCGATTTTATACGGACTGAAATTGTCGAGCCTGCCGGCCTCACGGTAACCGCGGCCGCCGCGGCGCTTCACGTTTCCCGGCCAGCATTATCCAGCCTGCTCAATGGTAAAGCCAGCCTTTCCGGGGAGATGGCGCTCCGCATCGAGAAAGCCTTCGGCGTGAAGATGGACACGTTGATGCGGATGCAATCGTCCTACGATATTGCGCAGACGCGTAAGCGGGAAAATAAAATTCATGTACGCCGGATAGCGCAGTCGGAAGCAGCATTGACGTTATGAAACACCAGGTAAAAAATTGGGCAACGCTTTCTCGTCGTCACTTCAGCCTTGCGGCCAGAAGTCGCGATACGGCACCGTCTACATCCTCTTTCATGCTGGTCTCAAATCCCGCGCTCAGGACGCTGCCGTGCGGTCGCGCGATATCGGTCATCACAGTTTCCAAGTATTCTTGTAGGCGACCAGCCAACGTTGGGTGCATAGAGACTTCTAGCCCGGTTTGCACATGCTGAGAGATGTGGTTTAACGGAGGATCAAACAGGTAAGCCCCTCCGACTCGATCTGAAAGATGGTTTGGCAGGCCGTCAAAGATATCAGCTCCTCCCGTAATCGTCATCGTGACGTAAAGCTGAAAAGACCCGTAGAATCGCACCGCCTTCTCATAGAAGAGGGATGAAACGCACAGAAAGTCGAGCAGATATTTGCAAAAATGCTCGGGTACGAACTTTGGCCCCGTGTTCATTCGGATGAAAGGATAGGAGATAAAGCCCGCAGGCCCGAATGTTGACAAGGCAAATCTCTGTTCTCGATAAGCCTCGCCCGAGACTCGAAACACCGTCGCATCCCGCGATCGGATTGATGGTATGGTGCCCCCACTACTTCGGATATCGTGGATACATTGGGCAAAACGCCGCTCTGTTTCCCCGCTGAGGCGAATGGGTGCAAGATCGTTTGGGGGGATCAGCACGAACCGAAAGAATTGAGGGCTTGCCCGGTTCTCATCGTCGGTACTAGGGACAAAGAAATTGGGGTCCGTACCAAATGCTCCCTCGGGAGAACCTTCAAAAATGTGGGGTGATCCTTTCTCGTTTGTCGAATAAACTCAAGAGTTGGAGGTAGTCCGCCTCCGCCTTCTGCGCCCCGATTCGCACGTAAACTCGATGCTCTTGATCTTTTGAGTGCATGTACGGCGGGCTTCTTCCCTCGGCGACGCGCACCAGAGCGAACTCTCTCTTAGTGGCCTTGTCAACGGTGACGATCCTGACGGAAAAATCCGGACGTGGTTGAACCCGGTCAATCACCAGGCTCGCGAGCTTCGTTTTGATTTCTATGCCCTTTGGATCAAAGCCGGTGACTCGACATGGTTGATCGTTCTTGCCTTCAATTCCAAAGATAATAAGCCCGCCAAAGCTGTTAGCAAAGGCTGCAACCGTTTGTGGCCAATTGTCCTGCTCGGAGACATCGCTCTTGTAGTCGATGACTGTCCCTCGCGTTGGCCGGATTTTACGAGCGCTTCCACGTCCGACAAGATCATCTCATCGGTGTAGGAGCGGTCTTCGATATCGTCGAAATAAAGGTCGCCCATAAGCCTGCGAGCTAATTCTACAGCGCAGCAGGCAAGAACCGGACACGCTAAGAATCCACAGTTCCCATGTGACATCTGCCCTTGCGCCTCAATTCCAATTCGTTCATCCTTGTCACAGCACAGGCCGTATACGCAGCTTGGAGAGCCCGAGTGGTGATCGGCCGTAACTCCTTCATTCGGGATATTTTGATATCTAAGTCTTTTAAGCGACGTATTTTGCGAGGATTTTTTTGCTAACTCAATGATTCCAATAGCGGGCTAGGGTAGGGGTACCCCCAGCTTTTACTGATCATCTGAGCTCTCGGAACCAATCTCAACCGTCCTCAAGCCCGAAAGCGACGAGGGAATATGCGTCGGCAGGAAATAATCCGGCGGGTTGCGAAATCTGGGTTAAGATTGAAGCTATGCCATACATATTGGAACACCTCACCAGCCTACGTCAGGAAATCACGGATTTGCGGAACATGAACGCCCGCTTTACGGGCAAGGGGTCGGATACTCAGATCGACCAGTCGGCGGTGGAGATGCGTGCCAACCGTTTGGCGGAGATCAAGAAAGAGCTGTCGCAAATGCTGAATCGGCCGGAAGATCCGGCGGTTTGGTGGGAAAAAGGCGGTCGGCGGAATCGCGTAGCGTAGCGGCGGCGGAAAAAGTTTGGTGTCGAGTACATGGGGCGTGGCTTCGGGCCATGCTCTTTTTCTTTGCAGACTTCTCGGAATATGGCTCAGAAAAAGCAGTTCGAGCTGCGCTCGACGGACAGCCGGGGCGGCTGTCCCCACAACAATCCCCACATGAGCATTTCAGGGACTGCCTGTACAGGAAGCTCGGACAAGTTGCAAAAATGGCGCGAGTGGGGCAACCTCGTACACCATGAGAGTAGCGCATGCGTGGGGCGGTTTTGTGATTCCGTGTTTCTGGAGGTTATCTTTCCTTCTTGTCATTATTATTGCAGCGGCTGGCGCGGGCTTCGCGCAGGCTGGCCCGGAATACGGTGGACATGAAGTGCAGGTGTGGGCCGGAGGCGGATACTCGGTGCCGGGCGGGACTTCGAATACCGGAATTTTTGATGTTGGGTTGCGCTATGGATGGGTGCTCACGGAGGCGCATCTGCCGTGGGTCTTGCGGGGACGATTTGAGTATGCGGTGGATGCGGAGCCGGCGTATCTGATTTTTCAGCCGGCGAATACGGCGTATGGAGTGGGATTCAATCCCTTTGCGCTGAAGTGGAATTTCGAGCGGCGGGGAAGGCTGTCTCCGTATTTCGAGTTGAGTGGGGGGACGCTGTTCAGCAATCATAGTGTGCCGACTTATACGGACACGGTGAACTTTACCTCGGCGGCAGCGTTGGGGACGCACGTGCTGGGCGAAAAATATAACTGGAGCGTGGAGTTACGTTATCTGCATATTTCGAATGCGGGGCTGGCGAATTTTAATCCGGGATTGAATACGGTGCAGGTGCGGGTGGGAGTGGGTAGATTTTGGAGTGGAAAGAAGTAGGGGAAGAGTGTCCGGCGCGGACGGAAAGAATTGCCCGCGACGGACACATTATTGTTTAAGACTTACGAGCCGCGCCGCCATCGCCGACGGTTACGGTGTGAACAGCCTGGTCATCGTTGCAGCAGCTGATCACGTAATTGTAGGGTGTGGCTGAAGAAGGCACTACAACCAAGACCTTGGGTACAGGGATGGGAGGGCTTGGTGAAATGTTGATCGAATTGCCGATGCTGGGAGGAATACTCGCAAATGGAAATGTGTCGGTTCCAGATTGGCTGACGATGCAGTTCGGAGTCGGGTTTAGCCACTGTATTTCGTCGCCCTCTCCCGCATTGAAATTAGTCGCGCAAAGTTGTGGATTTTGACGAGGCATGTTTATGTTCCTTTCAGATAGCCATGGAATCGGCTTCAACTGGAAGCCTTCACCATAGGCTGGAATTTTTACCAGGGCCCTTCCCGGCCGCAATCGTGCCGGGAGTCTAGCGAGGGGAAGACTTTATCAACTGCTGGAAACCGGGAGTGTCCACCAGGTTGGAGAACTCGGGATCTCCGCGAATCTTGTCGATCGTGTAGCCGGCTTGCACGGCCTTGGCCAGCCATTCGATCGCCAGGCCGGTTTCGCCTAGCTGGCTGTACGCTCCCGCTGCGTCGATCAGTATTTCCTTGTCGTTGTGCCCGTACTGCAGGGCCTGTCCGAGATAGAGCAACGCATTCTTACGATCACCCAACTGGGCATAGTAGCCCGCCAAAGCGCTGAGCACATCCGGGGCGTGGGCATTGACTTTTAATTCCGTCAAAGCCAGTTCGATTGCTTTGTGCTCCGGCGCGAGCGCTTGTTCTTTCTTACCCCCATAGTACAGGGCTGCGCCCAGGTTTCCCCAGGTCACATATTGCTGGGGATCGAGCTTCGTAGCTTCTTCGAAGGCCGCAGCGGCGTCGGCAAACTTGTTCAGGCCATAGTAGGCAGCTCCGAGGTTATCGTATCCCGCATAGCTGGGGCGAATGGCAATGGATTTTTTCAAAGGATCGATCGCCTTCTCGTATTGACCCATGTTGCTGTAGATGGCTCCGACATTCACATAAGTCCCATACCATTCCGGCGCAATCGCGATCACTTTCCGGTACATCTCCAGTGCTTTTTCGTATTGATTGCGGCTGGCGTAGAACTGGCCGAAAGCGTTATAGCTGTAGCGGCTATTGGGATGGGCTTGAACGTCCTGCTGGTACGCCTTTTCGGCTTCGGTGATCTTGCCATCGCGTTCGTAGGCATGCGCCAAGCCAACAGCGGCTTCTTCATTCGTAGGTTCCAGCCCGAGCGCGAGCTGAAACTCAGCCGCAGCCTCGGGGTAATGTCCAGTTCCGGCGTCGATATGGCCGACGCAAATGTGGCCGGCGGCGCCAGCGTTGCCGAGTTTGACGGCGTCACTACAGCCGGCTTGCGCCGGAGCAATCCATTGCGTCTGTTTCGTGTCAGAGTACTTGCGCCAATAGCTCTCTCCGAGGACGGCTTTGGCCATGCCGAAGTTCGGGTCGAGCCTGAGGGCTTCGCGGGCCATCAGGGCGGCATTATCAAGATTCTCGGCCTTGTTATCGAGCAGGTAACCTTGGGCCTGCAAGTAATACTCATAGGCGGCGGATTGGTCGGTGCCGTGATATTTCAGCGCGGCTTCTTCTTCCGGGAGCAATTGCAAGCGCAAGGCTTTGACAGCTCCATCGGAGACGTTTTGTTCCACCGAAAAAGCGTCGCTGATGGGGACGGTTAGGGAGCCGCTGCCAACTGGAGTGCCGGTTTGCGCGCTCAGCACAGAGTAGGTGACTTTGACCAGCGTGTCGGACTGGGGCGCGAGCGTGAGGGCGAGGCCGAGATTTGCGCCGAACATGCGGGCGGCATCGGGAAGGGCGGAGATTTTTCTCTCCTGCAGGGTGCGGGGCGGGATGACTTCGAAGGCGCGATCCTCAGTGAGCTTGCCGAGCTTGGCGGCGACGCTTTCGACGAGTCCCTGGCCGAGAGCAATGAGTTTGGGGTCGGCGTTGGCGGAGGTGAAGGGAAGTACAGCCAGGATTTTAGTTTGGGGCAGTCCTCCGGATTGGGATGTAGCCGCATTGCTCGCAGTGGAAGAGTGGAATAGCGCGCGCACCGGGCGATAGACGAGGAGCAGCGCGGCAACAATGAGAACGATCACCAGCGCGGTAAGCATTCGATATTGATGGAAAGTTTCAGCGAAAATTCCTCCGCTGGGCGGGACGCGCTTCGGTTT
>JBAPQU010000565.1:0-6066 GCA_049280795.1 Candidatus Sulfotelmatobacter sp.
GTATCTCGCCTGACTCCAGCCAGTTCCCTTGCGTCGGAGTCAGAACTGGGTGGTTTTTCGCCAAAGCCGAGAGAAACTTACGATCCGAAGGCGTTTGAGCGCCCCGCCATAACTCAGCCAAAACCACTGAGGACATCCGGACAGCGCTGGTGATGGATTGGAGCCTTTCGCGATGGCGCGGCGACCGAAGGTCGTCGATGATGATCGACGAGTCGAAAATCACCAGATCAATCAACGTAGCCTTTGAACGAAAGCTTTCCCTCGTTCTTCTTCATTAACTTCTTGAACCGCTTCAGCGCAACGATTTCGCGCAGAGCGATGTGTACAGCATCGGTGCGGGATTTCGCCTTGAGCACCTTCACGGCCTCGTCGGCCAAGTCCGTGTCCAGGCGGATTGATGTCATGGTCACAGCCATAGCGCCCCCTCCTTACTGATATATACACAATAGCCAATTCGTATATACACGTCAAGGGATTGCGGGTCTCGCGTATCCAGAAATGCACATCGTGCGAGGGTGCCCTGCCCTTGTCGCGTCTTTTGCGACAGGGCGGGGATTTTGATTCCCTATCCTGTATTCCCCAATGTTGCAAAGTGGAAGGTAGCAAAGTCAAATTCCCCGCCCTGTCCCTGCAAAGAACGCAGGGACAAGGACGGGGTGCCAGCCCCCAACTTTTTTGTGAGTGTTTCCCGTAAAACTTCGAGTTGCCGCCTCATTTCGGCGACACCCGCAGGATCGGTCCGATTGTCACGACCCAACAGTTCTTCTGCTCTCTTAATTTCGGCGAGCCTAACTGAAACTGGCTGCTTCTCGCCGAACATCAACGGAAATTCCGCCTTTAGTTGCTGATTTGCACATTCTTCCACGTTCATCGCTTACCGCACTCCTTTCTCATCCTCATCGGCGAACTGCTGCATGAAGCCGTGGCGCTTAATGAAGTTGAGCATCCTCTCTTGAAGATGTGAAATGTATACGTTGGCTTCTCCGAAAGCCTTCTCTCGCTCTTGAGGGTCCTTGAGCACGGCGGAACACTGCCACGCCTCATGCCGACGAACGTCTAACGTGTGAGCGGAGAGCGCTGCTATATCGGTTTTGCTTTCGCCGTACCAGACGGATATGTCGGCGTGACACTGATCGGCGGTCGGTGCGTGTTCTATGTCTTGCGCCATTGCGCCCATCGTGAGCAATGCGAAGATGGCAGCTAGCTTTTTCATAGGGCATTTTCCTCCCCTGCGATCCATAATTCTACGGACAAAGCACTCCAATCTGGGTAGACATGACTTGGACTTCACATGACCACGGTAACTTTCCTGGTACCCGTCCGCTTCAGTAAAAAGAAGGTCAAATGTGCCGTATGTCGCTACCTCAGGTACCAATAGCGTGCGTCGTAGGAATTCGAACGCTTAGTGGGCAGCTGGTAAAGGCTTTCGACGTTCGTATTGTGACTGAAGATATCTACGTGAACTACTCCGATTGCAGCACGCCTGAAGCTCACAGTTCTTACCACTCCTCCGGCCAATACCACACTAAAGTCGGCGGGCAGTTTGTCGAGTGGACTGGTGGTCCTACTGGCGATATGGAACCCATGAAGCTCTACCGGACTCCGCCGGGGCTGGTTACCGCTCGAGCTGGTTGCTGGACGGTCGGCTGGGAAATCAGAAATCTCGATGTGGTTCTGCCGAGCCTGTCGTCTCATGCAGATATGCTTGTAGACGCACCACAGCTCGACGACGCCGCGTCAATTCTGGCGTTCGAGGTCAGCGTTGTGGGTAATGATGCCAGAAAACGTACGGACATTGTGGGCTTTCGGATAATCGGCTCTCACCGGTTTGGGGACGGCGTGCAAGTTGAAATCGATGCCTTTGTGCTCGACGAGGCTGGCGCTCTCTGCCAGTAGAATTCTCCCATTTAACTCTCACTTGTTCGCAAAGAAAGGGAAACATTTTGCAGTACGACAGAGCACGTGAGTCATTGGAAAGTCCCATGGGCGACTGAGCAACCATTCATTAAGGTCAGTTGCTCCGCCAATTGGGCTACACCTACCCCATCAGCTACTCCACCAAGGACCAAGCCTTTGCCGACCGCCTCTACGCCGATCTTCAAAACAAAGGCGTGCGCTGCTGGTTCGCACCACACGACATCCAAAGCGGCAAGAAACTCCACGAACAGATCGACGAAGCCATCCGCCTGCACGACAAAGTTGCTGCTGATCCTGTCGCCGCACAGCATGGAGAGCGAGTGGGTGAAGACGGAAATCGCCAAGGCCCGCAAGCGCGAGGTGCGCGACCAGCACCGCGTCCTGTTCCCCATCCGGCTAGCGTCCTTTGAAACTCTACGCGACTGGGAGTGCTTCGACGCTGACGCCGGAAAAGATTCCGCCCGCGAGATTCGCGAGTACTTCATCCCCGACTTCAGCAACTGGAAGAACCACGACTCCTATCAGAAAGCCTTCCAGCGCTTGATCGCCGACCTGAAAGCCTCCGACGCCAGACCGAAGTAAAGAAATCCTCCCGTCCACTGTGACATCTAACCTTGTCCACAGCCCTCTTCATGCGCAATGATGATCGAGGCCATGACGGTTGGCACAAGCCATCTCGTCGCGACCCAAGTCGTTTGTTTCAAATATTTTAGTATGTAAGCTCTTTGAAAAACGTATTTTGCGGAGAATTTCCTGCTAACGTGATGATTCCATAACGGAGATTAGAATAGGGGTACCCCCAATTTCAGCCGCGCCGAGCGAGGCGTCGAAATGCTCCCGCGACGACGCCCCGAACTTTATTTCCCTGTCGGAATCCACAATGTGAAAACAGTAAACCTCAAGTCCGACATGCCCCATATCCACGAAGCTCTGCAGCGCCTCGACCGCGAACTGGTTCTCGCACGTCAGGAGAAAACAAAGCTGCTAAAGCTGGTCCACGGTTACGGCTCGACCGGCGCAGGCGGAGACATTCGCATTGCCGTGCAAAAGCGTTTGCTGGAAATGACGGAGAACGGTCAGATTCGTGACTGCATTTTCGGCGAGAACTGGTCGAAGTCCGATGAGATGGCCTGGAAACTTCTGCAATCGCAGCCCGAACTTAAGAACGATTCCGATCTCGGTCGCCGCAATCGAGGAATCACGATCGTTCTGCTGTAGCTTTCAATCGGCGGAACAATTTTCGTGATCAGGACGCCTGCGGCTCCGGCGGTGCGCTGGGAACCACTGGCGCAGGAACCGGCTCGCTAACCACCGGCAGCACAACCGGCGCGGGCGTGAATGACTGCACTACGATCGGCGCAACCATATTCTGCAGGTAGTACGTCACCACCACACCGCGTTGCCAGAAACGAGGTACCAACAACAACAGCAGCGTTAACTGGCTGACGACGACCGCGCCCACCACGCTGGCAGGCGGAACAAACTTCATCCACACAAGGAGCCCGCCCACCAGCACGACAGCTGCAAAAATCGTAGTCACTACATAACTTGCAAGCAGGCGTCCCAGGTTTTTCCAGGTATGCCGGAAAGCTGTACCAATTGATTTTCGTACTGCGCGCTGGTCGCTCAAGACCACGTCCACTTGCGCCAGATCAAACCAGATGCGCAGCGCCGCCATCACCAGAAAGATCAAGGCCAGGCATGCCATCGAGACATAGAACGGCAACAACTCATTCGTGCTTTCCGCAGCCTTCTTCAACAATGCAGCGCGAATGCCGAACAGCGCCGCAGCCGCAATTCCCATCACAATGCCAGCCACGATCAGCAGCCGCACAAACCGCCATAAGTTGCGTCCGCAGGCGCGGAAGAAATCCTCCCGCGGAAGCCGGTAAGTTGAGGCATAGCCTTGCAGAACTCCAGGCATGAACAAAGCGGTCGCGAAGAAGAAGAGCACTGCACAAACCGCTGCTGCCCCCACAGATGCCGAAGTCGGTCCAAACTCCGGCCGTGCAAACATCTCGATGAGAACGCTTACATCAAAACCCTGCACCAGCCGGGCGGAATGCAAACTGTGGTCGAGAATTTCGTGAACTTGATTGCCGAATGCGGCCGCGCCAAATCTTGCCAGCAGCACATTCAGCACATAGAACCAAAAAACGTAGCGCTTGTTGCGCGCCACCATGCTCCAGCCGCCACTCAACAATCCTTTATTCTCACTCATCGTGTCCCCTTAAACCGCCCACCAGGCCAGCGCCTGGCCAATCCACTGGGTCATAAACTGCCAGTAATTCTCAATCTTGCGGGCTGGTTTTCCGTTGGCTTCGTCGGTATAGCTGTTGTTGAAATCGTTTCGGTCAAACGCGATTTTGTGATCCGGATCAATCTCGGCCGATTCGACCTTGGATTTCTTCTCGTAGGTGAACTTCGTCCACCGGCTCGCGCCATCCCAGTGCTCGCGAACTTTTTCGCCGTTCTCGAACTTAACCTCGACATCGACCGGCATCACAAAATCTCCCTTGCGTTGCAGCCAGACATAGGAGCGATAGACGGTGTCTTCGTTATGATCATCCTTCTTGCCGGCATCCTTTTTTTCTTCGTACCAGTTCACCGGGAAGGACTCGACCTTCAGCACTGCGTAATCCATCACCGGCGAGCCGTAGATCGCCTGGTTGAAGTACCAGCGCAAATCCTTGCCGGAAACTTCCTCAATCGTCTTCAGGAAATCTTCCTTGGTGGGATGAGTGAAGCGATACTTCATGAAGTACGTGCGCATCGCCTTCGCCATCGTGTCTTCGCCGATGACGCTCTCCAGCGTCAGCAGCACGCAGGCCGTCTTGCCGTAAGTGATTCCACCATAGGATCCATAGCTGTAATAGTCATAGGCTTTCTCGGCGATGGGATCGATGTCGGCCACTCGGATGTAACCCAGCCGCTGCGTCTCACGTTCCCCCGCGGTGGCGCCTGCCATATTCATGATGGAAGTGTTCTTACCGAGAATCGAATCCAGCACCTTCACTTCCGTGTAGCTGTTGATGCCTTCGTCCATCCAGGCATCTTCGAATTCGTTAGTTGCCACCATGCCATACCAATACTGGTGCCCAAACTCGTGTTCCACCACCAATTCCGGCAGGTGCAAACCCTCCGGCATAAACCAGCTCGAGTCGCCGGTTATGAACGTGGGATATTCCATTCCACCCGCAGCCGAATCCGGCTCGGGATCGACCAGCGTGATCGTCTTGTAAGGATAGGGTCCGTACCAGTTCTCAAAATGTTCCAACGACTCGCGCAGAATTTTTTCATGCCGCTCGACCTGACTCCAATGCGCGGGCTGCATCAGGATGCGCATGTGAACCGGGCCCATTTGTCCCTGGAATACGCCGTCTTCTTTTACTTTGTAGCGTGGGCTCGCGGTCCAGGCAAAGTCGTGAATATCGTCGCCGTGATAAGCCACCGTCTTCGTGTTGCCGGCATTGTTCACTTCTCCCACTTTCACGCCACTTGCCCCTACCACTTCGTATTGAGGTACCGTCAGCTTGACGTCATACACGCCGAAGTCGGCGAAGAATTCGGTCATTGCGTGATACTGATGGCAGTTCCAGGCTCCGTGCCACCACACTCCAACTTTCGGAAACCATTGCCCGCCCAGAACAAAATCGCGCTTCCAGCCCGACCGAGCCTGCGTCTCGGGAAACTTCGTCTGGAATGCAATCTTGAACTGCAGGTAATCACCCGGAGCAACCGGCTTCGGTAAATGCACGTCGACTACTGTCTTGTCGTCTTTGTTTCCGTCATCGGGCTGAATGTATTGAATCTGCGAAGTCAAATCGCCTTGTCCTACCACTTCCAGGCTCTTGATGTCTTCCGACCCGTATTCCTTCGCTTCCCACTTGTCATACCCGGTATCGCGATTGCCGGCAACTTTAGCTTCGCGCACGAAGGTTGAGTTCGGTTGAAACGCATTTTGATAAAGATGAAACGGAAAATGATCCAGCGCCTGTCCGGTCAGATTGTGATAGGTGAGCACCTCCGTGGCGTTGACGGTGTGCTGATCTGCGTCGTATTTCGCGTCGATCTCGTAATGCACCACGCGCTGCGACATGGGCTTGTCCGAATTGATGGCCAGCGTGGTGTCAGGAATCGTCAGCGGCC
>JBAPQU010000566.1:0-4649 GCA_049280795.1 Candidatus Sulfotelmatobacter sp.
GCAACAAACAGGCCAGCGGAAGACGGATGAAAATCGACATCGTCGAATCCGAGGGCCCGAGGAAGTGCTTCAGGTAGCCGATTCCAGCGTGCTTGAATCCCTGCGTCTGGTAGTACACAAAAGCGCAAATAGCGCAGCCCAAGGGAACGATGGGCACGGCGGTCGGCGACTCGAAGCCGGGGATCACACCGATGAGGTTGCAGAACAAAATGAAGAAGCCGAGCGCAACCAGGAACGGAGTGTAGGCCTCGCTGTGGTGGCCGATGATCTCGTCACTCTGATCCTGAATGAATCCCTCGATGCCTTCGAACGAGTGCTGCAACCCACCAGGACGGTCGACGGAAAGACGCGAACGAACGAGAAGAAACACAACCAGCAAAAACAAGAAGACGAGAAGCTCCATCGCGAATGTATTCGGAATGGGAGCGGTTGGGTACTTGGGCTCAAGATGCAAGACCCGCAGGAAAGCCGTTACCGGACCCGCGAATAGCTGGTTTAAGATGTGTGTGAACCAGAGTTGTTCAGGCATAAGAAGCTTCTAACCGCCAGCCGTCCTTGCTAAAGGCCACGAACCAATGCTGCGTACAACTCGTAAACTGCCTCGCATGCAATCGCAGCTACGGGCAAAAATAAGCCCGCAAGAAGCCCGTTCAGGCTCGCGGGTGAAACAGTCAATATAACATAGGCGCCCAGTGCCATCAAAAAGTAGCGCACCATAAAACGAAACACGATTCCCTGCCCTGATTGCGATGTGGCGGTGCCGGTGGCGCGATCGGCAAAGCCGGCGATCACCCGCTTCAGCCAATAGAAATTGAGATAGGCGATGGCACAACCGAAGGCGAAGCCACCGGCTGGACGCAGACCGAACTTCACCCAGGCCGCCGCAACCAACAACGGGGCGAGTACCATCATGAATCGGCGGATGCGGAGCAGAGCGCCGGAGTAAAAATATTCCGCGGCAGGCTGCGGGGTTGATTCGGCTTGTACTATGTCAGGCATCGGCACCGTTGGGTATGCACACATGGTACGCGACGAAGCTTCCAGCCTGAACAGCGATTTCCTTTTACGTTGCGCTTCATTTCGTATCACGCAATACGGAGCGGACCAGTTCGATGAAACCGGCGGCGATGCCCAACAGGATGCCCGCAAGATAGAGCCACGTGGTATGTAGCCAGCGGTCGAGTGCTGAGCCAACCAGCCATCCCACCACGAGAGCGGCGGGAAAAATAACTGCCAATTGACTATACCGGGCGGCCTGGACCCAGAAGTTCTCCTTGCGGTCGGAGTTATCGCCCTTGGGCTCTGGATCGGCAGGACACATTTCGGATGAGCTACCAGAGAGGATTTTAATGCATCAACTTGGCGACCGCGGGACTCTGTGCCAACCCTAGCGACCAGTTCACCACCTGGATGAAGCGGTCGGGCATGATTCCGATAACGAGCGTAGCGACCGCAGTCATAGCGAGCGCGGCGCGCATGGACCAACTCACCGGCAGCAAACCCTTCTCTTCTGGTTGGCCCATGAACATGGCGTTGGCCATCTTCAAATAGTAATAAAGACCGAAGACGGAATAGAGGACAGCAAGCGACGCAAGCGCGTAATGTCCGGTTTCGATGAGGCTGAGGAAGATGAAGTATTTACCCCAGAAGCCGGCCAGCGGTGGAATCCCGGCGAGCGAGAGCAGAAAAATCAGCATCAGCACCGCTTCGACCGGAGCGCGTGAGTAGAGACCGTTCAGATCGTCGAGCTCGTCGCCGATTACGTTGCGGTGGCGTAGCGAAGTGATCACGCCGAACGCGCCCAAGTTCATGAACGTATAAACCAGCAGATAAATCAGAATGCCCTTTACGCCGTCGGGACTGAGCAGGGTGGCCGTGCCGGCAATCAGGCCAAGCAGCATATAGCCCACGTGCGCGATGGAAGAGTAGGCGAGCAGGCGCTTGGTATTGGTTTGAGTGAGCGCGGCCAAGTTCGCGCCAGTCATGGTCGCGATGGAAACGAAGACCAGCAGTGGAACGTAGACGGGCCGCAACGCCGCGAGCCCAATCATAAGATTGGGATAAGTCGGGTAGGTGCATCCGAGCACGCGCAACAGCATCGCCCATCCCGCGGCCTTCACCGAGACGGACATGAAGCCCGTGATGCAGGTGGGCGCACCTTCGTAAGCATCCGGGGCCCATTGGTGGAAGGGGATCGCAGCAATTTTGAACAGCAGACCGGTCATCGTGGTGAGTAATGCAACGATCACCACCGGATTGTGCGGATCTTTGGCAAAACCCTGCGCGATTTTCGCGCCGATCACGCCGAGGTTCGTGCTTCCGGTGAGCCCGTAGATCAGCGACAGACCATAAGCAAAAATGCCGGACGAAAACGCACCCAGCAACAAATACTTCAGCGCCGCTTCATTGGAGCGGCGGTTGCGGCGCAGGAATCCTACGAGAACGTAGGTGGAGATCGCCATCAACTCCAAGCCGATAAAAATCAGCACGATGTCAAAACCGGAGGCCAAGCACATCATGCCCACGACCGAAAGCAGGATCAGGGAGTAATACTCGCCGTGGTTTTCATGCTCCGTCTTCATGTAACGCATCGACATGAGGATGGAAATGCCCGCGCCCGCGAGAAAAAGATAGAAGAAAAAGATCGATGACCGGTCCACCAGCATGGTGCGCATCATGGCGAGCGAACCCATGGATGCGGTCGCTGTGGTCTGCATGAAGAACTGAATTCTTACCACGCCTCCGGTTGCGAAACCCACGCCGATGAGCGCGACGAACGGGTTCACCCACTTCGACTCGGGCGGGAGCATGAGATCGATGAGCAGGATGCCGAGCGCAAACAGCGTGAGCAGCGTAATGGGCAAGGCCAGCAAGTAATCAATGCTGCTGAAGGCGAGCGCGCCCACTAGTTCTTCCCCTTCATCGATTGCAGCTTTTTCGTCTGCGCGACGGCCGGTTGCATTGTCGAGGCCAGGTCGTTTGCCATCGCGGTCGTGGCAACCGGGGTAATCATCTTTTCCGTTTGAAGAGCCGCATTGAAATTACGATCGACCGGCACCCGATGGACATCCGCCATGATCTGATTCACGGGCTGCTCGAGGATTTTGAAAAACGGTTTGGGATACAGACCGATCCAAAAAGCCATGATGAGCAGGGGCGCGAACGTCAACACTTCGCGCGGGGTCAGGTCGTGCAGCTTCTCGTTCTTGGGGTTGGTGACCGTGCCGAAGAAAACGCGCTGGTAAAGCCACAGCAGATAGGCCGCGGCGAGCACAACTCCGGGTACGGCCCAGGCCGCCCATCTCCAACTCACCATAAACGTTCCCAGCATGATGTAGTACTCGCCAACAAAACCGTTGAGTAGCGGCAATCCCATCGACGAAAGGAACATGATCAACGTAATGGTGGCGTAGACGGGCATCACGTTCGAAATACCGCCGTACTCCGAGATCTCGCGCGTGTGCCGACGCTCATAGAGAATGCCGACGATCAGGAACAGCGCGCCGGTCGAAATACCGTGATTGATCTGCTGCAACACGGAACCACTCAAGCCAAGCGGCGTAAGCACGAAGATGCCCAGCGTGCAGAAGCCGAGATGGCTCACCGAAGAGTACGCCACCAGCTTCTTCATATCCTTCTGCATGAGCGATACGAGCGCGCCGTAAAGGATGGCAATCAGCGAAAGCGCGATCATCCAGCCGCGGACCTTGGTGTGCGTGAGTACGTCAGGGAAAAACGGCAGCGAGAAGCGGATAAATCCGTAGGTCCCCATCTTCAGCAAAACGCCGGCCAGGATCACCGAACCCGCCGTCGGAGCTTCCACGTGCGCATCGGGCAGCCAGGTGTGGAAGGGGAACATCGGCACCTTGATGGCGAACGCGAAGAAAAATGCGAAGAATAACAGCGTAGAGACGGTGGGGCCGTAGGCAGGATCGGAGTAAATTTGTGGCGCAGTTTTATAAAGCTCAGGAATGCTGAATGTAAAAACCTGCGTTAGGCTGTGGTGATGGAAATATAAAAAGAGAATGCCCAGCAACATCAGCACCGAGCCGGCCAGGGTGTATAGGAAAAACTTGATTGCCGCGTACAGTTTGCGCGGACCACCCCAGATGCCGATCAGCAGATACATGGGGACCAGCATCGCTTCCCAGAAAACAAAGAAGAGGAAGAAATCGAGCGCCATGAAAACGCCGAGCATTCCCGTCTGCAGAATCAGGAACCAGATGTAGTATTCCTTCACCCGGTTCTCGATTGCGGTCCACGACGAGAGAATCGAAATCCAGCCCAGCAGCGTGGTGAGCATGATGAGCAGGAAAGAAATGCCATCGATGCCGATCACGTAGCCAGCGCCGATCGAAGGGATCCAATTATTGGCCGCGCCTTCGACAAACTTGAAGCGGTCGGGGCTCGACATCTGCGCCCAGAACCAAGGCACCAGCGGCAGCGAGACCAGGAGACCGCCCAGCGAAAACAGATTCGCAATCCAGCGGATGGCGTTCTTGTTCTCCTTGGGAACGAACAGGAGCACAAGCGCGCCTATGAGCGGCGTGAAGAGGATGATCGAGAGTATGTGAGATTGCATAGAAGCAGTTCTCGGTTCTCAGTTGTAGCGCCAGCGTCTCGCCGGCTGTCGCGAGGGCGTCTTGCCC
>JBAPQU010000567.1:0-3105 GCA_049280795.1 Candidatus Sulfotelmatobacter sp.
AGGTTCTGCTGATGGATGAACCGTGCTCGGCGCTGGATCCGATTTCGACGGGAAAGATCGAGGAGTTGATCTTTCAGCTGAAAGAGCGGTATACCAACGTTATAGTGACGCACAACATGCAGCAGGCCGCGAGGGTTGCCGAGTTTACCGGGTTTTTTCTCCTGGGTAAGATGATCGAGTTCGACCGGACTGAGAAGATTTTCACCAAGCCGTCTGATAAGAAGACGGAAGACTACATCACCGGGCGATTTGGATGAGCCGATTTAGAACACTCGACTTGATATTTGAACGATGAAGATTTGCTAAGGCGGTTTACAGAAGGAAGGTTTTGATCATGCGCACGCGTTTTCAGCAGGGACTCGACGATCTGCGGCAGAAGTTACTCCGCATGGGAGGACTGGCGGAGCAGGCGGTGGATCGTGCTCGTCAGGCCTACATCGATCGCGATCTCAAACGCTGCCAGATGGTTCTTGAAGGCGAAAGCTTGATCAACACTTCAGAGCGCGAGATTGACGAAGCTGCTTTTGATTTGCTGGCGATGCAGCAGCCCATGGCCGTTGATCTGCGCTTCATTCTCGCGGTAACGAAGATTAATTCCGATCTGGAGCGGGTTGGCGACCAGGCCGTCAATATCGCCGAACGCGTGATGGACATGGTGGACCTGCCGGCGGCGGAGTTGCCGGTGGATATTGCGCGCATGGGAGCGGCCGTGAGCGCGATGGTGCGGCGCGCGCTGGAGGCCTTCATCGAAGGCAAGGCCGAGTTGGCGCAGGCCGTGCTGGAGATGGACAACGTCGTTGACCGGATGAAGGATGACGCTTTCATCCAGTTGGTGAAGACGATGAACCAGCGTCCGGAAGTGGTGCGGCAGGCGCTGGATGCGCTGCTGGTGGCGCGCAATCTGGAGCGCGTGGCCGATCACGCCACGAATATTGCTGAAGATGTGATCTTCTGGGTGCAGGGCGCCGATGTCCGGCACAATGCCGGCGCGGCGGAGGAGCATGCTGAACCGGCGCCGGCAGCGGAGGGTTCTACGCGCGCTTCCGGGGTATAGGCATCTGTCTGCGTAGCGCCGCCGTCTCGGCGGCTGTTTCTTTGGCTAGCCTGGAAGTTTCCGCTCTCCATTACAGTTTTGACCGCGGGTTCCCGATTGGATTACGCTCGACTCTCTCATCTTTTTGCATACCTGACCTGCGGAGGGCCCGTGATCCGATTCATCCGTGTCTTTTTTCTGGTTGCATTTTTCTTTTTGTGCATAGCCCTTTCCGCCCAGGAACGCAAAACTGAAGATCGCTCCTCGATCTCTCTCCCGACCAGTAAGACCCTGACGATCCCAACTTCCGGCCGAATCGGCAGCACCAACAGTTTTCCCGCGACGATCGCAATCAGTCCGGATGGCCGCTACGCCGCGCTGCTGAACGATGGCTATGGTACGCAGGAAACCATGGCCATGCAGTCGATAGCGGTGCTCGATCTGAAGACGAATCAACTCGCGGATTATCCCGACAAGCGCTTCGGGGAAGAGGTGCACCAGAGTTATTTTCTAGGGCTGGTGTTTGGGTCGGACGGGAAACATCTGTATGCCTCGGTGGGTTCGATCACCGATCCTACGGGAGAGAAGTCAGGCGACACGGGGAATGGGATTGCGGTTTATAGCTTCAAAGATGGGAAGGTTGCGCCCGAGCGATTTATCGCGATCGCACCGCAAAGGCTCGCCGCAGGCAAAAAAGTTGCAAGTGCTTTGCGCAAGACGGCGGAGGGAACTGCGATTCCTTATCCTGCAGGATTGGCGCTGGTTGCTTCGGGAGGCCATGACCGGCTTCTGGTGGCTGACAATCTTTCCGATGATGTTGTGTTGCTCGATGTGGCGAACGGCAAAGTCGTGCAGCGTTTTGACTTGAGCACAAGCGATCTCGTGCCGTCTTCATTTCCGTACACGGTCGTGGCGACGCGCGATGGACGCCGTGCGTGGTGCAGCTTGTGGAATGCATCGCGAGTTGCGGAGTTGGATCTTAGCGGCGGCAAAGTTGTTCGCTGGATCAAATTGAAAGAACCCGAGGATCCGATTGCGCCGGGCTCGCATCCCACCGCGATGCTACTCAGTGCAGATGAGAAACTGCTCTACGTCGCGTTGTCGAACATAGATAGAGTTGCGGTGATCGAAACCGACAAAGGCTGGCCCTTTAATTTCCTCGAAACCGAGGCCAGGAGGTCGAACTCCGCGGGAACCTATCCTGTAGCGTTGGCGGAATCCTCCGACAGAAGCCTCCTTTTCGTCGCCGATGCATCGCTCAACGCTGTCGAGGTTCTCGATCTGTCTAGCGACGGCGCGTTCTACGGGCCAATCGGATTCATACCCACCGACTGGTACCCCAGCGCGTTGGCAGTACAAGGCGATGACCTGCTCATTGCGACCGCCAAGGGTCAAGGTACGCGGCCGAATCCAGGTCCGGGCAAGACGGCTTGGGAGGTGCGGCACCATGAGCATCCTTATATTCCCACTTTGCTGCGCGGGTCGATTGCGCGGCTGAATATTTCATCGACGCTTGGCAAGCTTGATGAACTCACTAGCATCGTCGAACACGACAATCTTCTACACAACGATCCGGGGAAGATTGAATTTGTGGGCGGGAAGAATCCGATCAAGCATGTGATCTACGTCATCAAGGAGAACCGGACCTACGATCAGATTCTCGGCGACCTGAAGTTCGGCGACGGCGATCCTTCCCTTACCATGTACGGCGCGGACATTACGCCGAATGAACATAAGCTGGCGCTACAGTTCGGCGTACTCGACAATTTTTACGACAGTGGGGAAGTTTCGGGCGACGGCCATCTCTGGTCTACCGCGGCCATCACCAGCGATTACAACGAGAAGACGTGGCAGATTGCCTACCGCGGCAAGGAACGGACTTACGATTTTCAGGGAACCGTGGCCGACGAATATCCGCTCGAACACAACCAGCCGGATATCGATGATCCTTCCACTGGATATCTCTGGGATAACGTGGCGCGGAATGGATTGAGCTATCGCGACTACGGCGAATTCGTGAATGCCGCGTGGTGCAACAAACCACGAAAGGCCGCAACGCCGAAGCAGGGAAC
>JBAPQU010000568.1:0-12178 GCA_049280795.1 Candidatus Sulfotelmatobacter sp.
TGCTGAACCGTGACGGTGGCTAGTGCGGGTTCGGATACTACCGGCAGTTCCACGATGAATCGCGATCCGACTGGCTGGTTTTCTTCCACGCGAATGGATCCATGATGCTCTTCAATCACCCGGCTCACAATGGCGAGGCCCAGTCCAGTTCCACGCTTTCTAGTGGAAAAATACGGCAGGAAAAGTCTCTCTTTTAACTCGCGCGTTACGCCATGCCCGGTATCCGCAATGGTAATTTCGACCGCGTCGCGGCTGGCCACCAGAGTGGTTGAAATCTGGATCTCGCGCACCAGGGAGTCTTGCATTGCCTCGGCGGCATTGTCCACAAGGTTAGCGACCGCCCGTTTAATGGCCTCCGCATCCGCCATCACTTTCGGCAGATCCGGAGACAGCGACTTGTGCAGGTCAATGCCATCCAGTCTCCCATTGAACATGGAAAGTGCGCTCTCGATAACCTCGTTGATATCGGCCGGATTCGGGTGGGACGCCGGGAAACGCGCCAGCGTGGAGAAATCGTCCACCAGTCGCCGCACGGTTTCGACCGCGCTGGCGATTGTCTCGGCACAGGTACGAAAAACTTCCAACGACGCTTTATCCGGCGGCGTAGCCCGCTCCAGATGCCGCTGAATTCGCTCCGCCGAGAGCGCAATCGGCGTGAGCGGATTCTTGATTTCATGCGCTACGCGCCGTGCCACCTCGCGCCATGCGGCCTGTTTTTGCGCTTTCAGAAGATCGGAGAGATCTTCGAACACCACCACGTATCCCGATCGCTGGCCCTGATGCCGCAATGTCGCCACCGTGACCGCCACGTTCAACGACGCGCGCTGCAGTGGCATTTCCATTTGGCTGGTAGTCATGCCCATACGGTCGGCGCGGCGCAGCAGCGGTTCCAGATCCTCCAGCACTTCCGGCGGAAACACCTCTGCCAGCCGCGCTCCGCGCAGCACGTGCTGTCCTTCCGCATAGCCTTCCGGATGGAACATGCGCAGTAGGGCGTGGTTGGCATGAGTTACGCAGCGGTCGCCGTCGAGCGAGAGCACGCCTGTCGGGATGCTTTCAAGGATGGTTTCCATCTGGCGGCGGCGCTGGTCGAGTTCTGCGTTGGCAGCGCTCGCATCGCGGCTGGAAGCTTCAATCTGCCGCCGGCTGGTTTCCAGTTCCTCCGCCATGCGATTGAATGAACGAACTAAATCCCCAATTTCATCCGCGGCGCTCACATCAATCCGGTAGTCGAAACGCCCACGAGAGATTTCCTGCGTCGCTTCAGCCAGAGCTGCCAACGGACGAGTCACTGCTTTCGAAAGAAACAGTGCCAGCCAGGTGCTCACGAACAACACCATCATCGTGAGTAACAGAAGCAGACCCATATAGGTCTGGCGCACGTGTTTACGCTCGAGACTTAGCTGAAGATAGCGCAGTTGGCTGGCTTCGATCTGCCTGACCGTTTTCGAGAACTCCGGCGGCAGCGGCATTGCCACTAAGATCACACCATCCTGCCCAACGACAGCGCTGCCCAGCGTGTATTCGGTTTTCTCCCAGGTGAAAGTGGCGGGCTGCCCTGCGGCAGCCTGCACTATCGGCAGCTTCTCTTTCAGTACCGGCCACGGCGCAGGCACACCAAGGCTGGCCTCGGCAATCCCGTTTTCTATCGCTAGAACAAATCCTCCTTGCAAGGTGGTTTCGTGTTCGCGAAACTCTTCGACCGCAGCAGAGAATCCATGACCTTCAAAAGCGCGCTGTGTCTCCGGCGCTGTGGCGAGGGCGGCGGCCTCCGAGCGCGCATTTTGTGCGGCATAGCTGGCCAGCAGAGAAGCCATGGCATCCGTATCCGCGCGAACTTCCTCTACGGGCGTCGAGAACCATTTATCGATCGAGCGGTTCATCAATCCGTAAGCAAACCAATACATCACCATCACTGGAACGAACGACAGAAGCAGGGCTCCGACCACCATGCGCGTGCGGAACTTCGATCCCAGCACGCCCAGGCGGCGTTCGGCCAGCAGCTTGAGCAGATTGCGCGCCAGCACAAAAGTGAGCGCAACAAAGAGAAGGGAAATCAGTAGTGAAAGCGCGTAAAAAACCACCGTCTGCTGGTTGGTGCCGGGGCGCAATATGGTTTCGTTAAACGCGGTCTGCGAAACCAGAATCGCAAGCAACAGAAAAACCGCCACCGTCAATAGGATAATCGCCCGCTTGCGATTGGAAGTTTTAGGCGCTCGGGTTGGGACGGTCTGCGTCACGCGAATCGGCGGTCCAGCAAAGCAATTCAGTTTCACCTGCAAGGCTCGGATGGACCGGCAGCCATTATAGATGCAGATATGCCAGAGACGCCTCAATTGCGGAACTGATTCCACAGCGAGACACGCTTCCAGTAGATCAATTGGCCGCAGGCCGCCCCGCCGATAGCTCTTCAAATATCGCGTGCCAGGCCGGTTTGGGCTGATATGCTCGATCAAAAGGCAGCGCCTGCCCGCGAGTACCGTGTGTGTGCGATCCTATCCACGAGTACTTGTCTGTAAATCCCCACGTTTGGATCGCCTTGCAGCCGGGATTATTAAGACACGCCCGCACGATCTCGTGATAGATTTCGGCTTGCCGATTCAAATTGTCGAGCTGAATCTGATCGTTCGTTTCCATCGGCAGAGAAATATCCAGCTCCGTGATGTGAACCTCCACGCCCAGCGCCGTGAGCCGGACAATGTTTTCGCCAATCGCTGGCACATCCGCATCGAGCTTGGGAATGTGCAACTGCAGTCCCACTCCATCGATAGGAATACCGCGACGCTTGAAATCCTTGACCATGGCATAAATCGCATCCGACTTGCGGTTCATCCCTTCGCCTTCGGCCTCGTTGTAAAACAGCAGCGCCTTTGGATCTGCCTTATGCGCCCAGCGAAATGCCTGCTCGATGTAAGCAGTTCCCCGCAGTGAGAGCCCGATGCCGGGCTGGTTATACCAGAGAGAATCGCGAACCTTTCCATTTTCGTCCAGAGCTTCGTTAACCACATCCCACGCAAACACCTCGCCTGAAAAATGTTTCATCACCCGGTTGATGTGTTCGTGCAGTAGCCTCGACAACTGCCGCGTAGTGAACTGACCCTGCGTCAGCCAATGCGGATTGTTACGGCCCCAGACCAGGCAATGTCCGCGGATCTTCATTTGATGGGCTTGAGCGAAACGCACCAGTTCGTCGCCTTGCCGAAAATCGTAGGTGGTTTTGTCAGGCCGCAGCACCCACCACTTCATCGCATCCTCCGCCTCCACCATGTTGAATTCGCGCGCCAGGGTAGAGGCGTATGCAGCCTCCGAGAGCTGTGAGGGACGGACTGCCGCGCCGATGAGCAGACCCGCGTGGTCCGCCTCATCCCGCAGCGATTGAGCGCAGCAGAAGGAAGTCAGCACGAGCCCGAAAATTGTGAAGCTCCACAAATGTTTAGACAAGAAATCGTCCTCGGAGAGTTATTTGAGAAACTCAAATCATCAAGGCCCAAGATCTAAGACCCGGCACCTAGGATCTGTACTTAGCCCCCGGCAGGAACTTCTGTAAAGGGCATTCGTCACAACGTGCCTGTGATTTTTTGCAGTAGTTCTTGCCCACGCCCACAATAAGTCCGTGCATCTCGTTGTAAGCCTGTGCCAGAGCCGTGCGCTTCGCCGCGCTCACTCGTGAAGGCTGATGCGCCGCACCGGAAAATCCCGCCGCCAGCGGCTGATTCTCAATTTTTCCCGAACCGTCAACGGACTCTGCCACTGTCGCCAGCGCTCGCTCAAATAGCTCCCGAATCTCCTCATACGAAGCTTTCTCCGGCAGAATCTCATGGCGCGCCAGAATGCGCCGCGTATAAGCATCCACCACAAATACGGGATGATTCCCGGCGTAGAGCAAGATGGAATCGGCAGTTTCCGGCCCGATCCCGTTCAGATTGAGAAGCTCTTCCCGAAGCTCCCTGGTGGGGCGCGCCAGTAATTTAGTCAGAGACCCACCGTATCGCCCATCCAGATAGGCGACAAAGACTTTCAGCCGCTTCGCCTTCTGCCGGAAATAACCTGCGGGACGAATCAGCCGCTCAAGCTCAATCAGCGGCACCCGCCGAATCCCGGCCATGCAAAGCGCCCCCGCTCCTCGAAGATTCACCAACGCTCTTTCTACGTTCGTCCATGCGGTGGTCTGTGTCAGGTAAGCTCCCACGATCATCTCGAAGCGCGATGCTGCCGGCCACCAATGCTGCGGTCCCCAGCTACGGAATAGCGCACGGTAGTAGCTTCGAATCTGCTCTTGTTGTGAATCGACGAGCAAAGTAACCCCCCCTCACGGACGAGTCTACGCCGCTCGCAACCCGCTCCGCAGTTATAGTCCACACCTTCTTCGGAGCTTACCGAGGTGCATGTACCTCCAACCCAAAACCTGCGTTTTGCTGGAAGAAAAGCGCATCTGGCGCGGGTTCTGAAAGACTGCCTGCTATGTGTTTGCAACTGCGGCAGGTCCAAGTACTACGGTAACTGGTCAGGTAATCGACTTGCTGTGACAATTTGTGTCACCACAAAGACATTGCTCTTCTCCCAAAACAAAAGCAGTGCTTTGTGCGAAATGCCGTGGCATTGTCCGGCATCGTTCCACTCAGTGGATAGGAGATCGACGTATGTCTCAACGGCTGGGTGACCTTCTCGTCAAAGAGAAGATCATTACCCCAGAGCAGTTGGAACAAGCGACTAAGGCGCAGAAGGAGCAGAACAGCCGCCTGGGTTCTGCCTTGGTGAAGCTCGGCTTCCTCACGGATGAGGACGTCACCAATTTTCTCTCCCGCCAATATGGCGTTCCCGCCATCAACCTCTCTTATTTTGAAATTGATCCCGCTGTTGTCAAACTGATTCCATTCGAAACCGCAAAGCGCTATCAGATTCTTCCTCTCAGCCGCGTAGGCGCGTCGCTCACCATCGCGATGGTTGACCCCACCAACGTCTTCGCGATGGACGATATCAAGTTCATGACCGGCTTCAACATCGAGCCCGTCGTCGCATCCGAAAGCTCCATTCTGTCAGGCATAGATAAAGCTTACGGCGCGAGCAAAGAAAAAGAAGAAGATCTGGAAACCGTCATGCAGTCGATGTCGGAATTGAATGAGTCCGATGTCGAAGTGCAGGCCGAAGCGCAGGAAATGGAACTTGCGCAACTGGAGAAAGCGGCCGACGAAGCTCCCGTAGTCAAGCTGGTGAACCTGATTCTTACCGATGCGGTTAAGCGGGGCGCCAGCGATATTCACATCGAGCCTTACGAAAAAGAGTTCCGCGTGCGCTTCCGTATTGACGGTGTGCTGCAGGCGATTATGTCGCCGCCCCTCAAACTCAAGGACGCCATCACGTCCCGCCTGAAAATCATGGCGAAGTTGGACATCAGCGAGAAGCGTCTGCCGCAGGACGGCCGCATCATGCTGAAGATGAACATCGGCGGGCGCAAAAAACAACTCGACTTCCGCGTCAGTACACTACCGACGCTCTGGGGCGAGAAGATCGTGCTGCGCTTGCTCGACAAAGAAAATCTGCGCCTCGATATGACCAAGCTGGGCTTCGAGCCCGAGTCTCTGGTCAAGTTTGAAAAAGCTATTCTCAAGCCCTACGGCATGGTGCTGGTTACCGGCCCCACTGGATCAGGAAAAACCAACACTCTATATTCATCGATTTCGCGGTTGAATCAGCCCGATACCAACATCATGACGGCCGAAGATCCGGTCGAATTTCAGTTGGGCGGTGTCAACCAGGTGCAGATGAAAGAGCAGATCGGATTGAATTTCGCCGCCGCTCTGCGATCTTTCTTGCGTCAAGATCCCAACATCATTCTGGTCGGCGAAATCCGCGACTTCGAAACCGCGGAAATTGCCATCAAAGCCGCACTCACCGGCCACCTTGTGCTCTCTACGCTGCACACGAACGGCGCGCCCGAAACTATTACCCGTTTGATGAACATGGGCATTGAGCCCTTCCTGGTGGCCACCTCGGTCCATCTGATCTGCGCTCAGCGTCTGATCCGCCGCATCTGCAAGGACTGCACCGAAGTCGTTGAAGTTCCGGTCCAGACATTGATCGAAGAAGGGTTTTCACCGGAAGAAGCCAAGACCGTCAAGATCCAAAAAGGCAAGGGCTGCGGAGTTTGCAACAACACCGGCTACAAGGGCCGCTGCGGTCTATATGAAGTCATGGAAGTCGATGACGAAATCAGAGAACTGGTTCTGGTGGGCGCATCGGCAGTTGAACTGAAAAAGAAAGCGATCGAGCGCGGCATGATCACTCTGCGTCGCAGCGGGTTGATCAAGGTCGCAGCGGGCATGACCACGCTCGAGGAAGTTGCCCGCGAAACGATTCACTGATTGCGAGTGAACCAATTAGCGAGTTAGGGGAAGAAAAATATGGGTTTGTCCTTAAGCGATTTGCTCAAAAGAATGCTGGAGATGAACGGCAGCGATCTCCATATCACCACCAATTCGCCTCCACAGATTCGCGTCCACGGCCACCTCGTGCCGCTCGATCTGCCGCAGATGACGCCGGCCGAGACCAAGCAGCTCGCCTACAGCGTTATGACGGATTCGCAGAAGCATCGCTTCGAGGAAAGCCTGGAATTGGATTTTTCTTTCGGCTTGAAAGGCCTGGCTCGTTTCCGCGCCAACGTTTTCAACCAGCGCGGCGCCAGCGCGGCCGTCTTCCGTCTGATTCCATTCGAGATCAAGTCTTTCAACCAACTCGGCCTGCCCGCTGTGGTCAGCAAACTCTGCGACAAGCCGCGCGGTCTGGTGCTGGTCACGGGACCGACCGGCTCCGGCAAATCCACCACGCTGGCGGCCATGATCGACAAGATCAATAGCGAACGTCACGATCACATCCTCACCATCGAGGACCCGATCGAGTTCGTGCACATGAATAAGAATTGCCTTGTCAACCAGCGCGAACTGCACGCCGATACCAAGAGCTTTACTGACGCCCTGCGTGCCGCGCTTCGTGAAGATCCAGACGTTGTGCTTATCGGCGAAATGCGTGACTTGGAAACCATCGAGTCTGCACTGCGAATCGCCGAAACCGGCCACTTGACTTTCGGTACGCTGCACACCAACTCGGCGACTTCCACCATCAACCGCATCATCGACGTCTTTCCCGCGCACCAGCAACCGCAGATTCGTGCCCAGCTTTCGATGGTGCTCGAAGGCGTCATGTGCCAAACCCTGCTGCCCACAATCAACGGCAAGGGCCGCGCCATGATCATGGAAATTCTTGTTCCCAATCCCGCGGTTCGCAACCTGATCCGCGAAGACAAAATTCACCAGGTCTATTCGGCCATGCAGTCCGGACAAGACAAGTACGGCATGCAAACTTTCAACCAGGCATTAGCCACGGCTTACATCCAGAAGCAGGTTACTTTGGAAACGGCCCTACAACGCTCCAGCAATCCCGAAGAGCTTCAGGAAATGATCAACCGCGGTGCTACATTAACGAACCGTGGCGGATCGACGATGGCACGAGGCGCGACGCCATCGAAAGGCTAGAGCAATGACGCACATCGCGCATAGCGACGCAGCAAAGCGACAAGTCGGGCAGCAAGATTTTAGAAATTAGCGACGATCAGTTGAGGAGAAATTAAAACCATGCCAGTCTTCACATTTTCCGGCAAGGACGCCGACGGACAGAAGATTTCCGGGGAACGTAATGCAGCCAACAAGCAGGCCCTGGGAGCACAGTTGCGACGTGAGCGCATCACCCCCGGCGCGATCCGCGAAAAGGGCAAAGAATTTGTCATGCCCACCTTCGGATCGAGCAAAGTCAAGGTCAAGGACATCGCAATTTTCTTCCGCCAGTTCTCGGTCATGATCGATGCCGGCCTGCCGCTGGTGCAGTGTCTGGAAATCCTGGCGGCCAACCAGGAAAACCAAACGTTCCAGAAGACACTGACCGGCGTCCGCACCACCGTAGAAGGCGGCGCGACCCTGGCCAATGCCATGCGCCAGTACCCTGTGGTCTTCGACGACCTCACCACCAACATGATCGAAGCGGGCGAAACCGGCGGTATTCTCGACGTCATTCTTCAGCGCCTGGCCATCTATGTGGAGAAGGCAGTTCGACTGAAGTCCGCCGTGAAATCGGCGCTGATCTATCCCGTCTCCGTCATCAGCCTGGCTACGCTGATTGTCGGCGCCCTGCTCAAGTGGGTCGTCCCCATTTTCTCCAACCTTTTTGCCGGACTGGGCGTCGCCTTGCCACTTCCCACCCGTATCGTGATGGGATTGAGCGGCTTCGTGCAGAGTTTCTGGTGGGTCGTTATCGGCGGAGTCGTCGGTCTGGTTTTTGGCATCAAGCAGATCAACAAGCATCCGCGGGGTAAGTATTACTTCGACAAGATGCTGCTCAATTTGCCAATCATCGGCAGCCTATTGCGCAAGATTGCAGTGGGCCGCTTTACCCGTACGCTCGGCACTTTGATCACCTCCGGTGTGCCCATCCTCGAAGGCTTGGCAATTACCGCCAAGACTTCTGGCAACGCAGTGCTGGAAGAAGCGTTGATGAAAGTGCGGAAAGCGATTGAAGAAGGCCGCACCATCGTCGATCCTCTCCGAGAATGCGGTGTGTTTCCCAACATGGTGACCCAGATGATCGGCGTTGGCGAAGCCACCGGCGCAATGGACAGCATGTTGCAGAAAATCGCCGACTTCTACGAAGAAGAAGTTGACGCGGCTACCAAGGACATGTTGGCCATGCTGGAGCCGGCCATCATCGGCCTGCTCGGCGTAACGGTCGGTGGCATTGTGATTTCACTCTACATGCCGCTGTTCGCCATGATCGCCAAGCTGGCTGGTTAAAGGAATACGTTAGTCGGCTAAAGAGTAATCAGGACTGGCGGCCACGCCTTTCAGCGGGCCTCCTGCTCTGCGCGACAAAACCCGCCAGCGCCGGCGGGTGGAGATTCGGTCGGGAGGCCCTGGGCTTCGTCCGAGCGTTACTCCGGAACATCGGGACCTCAATGCAATCCACGTTTGACGAGCGAAATTGGCTGGCTTGGCTGGTCAAAGTCCGGATCCTGATCCTGACTTTTCTGCTCGTGATCCAACTGGCAGTCGCACACCTCACACCCTCGCTGCTGCCCGTCCGCTTCTTCATCGGTACGATGTTGTTGTGGTACGCCTTCTCGCTCTTCTATACATTCTTACTAACCGTTTGGCAGGAGCATCGCTTGCAGGCATCCCTGCAGGTCCTCACCGATTTGGTGCTCGTCAGCCTGGTGGTGCATCAGACCGGAGGTTGGGACAGCTCTCTGAATTTTCTCTATCCTCTGGCGATTATCGTAGCTGGCATTCTGCTTCCGCGAGTGTGGGCGCACCTGTTTGCCGCTCTCGCTTTCATTCTTTACGGAACTGTTCTTGAACTTAACTACTACGGGGTCGTCAAGTCTTACTGCACAACGCATCCTGACCTGAAGACGCTGCAGGGAATCATCTTCATAAACCTCTTTGCTTTCCTGGCGGTCGCTTACCTGGCCGGCCAACTCGTCGCCAAGTTACGCCAGGCCCGCGTGCAACTGAAACACGCCAGCGGCGCCCTCGAGGATCTTCAGATCCTGCACGAGAACATCATTCAATCCATCAGCAGTGGCTTGATCACCACCGGCCTCGATGGGCGCATTACTCTGGTTAACAGCGCGGCGCAAAAACTTCTGGAACGCACGCCCGGCGATCTGTTGGGAAAACCGGTCACGGGTTTATTTCTTGACCCGCTGCCAAATGCCGAGTCGCAGACCCATGCAGAAGTTCGCTTCCACACGGCGGAGACTTTCCGCAAAACGGTTCGAGTAAGAGTAGCCGCCTTGAACGTGCCCGAGCGCGGCGCGCTCGGCTATGTCTACGCTTTGGATGACCTCACCGAAATCCGGCGTCTGGAGCGAGAGGTCCGCATGCAGGACCGGCTCGCGGCCGTGGGTCGCCTTGCTGCAGCCATCGCGCACGAAATCCGCAATCCTCTCACCTCCATCGCCGGTTCGGTCAGCATGCTCTCAGGCATTCCCGAGATGAGTGAAGAGCATCGGCGCTTGCTCGATATCGTCACCCGCGAATCGCAGCGCCTGAACGGGATTATCACCGACTTCCTCGCGTACTCCCGCGGCAAACAGTACCGCTTCAACAAGGCCGATCTAGTGCCCTTGTTGGAAGACACACTCACCCTCGTTCGCCACCGCATGACGGCAGAAAATACCGGCATCACCGTTGAAAGCCGGTTCGCTGTCAAAGAAGCATGGGCGCTTGCCGATGGCGACAGAATCAAACAGGTTTTCTGGAACTTCGCCGAGAATGCTGTCCGCGCCATGCAAAATGGCGGCACGCTCAACGTCTCGATCGAACGTCACGCCGACGATTGGCAGGTCAGCTTTGCCGACACAGGCACCGGCATGACCCCGCAACAAACCGAAAAGATCTTCGAGCCCTTCCAATCGAACTTTGAAGGTGGCACCGGTCTGGGCCTGGCAGTTGTCTACCAGATCGTACAGGCGCACGAAGGCAAGGTGTGGGCGCGTTCGAAGCCGGGGCAGGGAACTACCTTTGTCATGAGGCTGCGCCGGCTCGATGCGGAACGGTACACCGCCAGTGATACCGTTGCCAAAGATCAAAATATTGCCAGCCCCGCGCTGCCCGCGCCGCCTGCTCAGCTTGCTGCGGCTGCGGCAGAAGGGAGGGTACGTGGCTAACATTCTGGTCTGCGACGATGAGCGCTCCATCTGCGAAATGCTCGACATCGCCCTGCGCCGCGATGGGCATCGCGTCGAAACTGTGCAATCCGGCCAGACCGCGAAGAACAAGATCGATGGCAATCTTTACGACCTAATCATCACCGATATCAAGATGCCAAATATCGACGGCATCGAAGTCCTGCGCCACGCGCACCGTGTTTCGCCTGACTCTCCCGTCATTCTTATCACTGCCGTGGACGACTACGAAGCCGCCGTGGAAGCTGTGAAAGCAGGAGGCGCGTCGGATTACATTCGCAAGAGTCCGGGTCTGGTCGATGAAATCAAGCTCGCGATCAACCGCGTGCTCGAAAAACTTTCTCTTAGCAAACAGAACTTCGCCCTACGCCGCGACGCTGCCTCGCACAACTCGCTCGACAACATCATCGGCTCCAGTTCGGCAATGGATCGGCTAAAACAAACCGTGCGCACCGTCGCTTCCACCGCCAGCACAGTTCTGATTCACGGCGAAAGCGGCACCGGAAAAGAACTGGTAGCCCGCGCCGTCCACATTTGTTCGCCCCGCGCCACCGATCCCTTCGTTTCGGTGAACTGCGGTGCTTTCCCGGAGACTCTGCTGGAAAGCGAACTCTTCGGCTACTTAAAGGGAGCCTTCACCGGCGCTAACCAGAACAAGCGAGGATTGTTTGAAGTCGCCGGCGGCGGTACCATCTTCCTCGACGAAATCAGCGAAATGACTCTGGCCATGCAGGTAAAGCTGCTGCGCGTGCTGCAGGAGCGCACCGTGCGTCCGGTTGGCAGCACCACTGAGATTTCCATCGATGTGCGCGTCATCGCCGCCACCAACCGCGATTTGGACAAGGCAGTTGCCGAAAACCTGTTCCGTGAAGATCTTTACTATCGTCTCAACGTCATTCCCATCCGCGTGCCTGACTTACGCGAGCGCCGCGAGGACATCCCTCTGCTGGCCAATCATTTTCTGAAGAAGTACGCCGCCGCCGCGAATCGCAGCATCCTGCGCCTCAATCAAAAGTCGCTCGACGACCTTTGTGGCTACGAATGGCCGGGCAACGTCCGCCAGTTGGAAAACACCATCGAACGCGCCGTAGCCCTGGAGATGACGAACGAATTGCACGTCGAACTGCCGGCAGAACGCCCCAAAGCCCGCGCGGCTGCAGCGGGCGTAGGTGGTGGCATGTCCGAAATCGAGCCCGGTGCGGTGCTTCCTCAAGGTGTGGGCATGGAAAGCTACGTCGCCAGCATCGAGCGCACGCTGTTGCAAAGCGCTCTCGACCGTTCCAACGGAGTGCAAACCAAAGCAGCCGACTTGCTAGGAATCTCCTACCGCTCATTCCGGCATTTGATGAAGAAGTACGAACTTTAGACCTCGGCTTTCAGCCGTCAGCTCTCAGCTTGATTTTGGAAAAGAACCGCTAACGCAGGCCTTAAGCTGATGGCTGAAAG
>JBAPQU010000569.1:0-18869 GCA_049280795.1 Candidatus Sulfotelmatobacter sp.
ATAGATGGCATTGAGGAGGCGTAGACCTAGGAATATTCGATCGACGTTTTCGCAAAAACCGCAAAATCTGCCAGTTTTTTGACGAACACGAGTGACACATAAGCGAACCATCCGCGCCAGCACCGGAAACTCTAGGTGGAGACTAACCCCGTGTTCGCTGGGGGACCCGCCTTAGTAGATGAGCTTTAGCGAAAACTGAACTTGCCGCGAAGTTCCCGCCGTCTTGCTGATCATGCCAAATCCTGTACCCTCGATAATATTGGCAGGCAGCCCCATGTTGACGATATTAAACAGATTAAAGAACTCCCCGCGGAATTGCAGGTCCGCTCGCTCCAAGCCATTTTCCCGGTGGCCAATCGGAGTGGTCTTGATGAGCGCAAAATCGAAATCGTAATATGCCGGGCCGCGAAATGTGTTACGGCCGAGCGTTCCAAAGCGCCCGGAGTTTGGTCCGGTTCCGCCCTGGATGCCGATGGGAATGGAAAAGAAACTTGAGTTGTTTGCGCCCCGACCAAAATAATCGTCGCGCGATCGCATTGGACTACCGGCGCTCGAAAGGTCTGGTATTCCGATCTGGTCCGGCCGGTCCGCACCGATCGTTCCCGCTCCCGTCTGCTGGATCCCCGAGTACACGGTAAACGGTGAACCGCTCGTAATGGTTGAGATGCTCAGAAACTCCCAGCCCTTCGTCAACAACTTGGTTCGATCCGACTGAAGTCCCAAATGCTCGAAATGCAAATCCTGCGCCGCACTCAACGTGAAGGCGTTGGTTACATCAAAACTTGAGGGCCCTTTCTCGGCTTGCGTATCGAAAGGGTCCTGCGGACTAAACTGCGTGACGGCGCCGGTAGATGCCGATCCTCCCAGGATGCCGCTGACATCATCCACTGATTTGCCCCAGGTGTAGCCGGCCTGCAACGACGGGCCGCCGTGCTCAACATTTCCGGATAATGACGTCTGCAACGCGTTATACGACGAGTGCGACGTTGCTGTCATCACGGACTCGAATCCGAAACCTCCGGTCACCGCTCCGCTGCCGTCGAAGTTTGTAAACCGAGCGAATTCCGGATCCGCTCCGGGATACGCATTTGGATACAACATTCTGGGAAGTCGAAACGCCGATGTTCCTACATACGCGACATCGGCCGTGAGGCCGCCGAAAGCTCGTTCCAGCCCCAGCGTCCAAGTTTGCAGGGAGCCATTGCCGAAGCGCCGGTCGATTCCGGCCAGACTGAGCAGCGAGAGCTGATGACTCGGCGCGAGCGCTGCCAAATCCTGCTGGTATCGATTTACGTCCATCACCGTGTTCGCCGGCACTTTTTTAGGATCGCCGCTGGCTAACACATTCACTCCAGCTGTGTTGTAGACCTGCGGCAATTCGTCCGGTGTGATTTGGAATCCGTACGAAATCTCCCCATTCTGCGCCGCATTGACGCGCGGATAGACAACGTAAGGCGTTGACCCTGTAAGAAGATTATCCTGCCAGATGTTCGGCGGAATCACTGTGATCGCCCCGCCCACGTGCACATGCACGGCCTGCGGCGCATTCCAGTCCACTTGCAAACGCGGCCCCCAGCCGTTCCAATCGGTTTGATAAGTGGGCTGCGGATTGATCAAGAATTCCTGGCCAACGCCGGCAGGTGGGAACGTATTCAGAAAACTCGACGTTCGGTTCGCCCGCTCCGAAATCGGCGTGTAGAGCTCATATCGCAGCCCATATTCGAGCGCCCATTGTGGATTGATTTTCCACGTGTCCTCGATGTAGGCGTTCACGTCATTCCGGTTAATCGCCGCGGGCCCAATGTGCGCGCCATTGGATGCGTAGGGCGGCGCGACTGCGACCGTGTATCCATACGGATACCCTAGCAATAGGCTGCTCAACGTGTCTGGCAGCGGCTGACCCGGCTGCACATCATGCTGTCCACTCGCAGAAGGAATGAACACTGGGGAGTAAACCGTTCCGCCGCCAAAATCATATTCGCCATTGGGACTGATTCCGAAATATGTTGTGTCGCGATTAAGGCGCGCCTCCGCACCCCACTTCACCGCGTGGCGCGCACTCGTCAAGGTAAAATTCAATTGCCCCTGGAACAAATTCCCGAATCCAGCCATCACCGAACCCGCCGCGCTGTTGTACGCCTCGTAGAGACCATCGATGAACTTCAAAGCCGGATCGGTGTGGTTCGGCGTCACAAACGAAGGCGTCGTTCGCGTGAAACTCAGCGATGACGACCAGAGAAAGTGCGGAGACAC
The DNA here is from genome assembly GCA_049280795.1 of Candidatus Sulfotelmatobacter sp. Lineage (GTDB taxonomy): Bacteria > Acidobacteriota > Terriglobia > Terriglobales > Acidobacteriaceae > Sulfotelmatobacter. The sequence goes on from JBAPQU010000569.1 coordinate 2,254, forward strand.
GTTGCGTGTGTAAGTGATGACCCCGTTGCGCTGCCGGTCCACATACTGCACGCCGAAGCTCGGATCAAGCAATGTTTGATCCGGATTTGTTGTCGGTCCTGTCAGATTGTCGTAATTGAATCGACCAAACAATTGTCCTTTTGCGCCAATCTTCTGATCGATGCGGATGGAAAACTGATCCGCATCTGTGTTTACGTTTGAAGGTGCAGCATAGGTTCGCGCCCCATATGCGCCGATTGGGTCGTTGGGGACTGGATAGCGCGCCAGTATGGAAGCAATCGCTGGATTTACCGGTACGTGCAACGTGTCTGTGCTGCCGTCGGGATACGTCACCACATCCTGGCCCGCTCGCTCTGCCACCGTAGGCACGGCCAGTACCTGGGTTGTTCCAAGCACCTGCCTGAATCCCTGATACTGTGCAAAGTAAAATGTGCGGTCGCGTCCGTCGTACACGTTCGGCAACATGACCGGTCCGCCGTTTGTAAAACCGAACTCATTCCTGCGGAAAGGAGGGATACGGCCCGGGTCCGCGATCGACGGGTGATCGAAATAATTTCGCGCATCGAGCGCAGAGTTCCTCAGAAACTCGAAGAAGGAACCGTGAAAACCGCTTTTGCCGGATCGCGTGACGATATTGGTAAAGCCGGCCGCGCCTCGCCCGATGTCGGCCGGCATCCAGCCTGAGCTTGACTGCAACTCCTGAATCGCATCTACGTTGAAATTCGTGAACGTACTCCCGCCCATTTCAGGATCGCTGACATCCGCACCGTCCATAGCGAACACAGCCTCGACGCCGCGCTGTCCATTGATGGCAAATTGCTGGGTGAAATTCGTCTGCCCGTTCACGTCCGTCATCGTCCCGGCTGCCAACAGCAGCAGCGTGCTGAAGTCGCGTCCATTCAACGGCAACTCGTTCACCTTTTGGCTGGAGAGTTTTTCGTCGCTCATCCCGCTCGCGGCATTCGAGACATTAGGAGCGGCTTGCGGATTGACTGCGATCGATAGCGCGTTTTGATCGGATACGGTCAGGGCTACGCAGGCGCTGCTGATATTTACCGCCAGCGGTGCGGTTGGACCGTGTCCGGTCAGCTGCACGGTCACGGTGTGTGGCTCTTGTGCGACGCTCTCGATCGAAAACTTCCCATCAGATCCGCTGATCGCCGTCTGCTTGTTCCCCGTTGTGGATACCGTCACTTTCGCACCTGGGGCCGCTTGTCCGGCGGCCGTGCGAACGACACCGGTCCAAGTCGTCGTCGCAGCCTGTTGTGCGTTGAGTGGAAGCGCAATCGCTATCAAGCTACAAAAAACGAACCTCTCGACGCAGCGGAGCATCTGGTTAAACGTCCGAGCCATCAAAAGTTCCCTTCGGGTTGCGGGATGCGGGCATCGAGAATTGCTCGATCAACAGTGAAACCCTTCCTTATTTGTGAGTATTTCAATGAACCGAGAGACTTCCGGCGAGAGGCGTATTGTCCGAAGATGCACCAACCATGATTTCGTAATCGCCTGGCGCGAGGTTCCAGCGGGCCGTCGTTTCGTCGTAGGTCTGCAAGACTTGCGGATCGATCGTCACCGTGACTGTTTGTGATTCACCCGGCGCGAGTCTGACGCGCTTCCACCCCGCCAGACGTTTGAAGGATTCGTCCGCGCCCTTCGGCAATCTCGCGTACACTTCCGCGATCTCAGTGCCTGTCTGTTTCCCGGTGTTCTTGAGGCTGAAGCGGATTGTCTTGGCGGCGGAATCAACGCTTATCTCTGAATATGCGTAGGAGGTGTAGGAAAGACCGAAGCCAAATGCAAATAGCGGCTGCTTGTCTTTCGCTTCATACCACTTGTAGCCAACTTCGGCTCCTTCATCGTAGTGGACTGTATAAGTGAGAGCTTGATCCTGAGGCGGCATTGGTGGAATGACAGGATGCGGCAGATCGGTTTCACTTTTCGGAAAGGTGATAGGAAGTTTGCCGGTTGGATTGACGTCCCCAACGAGAACATTGGCCAAAGCTTTATGTCCGGCACTCCCTGCGTACCATGCCTCGACTACCGCGGCAACTTTGTCGAGCCATGGCATGGTGACCGCCGTACCGGTTTCGAGCACAACGATGGTGCGAGGATTCGCTGCGGCAATCTGCTCGATCAGAGCATCCTGATTGTCGGGAAGCGACAGACTCGGCAGGTCCATACCTTCCGCCATCCACTGGTACGCAAAGACGATTGCGAGATCGGAACCTTTGGCGAGACTTACTGCGGACTTCAAGTCTGTTCCGAAATCGTATTCGATTTTCGTGTTCGGCAACTTCGCTCGGAGAGCTTTCAGCGGAGATGTCGGAAACCAGATGTGATCTTGCCAGTGGGTTTCACCCTTGCCCGCGGGCATGATGGCATTTCCGCCTGGCGGATCCACTTGCGCCGATCCTCCACCGGAAAGCATCCCGACATCAGCATGTCCCCCGATGATTGCAATGCTGTGGATGGATTGGCTAATTGGCAGCACGGAACGAGCATTCTTCAAGAGAACGATACTTTTCTCTTCCACTCGCTGCGCAACTTCGAGACCCTTCTCGACATCGACCACGCTCTTCCGCGGCGGGTCGTCGACGATCCCAGAGAGAAACTCCGCATAGAGGACTCGCCTGGCGTGGTCGTCAATCTCTGACAAGGGCACTCGCCCGGCAGCCACCGCTTCTTTCAGCTTCGGACCAAAGTAGTCGGCCATCGGCTGTTCCTGATCGAGACCGCTCGCGGATGCCTTCTCCGTGCTGTGAGTTGCAGTCCAGTCAGAGATCACGAAGCCTTGGAAGCCCCAGTCCCTCTTGAGTACGTCTCGCAAAGTGTAAGAGTTTTCGCAACCGTAGTCTCCATTGATCCGATTGTAGGAACACATCACCGCGCCGGGATGTGCGATGGAGATCGCAATATGAAAAGCGAGCAGATCGGATTCCTGCATGGCGCGCTTTGACATGATGGCATTGACGAAGTTGCGTCCGGTCTCCTGATCGTTCAGCGCGTAGTGCTTAATGTCGCCAACGACGTGTTGCGCCTGTTCGCACTTCATCATGTTTCCGTCTATTGTGCCGGCAAGCAAAGGATCTTCGCCGGCATACTCGAAGGTGCGACCGTTCCGAGGCTCGCGGGCCAGGTTTACGCCGCCTCCAAGCGTCATATCGAAGCCTTGCGCTCGAAGCTCGCTGCCAATCACTTCGCCGTAAGCACAAGCGGATTCCGGATCCCACGCGGATGCTGCCCCCAGGTTCGAGGGCATCGCCGTTGCATACCTTCCATTCACACCGCTATCCCGTATTCCGTAGGCTGCATCTGAAATGACCAGTGGCGGAATGCCGAGACGCTCGACGCCCTCGACATAACCTGCGCCACCGTTGGTGAGAGGGGTGAGCGGCATCGTCCACGCGGCATTGTTTGCCATGCCGTTCCCATGCAGGAGGGCCAACTTCTCGTCGAGCGTCATGTGCTTCAGAGCCAGTTCGGCGCGCACTTCAGGGGACAGTTTGGAATTCATCCACGGCCGATCGGTGTCCTGGGCTACGAGAACACTGGTTGCGGAGATGATTCCGATGGCAAGCAGCAATGACGAAAACATCTGGGGGATGAGATAGCGGTTGTTCATAAGTTTTCCAATGGCCGTAGCCACACCTATAGAAATTTCGAACCGCTTCAGTTTACGTACTTGTGACTTTTATGCCTAGCGAGCGGTAGGGATTCAGGACATCTTCGTCTGATGCATCGGTGATCAAACGTGTCAACCGGGAAGCGGGACCGACTAGATAAGGCAAAGATGTCCCCATTTTCCCCAGTGAAATCAGGCCAACCACTTCCGTTGAGGCAGCTATCATCGCTTGCTTCACGTAGGCTTCTTCCTGATTGCCGACGGTTATTCCGACCTCCGGGTGCAAACTGCACATTCCGAGAAAACATAGATCAGCGCGAATGGATTCGATTCGACGAATGGTCTCGATGCCTGTCGTGACCCGCTCCTCTTTAAGAAAATTTCCTCCGAGCATCAGCACGCTCAATTTCGGATGATCCGCCAACGCCAGCGCAAGCGGTGGGCTGTTAGTAACAATCGTCGCCGAACGGTCTCTTGAAAGGTAGGAAGCAATTCTGAGATTCGTCGTACCTCCATCAATCAGCACCACCTGACCGTCGCGGATCATGTCAGCCGCCGCTCGAGCAATTCCAATCTTGCTCTCCATGTCGATTTGTTGCCTAGAAACGAAAGGAACCGCTTCGGCACGGCGAAGCAGGGCGCCGCCGTGTACCCGCTGGATCTTTCCTGAACTCGCCAATTCGCGCAGATCTCGACGAATCGTGTCTTCCGAAACCCGGTATCGACTGCTAAGGTCCGCGGCAAGGACTCGACCCTCAGTGCCAAGCAGCTCCAGGATGTACTGGTGGCGCTCTTCCCTCAAGGCGATTTGCTCTGGTTCCGCTTCTGGTTTCATTGTCCTAGATTGCACGAATACAATTGTTTATGCATGTTTATACGTGTATCATCCGATTCATGCATAATACTGCCAAACGTAGCGCCATACAAGGTCTTTCGCAAAAGCGCTCGATTCGGGCGGTCGTCTTCGATTATGGAAACGTTCTCTGCCTCGAGCAAACGGCGGAGGATATGAAAGGTATGGCGCTGGTGTGCGGCATTCCCCATGAGCGATTCTCGGAACTTTACTGGAAGCTACGTCCGCCCTACGACCGGGGTGATATCGATGGACCCGCCTACTGGACAGCGGTTGCTGGCCAGCAAGAACCGGGTTTGAGCAGAGATCAGATAGCAACCCTAATCGAGCTCGATAGCGAAAGTATCATTCGACCCAATGAAGGCGCTGTGCAATGGGCAGAGCTGTTGCACCAGGAAGGCTTCCTCTTAACCCTGCTCTCAAACATGCCGCTCGAACTCAGCCGCCATGTGACCAAGTCCTTTCCGGGTCTTTCTACATTTGAACACTTGATTTATTCCTGCGACTACGGGTCCATAAAACCGGAGCTGGCGATCTATCGAAATTGTCTCGAACTACTCAAAGCGGCCCCGCAAGAAATTTTGTACCTGGATGATCGCGCCGAAAACCTCGAGGCGGCAGCTCGCTTAGGAATTAATTCCGTACTGTTTGACACGGTGGAAAAGACTGCATCAAGAGTCGAAAGCCGATTCGACATCCCCGGCCCGAGTTATGGCCGCGCGGATCGGATGGAAGCCGATTGATGCAGCAACGCAGCCTGCAACAGGTACGCGTAAGCGTGTCCTTAATTTTTCTGATCCACGGGCTGATCATCGCAACCTGGGCATCGAGGATTCCTGCCTTTCAGGCGCGCCTCCATCTTTCTCCAGCCGTTCTGGGCAGGTCGTTGATGATGGCGGCAATCGGTTCCGTTCTCGCCATGCCTGCCGCGGGATGGCTCATTCACAAGTTCGGCAGTCTGAGCATCGTGATTGGGTCGACATTGGGATTTGCCCTCGCACTGCCCTTGATTGCCGAATCCAACACGGTCCTAACCCTGTCGGCCGCTCTTCTTTTCTATGGGGCGATGGCGGGTTCGATGGATGTAGCGATGAATACTCATGCCGTGATGCTCGAGAAGCGATACCAGCGTCACATCATGTCGTCATTCCACGCCCTCTTCAGTTTGGGTGGAATGGCCGGATCTGCGTTAGGGGGATTGGTTGCTTCACGTGCGGTTCCGGCCGGGATTCACTTCTGGGTCAGTGGTATAGCGCTCGCCGCAATGTCCATACTGGCATTCAGGTGGCTTCCGCTTCCCTCGGCACCTGAGGATGACGCCGAGAAAGTGGCATCGGGAGGCACGATTAGGTGGTCTGTGCCATTAGGCGCGCTCGCACTTCTTGCATTTTCGATTATGCTGGTTGAAGGTGCGATCGCCGATTGGAGCGCGATTTATCTTCGTACTTCGGTTCTCACCGGGCCAGGATTGGCTGCTCTTGGCTATGCGGTATTCTCAGGCGCTATGGCTGGAGGCCGCCTGACCGGCGACTATCTCACTGGGAAGCTTGGACGCGGCCACCTCGTATGTTACGGGGCTCTTTTGGCTGCGGCAGGGCTTGGCTTCGTCTTGTTGTTCGGCAATGCCGGTTGGGCGTTGGTGGGATTTACGTGCGCTGGAGCAGGTCTGGCTACGATTATTCCCAATACGTTTGCCGCTGCAGGGAACATTGAAGGCAGTGCACCGGGTCCCAGCCTCGCCGTAGTCACGACGGCTGGCTATGTTGGCTTCCTTGTCGGCCCGCCCCTAATCGGGTTTGTCGCGCAGCTCTCGACCCTTCGTGCTGCGTTATGGATACTTGTGGTCTTGAGTGGGTTGAGCGCTTTCGCTTCGACCTCAATGAAAAGAACTTCGCCTCTCAAAAGAATGCCCTGACATCCAGGCTTCCGCAAAGATGTTCCGAGTGACCTTCAGGTGGATTGCTGCGCCGGACGCACAATTGTACCTGCGGAATCAGCCACGCACGTATTTGTTGAACCAGTCGATCGTGCGTTGCCAGGCGAGATCAGCTGCGGCTTTGTTATACCGTTCCGGCGTCGCGTCGCAGTTGAAGCCATGCCCTGCGCCCGGGTAAATATAGCCTTGGTGCGGAACGTTCGCCGCGCTCAGCATCTTGTCGTACGCCGGCCAGGTCGATGCCAGTCGCGTGTCGAGTTCTCCGTGATGTACCAGGATCGCCGCCTTAATTTTCGGGATGTCCTCTGGGGCGGGAGGACCGCCATAGAACGGCGCTGCTGCCGCGAGGTCAGCTCCCAGCCGAACCGCTAGCATATTGGCGGTCGAGCCACCATAGCAGAAGCCGGTCGCGCCGATCTTTCCCGTGCAGTCGGGGCGGGACTTCAACCACAGCGCCGCAGCCACCATATCCTCGGACATCTTCTCCTGGTCGATCTTGTTGAACATCTGGCCGCCTTTATAGTCGTCGCCAGGATAGCCACCCAGAGATGTGAGTCCGTCGGGGGCAAATGCCATGAAGTTGGCCAGGGCAAAGCGACGCGTGATGTCCTCGATATGCGGGTTCAGGCCCCGATTCTCATGGACCACGATAATGCCGGGCAACTTCGTTACCGTCTCAGAGCGAGTGTCGGCACTGATCGGTCGCACGAGATATCCCTTGATGCTGCTGTTGCCTTTGGGGGAGGGAACGGTCTCGTAAGTGGCTTTGATCCGGTCATCGGTGCGGGAGACTTGTTGGCCCAGCGCATAGTTCGGCATCAGCGCATGGATAACCGTCGCTGCGGCCAGGCCGCCGGCAAGGCGCTGAACGCCCTCCATAAAGGCGCGGCGGCTGATCTCACCGTGAATGAAATCGTTGTAGAGCTCGATGGCTTCCCGCGGAAGTTTAGGTTTTATCGGTTCCATTGGTCGACTCCGCCCGCAATAGTACCATCTGTTTTTGGGTGCCGGCTTTTCTATATCCTCGAGGCCACCGCGAGAGAAATCATACGCGCGGCTTTGGTAGGAAATCGCTCGCGATTACGGACTCTGGATATCTTGCTGCCAAACCTGCTATGACTTGATCCGGGCGATGGAAGACAGAGCGAGTTCGGGCTTGGCGCGAATCAGCACGACAAGGGCCTATACCCTGGCGGGCAGCGGTGCGCCGATCACCTGGACCAAGCTGTGCGGGCCGCAGCAAGCGGTATTCAGGCGGTCGAAGTCGCGCTGAATGTCCTTGTTCTGTCTTAATGCATTCAAGGTCGTTTTCAAGATGGCAGCGGCGTGAGATTCGGCAGGAATCACGAGGCGATAATGCATCCATTTGCCTTCGCGCCGCGCGGCAACGATACCTGCCTTCCGTAGATATGCGAGATGGCGGGAAATCCTGGATTGTGGAGCGCCCAGCACCTCGATGAAGTAGCAGACACACATCTCCTGCTCCGCCATCAGATTGATCAACCGCAGGCGCGTTCGGTCGGCGAGGGCGTTAAACAAAACTTCCAGCGGAACAGCAGTTTTGGAATTTGCCACGCGACGAGCATACCAGAAATACATTCGCCTTGACAGATATGTAATACCGGGCTATGGTGGTAACACATCTGCATTAGCAGATATGAGGTGAAACATATGAAATCCGCCGATGTGAAGGCTCTTAAAGCTCATTTAGCAATCAACGTTCGGGATGTGGAAACCAGCATCACGTTTTACCGAAAGCTGTTTGGAATTGAGCCGAGCAAGGTGCGAAGCGGGTATGCGAAGTTCGACGTACAGAATCCGCCGCTGAACTTCAGTTTGAATCAGGGCGCAGTGAAGGAAGCTGGTGCTCTTTCTCACATGGGTATTCAGGTTGCTTCGACCGACGATGTGTTTGCTATTCGGAAAGCGTGGGCCGAAGCCGGCCTCTTCACACGGGATGAAATGCAAACCGATTGCTGCTATGCGACACAAGACAAGACTTGGGTGCGTGACCCGGATGGCAACGAATGGGAAGCGTTTGTAGTTCTCAAGGATAACCTGCCGGAAAAACAATCCTCCGAGTCTAATGCGTGTTGCGCGCCCGGTTGCTGCACATCATTGCAAGGCGTAGTGTGATGCCGACGAAGGTGTTGTTTCTTTGCACGGGGAATTCGGCCCGAAGCCAAATGGCCGAAGGCTATCTTCGGCATGTGGCCAGCGACACATACGAGGCTTTAAGTGCCGGTATCGAGCCCAAGGGATTAAACCCTCTGGCCGTGGAGGCAATGAGGGAAATTGGCATCGACATTTCGCAGCAGAAATCCAAGGACGCGGCAGAACTGCTGGGCACATACATTCCCTACGTAATCACTGTTTGTGACAACGCAAAAGAACGCTGCCCGATCTTCCCCGGCACCTTCAAGTTTCTTCATTGGGGTTTTGAAGACCCCGCAGCGGTCACCGGCACACAGGAAGAAAAGCTGGCTGTATTCCGGCGCGTGCGCGATGGAATCGTCAACAGAATTGATAAAGAACTATTGGCAGAATCTTCAGCCAAGCGCGCATGACGGAATCGCTGAATAGGCGAACGCTCTGCGAGGGGCTGGGCACTTGTTTATTAACGACCGCCGTTGTGGGCTCAGGCATCATGGCCGACCGTCTGGCCGGAAACAATGCGGCCATCGCACTTCTGGCGAACACGATTGCAACCGGAGCAGCCTTAGTCGCCTTGATTCTCACTTTCGCGCCGATCTCGGGCGCGCATATCAATCCCGCTGTGACCTTGAGCTTGGCAGCCAAAGGATTGATGCGCTGGCATGAAGCCACCGCTTATGTGCTTGCCCAATTTGCTGGGGGAGTTGTGGGGACCGTTCTGGCGCACGTCATGTTTGCGGTTCCGCTGTTATCTCTTTCGCATCATCAGCGCGCTGGTTTGCCTCAGCTTATCAGTGAATTTGTTGCGACTTTCGGTCTGCTCGTTATCATCTGGGCTTCGGTGCGCGCCAAGCACTCTGTGTTGGCGATTGCAATTGCCGTGGCCACCTATATAACCGCCGCTTACTGGTTCACTTCTTCCACTTCTTTCGCCAATCCTGCCGTTACGCTTGCCAGGTGCATCACTGATACTTTCTCCGGCATACGACCGGTGGATGCGCCCGGTTTCGTAGTGGCTCAGGTTCTTGGAGCGCTAACGGCGACCACTCTTTGCTCTTGGTTGTTCCGTCTGCCCCACCGTTCGGCGTGCCTTAGCGGTTCGACTGGCCGTCCCGGCACCATACGATCATCCTAATAAGTTCGACTAGGCGGCCTTCGATTCGTCGCATAGGCGTTGATAGTAATCGCGACCGCGCTCGTAGCCTCGGCGAAATGGTTCCTCTACTTCTTCGCTGGGATACTGGCGCTCGAGGTCCTCGATTGCAGCGTTCATTTCACCCAAGACCTGATCGTATTCTTTGCAGCGCGAGCGGGCGTGAAGTGCAGATTCAAAACCAAGACGGTAGAACTTCTCGTCGTCGCTGAGGTTTCGGGAAAAAGTCGAGTAGTGTTCCTGTTCAGCGCCTCGCAAACCGATCCACCATTCTTCGCGGGCCGCGTCTACTGACTCGGCTCCTTCGGCTTTGAGCAATTCGCGATAGCCGGAGGCTTCAGCTTCATCGACGGCGAGGGCAATTAGCACGCTGCGGCCCTGACGCAGAGCATCTTCGTAAACGAACAGTTCGTCTTCCGGAACACCTTCGGTCATCGCATTTTCCAGCTTCCCACCGGCTACGGCGCCAACGCTGGCTCCGGCTGCGGCCAGGACGGCTCCGCCTAATAATCCGAGAGCTGTGATTGGTCCTACGCCGGGTATGAGTGCCGCGATGATCAACGGACCTCCGGAGATTCCAGCGGCACCTCCCAGCAAAGCGCCGATGGTTTTGCCCATCCCCGGTTGCTCAGAGGTGGTAACGGGGACCGACGCCAGATTGGCTTCCGCGTTTTGGGGAGTCAAGAGGGTGATTCGATCTTCTGGTATGGCGAGCGAGCGCATCTCGGCGAGAGCGTGTTGCGCTTCCGACGTCGAACGAAATACTCCGGTTACGGATTTCATCGTGGATATCCTCCAGTTTAGGTGTTTGATGCCGGGCTGCGAGGGATGTTGCTGGAAAAAGATGGGTCTGGAAAAGATAGAGCCGCCGGCACAGGGTTGGAGCCCGACCTTAAGAAAGCGTACCAAACGCGATCCTCCGCATAACAATTGCTTATTTCACAAACGTCAGCCCATGCGGTACTGCGGAGCGAAAGACATAGGCGTAGAGGAGCACGATGATTCCGACGATGGAGCAGAGGGCAACCGAGTGCCAGGCGACAAAGCGGAAAATGATGCCTTCGTTGCCGACTTGCTCGGTGGCGGCGGTGGCGATGGTAATGGATTGGGCATCGACCATCTTGCCCATGACGCCTCCGGCGCTGTTGGCGGCGCACATTAGGACGGGGTCAATGCCAAGTTGTTGCGATGTGATTCTTTGCAGGCTGCCGAAGAGGGCGTTCGACGATGTGTCGCTTCCGGTGAGGGCAACGCCGAGCCAGCCGAGGAATGTGCCAAAGAAAGGGTAGAGCCATCCGGTACGCGTGAAGGCCAGGCCCAGCACGGCATCCAGACCGGAGTAGCGCGTTACGAAACCGAGGCCCAGCATGAACGAGATGGCAACCATAGCGAGACGCATGCGCACCAGGGTTCTCCAGAAGATTTTCAGCAGTTGCAATGGGCCTTGGCCGAGTAGAAGTCCGGAGACGATTGCCGCGAAGAAGCAGCCGGTTCCGGTAGCGGAGAGCCAGTTGAAATCGAAGCGCGCAGCTTCGGGCGTGGGCTTGGTGACGATTGGCGCGGCGCGAGAGATGGCGTTGTGCAAGTAAGGGACATCCCATCCGGGCGGACCGGGACGGACCTTGCCGTTCGCCAGGACCACGTGAAAAGCCGGGGTGGTGGCCTGGTTCATGGCCAGTTTTATCGACGGCAATCCCCAGAGCAGCACAAAGAACGAGAGGATCGCGAATGGAGTCCAGGCTCTGAAGATTTGTGCGGGGGTGTAGGTGCGAACTTTTTCGCGTGATTGAACGAATCCATCGAACTTGTCCGCGGACCATTCACCGCCAACGTCGTCAGAAAGTTTTGCGGTGGGCGGAGGGAGCGTGGGGGATTTGTCGTCGTAATCGAAGCGCCAAATTTTTTTCGGCTTCCAGAAGCGTAGGAAGATCAGCATTGTGACGATCGAGACTACGCCACCCATGATGTCGACCAGATTGCTGTCTACATAATTCGACCAGAAGAACTGGGTGAGAGAGAAGGAAACGCCGACGACGGCGATCGCGGGAAAAACTTCGAAGGTTTCGCGCCAACTGACCATGGTTCGGACCAGCCAAAAAGGAACGATGACGGCAGTGAAAGGAAGAATGCGGCCGATCATGGCGTTGAGGTCGGATTCCGGCAGGCCAGCTACGGCAGCGAGTGCGTGAACCGGCGTGCCGATTGCTCCCCAGGCTACAGGCGCGGTGTTGGCGATTAAATTCAACGCGGCAGCATGAAAGGGCTTAAAGCCGAGGCCGATCATGAATGCGCCGGCAATTGCGACTGGTGCGCCGAAGCCGGCTGCGCCTTCGATGAATGCGCCGAAACAAAATGCGACCAGTAGCACCTGCAAGCGGCGATCGGCGGTGATTCCGGCGACCGATTCTTTCATGATTTCAAATTGTCCGGTCTCGACAGAGATGTCGTAGAGATAGACCGCGGCTAGAACGATCCAGGCGATCTTCAATACTCCGTAGGCAACGCCGTAGCCGAAGCTCATGGCAGCGAGCGCGGGAGGCATTTTGAAAAAAATCATCGCCACGAGGACGGCGGTTGTGGCTCCAGCGATGGCGCACCAATGCGGTTTTACTTTGAGGCCGGCGAGCAGACCGAAGAGGACGATGATGGGAAGAGCGGCGACCAGCGTGGAAAGCCACCAATGACCGAATGGGTCGTAGATCTGGGTCCACTGCATAGCATCTCCTCACGACGGAGTGTGGGCATAACGAAGATCAGAGAATCAACGGCATTTTCGCTCAGGGGCTAAGCCCGCGATGATTCGGGACGCTTACACGACGCTGAAGCGCCGCTCTTCCACGTCACCGCCGGCTTCTTTAACAGTTCCGAAATGCAAAATCAAGTTGCTTCCCAGCTTTTGGGAACGTTTACGTAGGAGCGATCCAGTTCTACGACGGACGAGCAACCTAGCAGCCGGAGAGTGCGGTCGAGATCCGTGCGTAGGATTTCGATGGCGCGATCTACACCGGCTTCGCCTCCGGCTGCGAGGCCGTAGGCATAGGCGCGTCCGCACAGCACGGCGTTTGCTCCCAGACAAACGGCTTTTACGATGTCGGTGCCGCGGCGAATGCCGCCATCCATCCATACCTCGATGCGGCCTTTTACGGCTGCCACGACGTCGGGTAGGGCGCGCAATGAGGCGGGGACTCCATCAAGCTGGCGTCCGCCATGATTGGAAACTGAAATCGCGGCGGCGCCTTCGTCTATGGCGTGGAGAGCATCGTCGGCGGTGAGAACGCCTTTGACTACGATTGGCCCCTTCCACACTTCACGAATCCAGCGTAAGTCGGCCCAGGTGACAGTCGATTCGGCGAGGGCGGCGGCGACGTCGACGAGTGGCATGGGGCCTTTGCCGGGCACAACCACATTTGGAAGTGCTGGGACTCCGCCGTCGCGAAGAAAGCTGATGAGCCAGCCCGGGCGCGAGAGAATTTGCGGAAGATACGGGATTTTTTCCAGCGGGCCGCCGCTGATGAGTTCCTTCATGCCATTGCGAAAGTCGCGTTCGCGGATGCCGGAGACTGGAGTGTCGATAGTGACGACCAACGCGGAGAATCCAGCTATGCGGGCGCGTTCGATGGCACCTTCGGCTGCGCCGCGGCCTCCCATTAAATAGAGTTGATAGAAGACCGGTCCGGAGGAAGCGGCTTTTACATTTTCGAGTTTGTGTCCGGAGATGGTCGAAAGAATATATGCGGTGCCGGCCTTGCCGGCGGCTCGCGCGGCGGCTACTTCGCCACCGGGATGCATTAAGCGGCTGTAGCCGACCGGAGCGAGCAGGAATGGAAGAGCAAGATCGAAGCCGAGAACGCTGGTGCGAAGATTGCAATTTGTAACGGCGACCGCGTGCCGCGGTCGGAAGGTAACATCATTGAATACGCGGCAATTTTCTCGAAGTGTAACCTCGCCTTCGGCTCCGCCATCGAGATAGTCGAATACGGATTGCGGCACCCTTTGGCGCGCGATCGGGCGGAAGTCCTCGATGCAAACCACGCGGGGCGATGCCACGGATCGGGAGGCTCTTGTCATATGCAATTCCAACGGTTGGAGCTTGAGGCAGTTCGAAATAGTAACACCGGGGATGGATGATTGCTTAGGTTTTTGCCGGCGTACTGCAAACGTCCGGCCATTGCAAATTAGATACACGGTCGACGGGGACAGAAGGGACAGCCCTCGAAGAAATCGAGGAACCCGAGCCGAGATGGACAGCCTGTTTTTCAGGTCGCGGCGCTCGAATGATTCCATATACTCAAAATTAATGGACGGGAGTGGCGCAACCGCGAAATGGGCGCTCTGGTCGGTGCTGGGAGCGCTATGGGTGATGCCTTGCCTGGGGCAGGTGCGTGCGCCATCTGAACCCGGTAGAGGGCCGAAGCTTGTGGTCACAGTCACGGACGAGAACGGAGTCGCAGTTGCGTCCGCGCGGGTTCTGTTACAGGGACCGCCACCCGCCCTTGCGCTGCGTTGCGAAACCGATTTTGGCGGGCATTGCGAGTTCGCCAGCTTGTCTTCGGGAGCATACGAACTGCGGGTGGAGAAAACGGGCTTCTATGCTGCGGTTCAGCACGATGTGCAGGCTGGCGTCACCGCGAACGTGGATGTAACTCTTCCGCATCAGTTGGAGGCGCGGGTGGTCGTGAACGTGGAAGAATCTCCGCCGGCGATCGATCCGGCGCAGATTGCGAGCAAAGAAGAGCTGAGTGGCGCAGAGATTGTCGATATTCCCTACCCCGGGGCGCATGATTATCGCAACTCTCTGACCTTTATCCCAGGTGTTACGCCCGATGCTTTTGGCCAGCCTCACGTGGCGGGTGCCGAGACTTACCAGACGCTGCTTTTGCTGGACGGCTTCAACGTAACCCAACCGACAAACGGCCAGTTGGTGGTGCGGACCAGTATCGATTCGTTCCGTTCGATCGCGGTGACTCCGAGCCGCGAGCCGGCCGAGTTTGGCAAGGGCTCAGGCGGCGTGATGACTTTGAATACGCGGATGGGCGATGACCACTTCCGATTCATTGCGACAGACTTCATTCCGGGAGCGCAGGATGTGAAGGGAATCGCTCTGGCGAACTGGACGCCAATTTATACGCTGTCCGGCCCGATTCACAAGGGAAAGGCATGGGTTTTCGATGCGCTGGACGGCGAGTATGACAGCAACATCACCAAGCAATTGCCTTCGGGCGCGGATACCGACCACGTATGGCGCGTGGATAATCTGGCGAAGTTGCAATCAAAGCTGACGAACCGGAATATTGTAACGGCCAGCTTTCTTTCGAACTACTATCACGATCCCAACGATGGGCTGGGCGTTCTGATGCATCAGCCTACAACGCCGACGGATGTAGAGACCGCCGATATTGGCTCGCTCAAGGACCAATATTATTTCCGCGGCGGAACTCTGCTGGAAACTGGATTCGGCGCGGCCCAGTACAGCGTGGCGCTTACTCCGCAGGGAAACGCGCCTTACATCCTGGGACCGCTGGGAGCGGGAGGCAACTACTACCTGAATGAGCGCACGCAGGCCCGCAGGGAGCAGGGTGTTGCGAATCTTTATCTTCCGCCGCATCAGTGGCACGGACGGCATGACATTAAAGCGGGCGTGGACGTGGACCGTTTGAATTACGATGCGCAGTTTCTGCGGCAGCCGATTTCGTTTACGGAGCCGGGGCCGGTGTTGCCTTGTCCGACGGGCACTAATGGACTTCCGATTGTGCCGGCGACGACTTGCGCGCGCTACGCGGTGTTCTCGGGAGGAAATGACTCGACGATTTATAACACTGAGGCTAGCGCCTACGTGGAGGATCGCTGGCTGATTACGAATCATCTGCTGATCGAGCCGGGCTTGCGTTTTGACGGGGATCAACTCATACGGACACCGTTGTTTTCGCCGCGCCTGGCGGGGACTTATATTTTCGATAATGAGAGCAATACCAAGATCTCGGCGGGGATTGGAGTCACCTACGACACGACCAGCCTTGGATTGGTTCATCAGGCGCTGGAGGGGCAGAGGACCGATTATTTCTTTGACACCAACGGGTGTCCGGAAGCTCTGGGCATTACCGGGAATTGTGGATCAGCGCCGATTCCCGTGCCGACCACGTTTGTCGTGAACCGTAGCACGCTGGAAGCGCCGCGGTATTTGAACTGGAGTCTGGGGCTGGAAGAGAAACTTCCGTATGAAGTCTTTTTGAAGTTGGAGTTTCTGGAAAAGCGCGGCGTGCATGGCTTCGCTTACAACACACTGAATGGCGCGGTGGACGGGAATTTTTTTCTCGAGAACGGGCGCGATGACCACTATGACGCCTTTACCGTGAGTGCACGGCACGGCTTTCGCCAGCATTACGAGATCTTCGGCGCCTACACATGGTCCCGCTCGCGCACCAACCAGGTGTTCGATTTCAGTCTGGATATTCCGCTGTTGAGCACGCAGCTGCCGGGGCCTTATCAATGGGATACGCCGAATCGATTTGTGGGGTGGGGCATTGTGCCATTCTTCAAGTTGCCCATTCTTCACAAAGTGGATATGGTCTACTCCGCCGAAGCGCGTACCGGGTTGCCTTTTCTGGCGACCAGCGTTCAGGGAGAGCTCTACCACGGCACGACTCCCGAGACGTTTCGTCTTCCCACTTATTACACTCTGAATGTGCAGTTCGAAAAACGCGTGCATCTGTTCGGGCGCTATTGGGCCGTGCGTGCCGGGTTTGACGACATTACCAACCATGCCAATGTGGCCCTGGCAAATGGGGTAATTGATCCGCCGAGCCAGCCGGCGCCGACTTTTATTGATGGCGATGGGCGGGCTTTTACCGGGCGGATTCGGTATTTGGGACGACAGTGATCGTTGCATGGCTGGAAACCC
>JBAPQU010000570.1:0-1902 GCA_049280795.1 Candidatus Sulfotelmatobacter sp.
GGCGTTGAATGCCGAGGGCTGAATGTAGTTGAGGGGAGTGGTAGGCGACCAGTGAATGTTGCCCGGCGATCCGGAGATATTCCATCGATCCTCGAATTCGCCTGTGAGGCTCACATCATCGCCGTAATCGTAAAGCGTGTATGGCTCGCTCCCTTCAAGGGTTACGATGCTCGCCACCTGCCAGCCTTGCAACATCTGCAGTGGAGCTTTTCTTGAGGGTAAGTCATACGAAAGGGAAAGAGTCAAACGATTGCGGATATCGAAATCAGAATTACCGCGTTCGGCCGCATAGTCCAGGCTGTTTTGCGGAGTATTCGAAGGAGTATTGCTGGTCGCGGTATCGATGGCATGGGCATAGGTGTATCCCGCGAGAAAATACAATCCGTGCGAATAGCGTTTGGTGAAAGTGACCTGCAGCGACTGATAAATCGAGTTGCCCAGATTGCCGAGTTGATCGAGAAAACCCATGTAAGGAAAGCAGGGTCCGCCTGTGCCTAAGCCGCCGTTAGCCACGGAACAGTTAGTGTTGAGCGGGCGCCCATTTGCTTCACAGTGGTCGCAATTGTTGGGATTTTCCAGTGGGGAATTCGGATTTACCTGATTGATATCGCGAACGCTGTAGAGGTCGACGCCATGATTTGCGACATAAGCGACCTGCAACATCGCGGTCGACGAAAGCGCCTGCTGAATATTGAAATTCCAGTTCTCTACGTATGGCGTTTTGAGGTTTGGAGTAGTGGCGAAGACGTTGCACTGGTTATCGATGCTGCAGCCCTCGGTCGTAACGTCAGGAAATACCGGGCCAGGTCCAGCGCCCCAGTTGATCTGCGTTACATCAGTAGACTCGACCAAAAATGCATTAATCGAACCGTTTCCAGGAGTGACACCTAGCCCCGCAGTAGTGGGATTGAGGTTCAGCCCTCCGCCGCTAAACATGAAAGTGCGAATCGAGGGCTGCACAAAAATGATGCCGCCGCCCGCGCGCACCACCGTTTTGCCGGTGCCAAACACATCATAGGCAAAGCCGAGACGGGGAGAAAAGTTGTTGAACCGCGTAGGGTAAGGAGAACTGATGCCATCGCCTACCTGAACCACACCGCCCGGATCGCCATTGGATAAGGTCGGTTCATAGTTCGCCAAGAGATTATGCGAGTCTTTGATAGGGAAGACCACGCCATAGCGGAGGCCAAAATTTAGCGTCAGGCGCTTCGTAGCGCGGTATCCATCTTGAACGAACAAGCCAAATGATTTCATGCTCACGTTGCGCTGCGGGTTGCCGTAAAGGCGCTCCCAGCGATGCGGCGTTCCCGCGACGAAGTCTGTGAGATCGCTGAAGTCCACGCGCCCGCGGCCCTCGGTCGCGCGAAAATAATCCACATCTCCGTACATGAATTGCCCGCCGAAACGGAGCACGTGTTTTCCAGCCGTGTAGGAAACGGTATCGGATAAGTTCTGGGTCTTGCTGGGAGTAGTCTCGAGCGGCCAGCCGGAGTTGCCGCCCATGTAATTGAATTCATCCGTCCCCGGGTTGATGCGCGGGAAGCCGAAGAGCGCCGGATCGGTAACTCCGGTGTCGATTCCGTAAGACGTGGGGTTCACGTTGTGGTCAAGCGGGAAGATGCCTTCACTGAAGCTGTCGAAGCTGTAGCGCGCCTCGTTGACCCAGGTCGAGTTCGGAGTCCAAACCCAGTTCACACCGAAAATCTGAGTTGTCGGAGTCGTGGTGGAGAGCCACTCAGGGCGGAGCGGAATGGTGTCCATTTCGACGAGATCGCTGTTGCCATAGAAATACCGGGCGCTTAATACGTGATGGTCATTCAGGTGATAATCGGTTTTTACGATGAGGTTATCGCCCCGGTTGGTGTTGTTGAAATCAAAATCGATGGCCCCCGGATCGGATTG
>JBAPQU010000571.1:0-9784 GCA_049280795.1 Candidatus Sulfotelmatobacter sp.
CTCCTGCACCGGGAACCCATTCTTGGCATAAAAAACCGCAGGCTGGAACAAGTCGCGCCAAGGCAGTTTTCCCCAGCGATCATGTAGCTTGGTCCATCCCTCAACCACACCGGGAACGGTAACGGAATCGATGCCGGATTGAGGCATCTCCGTGAGGCCCTTTTGCTGGAGATGCTCGATCGTGAGAGCCTTCGGCGCCCAACCGCTTGCATTCAGCCCGTAGACTTTACCGGTCTTCGCCTCCCAATAAATGGCAAAGAGATCGCCGCCCATACCGTTGGTGTTAGGTTCGGTGACGTTGAGTACAGCGTTGGCCGCGATTGCGGCATCGATCGCGGAGCCGCCTCGTTCGAGGACGAGCGCCCCCGCTTGTGAGGCCGAAACCTGACTGGTGGCAACCATGCCGTACTGCGTGGTGACAACGGAGCGTCCATAGGGGCGGTCTTGGGCGGACATGTTGAATGCTGCCGACAGGAAAATGATCAAGGTGACCGAAGGTCTGAAAGCGATCATGCGTGCGAGGCTCCAGATCGAGATACGGTACCGAATCGCTGAATCTGTTGACGAAGCCTGAGTGTATCACTTGAAACGTAAGATAGAAGAAGGAGCAGGGCTGATACAGCCTAAGTATCGATTGCCTAAGAGACATTTAAACGTCGGCGTTACGTATCCAGTGCCTCTCGCAACGCAAACCCTCCTACGCGTCGATTCCTTATACTTCCGCGAGGCCGCTTGCGCGTAATGATCGACTGCACATGCCGCGTTAACGTAGTGCGTGCCCGATGCAGCCTCGCCTTCACTGTTCCCACCGGCACCTTCAAAACTCTTGCCGTTTCTTTGACCGACAACTCCTGCACGCCGCGCAGATGCAGAACCTCAATATAGAGTGGTCTCAATTTCCTAAAACCTTTTTCGAGCAGAACTTTGCCCTCCTTCGACAAGTACTCCTGCTCAGGGTTCAACCTCGTTTCCGCCAGATGACTCGCACGAGCCTCACCTGTTTCAGTTACTTCATCGAGCGATGTTTCATTTTTCCGCCGGCTCACGCGCAAGCGCATCAACGCGGCGTTCATGGCTATGCGAGTGAGCCACGACGAGAATTGGGAGTGCCCACGGAAGCCGTTTAGATTACGGAAAGCATCGAGAAACGCAGTTTGAACGGCGTCCTCCGCATCTTCTCGATTGCGAAGAATGCGTTGTGTAACACGAAGGAGAGCGTCCCAGTGCGGCATGACGAGACGTTCAAATGCCGCCGAGTCACCAGCTCTGGCAGAAGTCAGGAGGGTTGCCTCTTCACTCGTGACGAATGAAGGCTCGAAGGTCGCTGCATCGTTCAGTTCGAAGTTTGTCGAGGCTGACATTGTGTTTCCTCTCTTTCTTGATTTGCTCAATTTGCAAAGATGCTCGCGGTTATTTGCGAATGCAGATGCGATTAGGCCAGAATCAACGAGAGGAATCTATTGGACGATGGTATGGATCGATACCATTGTATGAACTAGCAGAAGCGCTGGAAGAAACAATTTGGGCGATGGTATTGGCGATGTGTTGGTATTAGCTCTTAAAGTGCCGGGCAATGGCCGCCGGCGGTACCACGTAACATTGAATCGATCGCGACACGGGCCGAGTCTATGCGAACGGTTCCAGTTTGGCGAGGATGGTTGGCAGATATTCCGCGACCGTGGGATGAATGTGCATGGCGCGCTGGATGACCGTATACGGCGCCTTTGCATACATGACGTCCAGCAGAACGTGAATCACTTCGTCGCCTCCGACTCCCAGAATCGCGGCACCCAGAATTTGTTTCGTTTCTGCATCGACGCAGATTTTGATAAAACCTTGGGTCTCACCTTTTTCATAGGCCCGGCTCACTTTACTCATCGGATATTTCACAGCCAGCGCACGACGCCCGGATTTCCGTATCTCCGCATCCGTCATGCCACATCGCCCCAGCGGTGGATCGATATACAGCGCATAGGCCTGGATCCGGTCGGAAACCCGGCGATGGTCAGCGTTGAAGAGATTGTCCGCAACAATCTCGTAGTCGTTATAGGAAGTATGCGTGAAGGCGCCGCGGCCGTTGCAATCCCCCAGCGCCCAGATGCCAGGCACGTTCGTTTGCAACTGATCGTCAACGGTGATGTAGCCGCGCGCATTGGTAGCGACCGCAGCCCGGTCCAGCCCCAAGTCGTTCGTGTTGGGCGTACGTCCCACGGCCAGAAGAACGTGAGTGCCTACTACTTCCTTCGGATCTTCGCTGCATTCCATGCGGACGGCGACATCACCATCGTGTTTCGCCAGCGAGACACATTTCGCATTCAGCCGGATGTTGATTCCCTCAGCCTCTAGGATTTCGCGCACGGCCTGGGAGACGTCTTCGTCCTCCCGCCCAATCAGGCGCGGTCCCATTTCCACAATCGTGACTTCGCTCCCGAAGCGGCGATAGATCTGGGCGAACTCCAGCCCAACATAACTTCCGCCTAAGATGACAAGATGCTCGGGCAGGAAATCGATGTCCATCATCGATGAGTTGTTGAGAAATGGAACATCGTGAATCCCCGGCATCTCTGGAACAGAAGCCCGCGCACCGACGTTGATATAGATATTATCGGCTTGCAGAACTTCATCGTTGATCACCACTGTGTTTGACGACTGAAAGCGGGCATGGCCCTGAATGACAGTACAATTTTTCATTCCTCGCAGCCATTCCTCCACTCCCTTGCTTGACCTCGCGGAGGCTGCATCCTTGCGGGCTTTCACCCGCTTTATATCGACGCGCACATCACCAACGGCGAAACCATATTCCGCACCTCGACGAGCAACATGGATCACGTAGGCACTGGCAACGAGCGTCTTGGTCGGGATGCACCCGGTATTGATGCACGTGCCGCCAAATTTATGGCGCTCAATAATAGCGACGGTTTTGCCGGCATCCGCAAACCGCGCTGCCAGGGACGGTCCGGCCTGGCCCGTCCCGATAACGATTGCGTCGAAGTGCTTCATATGAGAGACAATGCTTGCAGCGTTCATAATTGCTCCAATCAAGCTGACCTCGATTAGGCCAGAATCACGACAATGAATCTACAGGACGATCGTACCGATCACCACTACGTATGGATTGGACGAGAGGGATTGGTCCGTATTTCATTTCACAGGGCCGATACCAATGTACTGCCGATACTATCGTCCAATTGATTCGCCGGAGCATCTGGGCTTCAATGTGTGCTATCGCATGTTTAAAGAAAGGATGGCGACCACATGCTGGAAGCGACCTGGAGACCTCACGAGAAACACGGACAACTGACGACGCAGAGCGACTTGCCCGATAGCGTCTTCGCGTTCCCAAAGCAGCGTAAAGAACCACTGACCGACGCACAACATATGCGTAACGCGGTAGCGCGCTTTGATCAAGTCATCGACGTCTCCAATGCCGACCGTGCTTTGGCATTCGCGAACATCGAGAAAGCTGCGAACTACTACAACGTCAACCTCGCGGAAACGTCGTGGCACGATCTGGGCACTCACCGTCAAAAGAATAGAATAGAAGAGACGCTGCCGCCAAAGGTGCTGTGACGGCGCGAGGGGACGCTGCAGAGCTAAGAATCCGCAGTCTAGTTTTTGGAAGTCCTCGGTGTCTGTGTCTAATTCTGGCTCCGCTCATCTAAGTTTCGTTAGTGACTGTTGTCGCACCGTACAAGGAGATGAAATATGAAAGCAATCGTTGTCCACCAATACGGCGGTCCAGAAGTACTGAAGTTTGAGGAGTACCCTGACCCGGTTCCGGGTCCGGGCCAGGTGCTAGTGCGGGTCGCCGCGAGCAGCGTGAATCCGATCGACTACAAGCGGCGTGCTGGATTAACCAAGGATTTTTATCCTCTCCAGTTTCCGGGCCTCATAGGAGTCGATATCGCGGGGACTGTGGTCAAGCTGGGTCCGGGAGTGGAAGGGTTTTCCGTCGGCGACAAGGTATTCGCTATGGCGGACAATACTTACGCCGAACTTTGCGTCGTGAATGCAGCGGTCTTGGCGAAGATCCCCGAGGGGCTCGATTTGATCCAGGCGGCGGCACTGCCGCTGGTGACTACGACTGGCAACCAGCTCCTTTCCGCTACGGGAATCAAAGCAGGCGAGACAGTTCTCGTCATAGGTGCGGCAGGAAATGTCGGCCGTTCGGCGGTATTCACTGCGAAGGAACGCGGGGCGACTGTGATTGCGGGAGTCTTGAAGAGGCAGATGGATGAGGCGAAGACTGTGGGGGCGGATCAGATCGTGGCAACCGACGACGACAATGCAATTGCGAATCTTCCGCCGCTTGATGCGATTGCGGATACGGTCGGCGGAAGAACCGCCGAGAAGCTGATCGCCAAGGTCAAGCTTGGAGGAGTGTATGCATCGGTTGTCGCGGTGCCGCAGAACGCCGCGAAGTACCCTTCTGTAAAGGTTGTGCACGTATTCTCGAAATTTGACAGGAAAACACTCGAGTTCATGGGCGAAGCGGTGCGAGATGGAAAGCTGGTAATCCCGATTAGCCAGAAACTACCGCTCAGTGAAGCGGCCGAGGCTCAAGTAGCGGCAGAGAAGGGCGGTATCGGGAAGATCTTGCTGGTAGCTTGAAATTATTTTGCGAACAGAAGAAGCGAAGGTAAAAGCGGTGCAGATTACGAAGTTAAAGTACTTGAACGCAAGCGGGCCTCCGCCCGGCTCGGGATCGCTTTCTCTCGTTCACCGATAACACAATTCTTGCGGAGGTCGGGACTTTCGCTAAGCTCCGGCCCCATGAGTGCGTATCAAATGACGCACCGTGGGCGCCGCGGCGACATAACTGAACAAGCGTTGTTCCAGTTCACGGTCGGCCTGTGTTTGCCGTTCGTGTTGACGCAGATGTTCTGCCCAGGAATTCACCAGGAATATTTCCAGATAGTGATCGGCAACTTCGGTGTCGCGAAAGATCCCCCACCGGTAGGCGCCGTCACGACGCCGCATGCGACCGTACTCATGCATCGCTTCCAGGAATTCTTCAGTCCGTTTCGGAACGACAGCATAGTCGATCGTGACCAGCACCGGTCCTTGCGCAAGATCAACTCCGACCTCCTCAATTACGACAGGCATGCGCCAGTGGTTCCAGGGACTCAGGTCCCCAGTCGCGTCAGGAAGTTTTGCGAGAAGCGCGACCGCTGTTGTCACAATAGTTCCGATTCCGGCATAGACCAAAGCCGTTCGAACGGATGCTCGCTGTGCAACCGCACCCCAAACCACGCTCCCAAGAGCATAGCTCCCTTGATAAACCAAGATGAAGATGGCGAGGACTCGTGCTCTTACCCAATCCGGCGCCAGGTTCTGGACCAGAGCGTTAATGAGAGAAATGAAGATGACCCACGCGGCGCCGCCGATCAACATGACCGCAGCGAGTGTGCTTAGCCTGTGTAAGCCACCAATTACCGCCATCGCCAATCCGAATGTCACTACGCCTGTCGATACGACGGTCTCTGTCGACCACCTGGCACGAGCTAACTGCATTGCAAAAGCTCCGGCAATCGCGCCGAACCCAAAACATCCGAGCAACAGTCCATAACCGACTGCGGTCTTATTCACGCTGCGAGCTACCGCCGGCAGCAACGCAAAGAGCGCACTGGAGAAAAACATGACCACGCTCGTTCGGAGCAACACCGCCAAGATTGCTGGTGAATAGCGCACATAGCGGATGGCGGCGACCGTAGCTCCCGAAAATGATTCCGCCGGAGTGCTCCTTCTGCGAACTGGCCTTTTCCACCTGGCGACCACCAGAATGACGCCGAAGAACGAAACGAAATTTGCCACAAAGGCGGTGGCTACGCCGGCAGCGGCTATGATCATGCCTGCGAGTGCCGGACCGACTGCTCGCGCCAGATTGAATTCAATCCCATTAAGCGCGGACGCTGCAGCAATGTCGTCCTTAGGCACCAATTCAGGGAGAATTGCGCGCCATGTCGGAGTTTCAAACGCATCTCCGGCGGAGAGCGCAAACGTCAATACCAGCAGCAGCCACGGCGACATGAAGCCGGCAATGGTCAAGACAGCGAGAAGCAGGGCGACGCCCATCATCCACAATTCCGTAGCCAGAACCAATTTGCGGCGGTCGAAGATATCGCCGGCGGAGCCTGCAGGGAGAGCCAGCAGAAAAT
The DNA here is from genome assembly GCA_049280795.1 of Candidatus Sulfotelmatobacter sp. Classification (GTDB taxonomy): domain Bacteria; phylum Acidobacteriota; class Terriglobia; order Terriglobales; family Acidobacteriaceae; genus Sulfotelmatobacter. Next base: position 6,159 of record JBAPQU010000571.1, read on the forward strand.
ATGGCAGCGAAGCAGCGGTCTGGATGAGCGCGACGTAAATCGGCCCGGCGCCGAGTGATACCATCAACCACGCAGCGCCAACGTTCTGCATGAAAGTGCCGATATCGGAGACCACATCTGCTAGCAGGAGATTGCGGAAGGTCGGCACACGCAGGGGTTGCCACAAACTCGATGAGCCCGCGATCCTCAATTGTTTTTCAACGGTATCCGTCAACCGGCCATGCCTCCTTGCCGCTGTCATGCGCACTCTAGCGCGAGGTGCATGCGCTCCGACGGTCAGTATCGAATGGCAACAAGTCTACACATACCTTCTGGGCAGCGTCCCGATGGTCCTGGAAACCGATCTATACCGGAACAAAGCCACCGTCGACAAACAATTTCGGCTTCCGTAATTTCCGGACACGATTGCACTCCGGCAGCGGTTGCTCTGATTGCATTGCTATATTGTCCTATGAAGCCGCGGCTTGAAATCAGTTGTGCTTTCCTGTGCGGGAAGCTTTCGGATCGGCAAGGATGATCGTGGAACGACAATGAACATACAAGCCACTCCGCCGTCCCAACCAGATAGCCAGCGATTCCGCCAACGCGGACCCCACGCGTGGAGCGGCGGATGGCTTCGTCTGTTTCAAGGTATAAAGCCGGTGACTCGGGCCGGAGCGGCCCGGGATGCCTTGGCCGGATTCCAACTGGCCGCGATGAACATCCCGCAGGCGCTGGGCTATACCAAGATTGCCGGCATGCCGGTAGTCACAGGGTTTTACACGTTGCTGCTTCCGCTGCTGGCATTTGCCGTGTTCGGTTCCTCGCGCTACCTGGTGGTCGCTGCCGATTCGGCAACCGCATCCATCCTCGCCGGGAAGCTTGTGACTATGGCGCCCATCGCAAGCGCAAGATATGTGGCACTGGCATCGACGGTCGCGCTGCTTACCGCCGGATTTCTGCTGCTAGCCCGGGTCCTCAAGCTCGGCTTCCTGGCCGATTTTTTGTCACAAACGGTATTGACAGGATTTCTCACGGGAGTTGGACTTCAGGTGGGCATCGCCGTGCTGAGCGAGATGGTTGGCCTCGAAGTGCACTCCAATCGGACGGTCGGACAGCTCCTTGACGTCTTCCGCAGTCTGCCCAGCGTTCACCTGCCGACCGTGGCCATCTCGGCGGTGGTCGTGACAGCCGTCTTTGCTCTCAGCCGGTTTGCCCCCAAAGTTCCGGGGGCTCTGCTCGCGGTCACCGGCGCAATTGCCGCGAGCGCAGCCTGGGATTTCTCGGGTCACGGCATCGCCATTATTGGGCCAGCCGTTGGTGGACTTCCGCATTTAGGGCTGCCAGACGTGCATTGGAGGGACATCGTACCGCTTCTCGGCGTTTCCGTCTCCTGCTTCGTGATGATCCTTGCGCAAAGCGGGGCTACCGCGCGTTTCTACGCTGGGCGCCACCATCAGGATCTAGACGAAAGCGCAGACCTGGTCGGTCTGTCTGCGGCCAATGCCGCGGCGGCATTGAGCGGGACTTTTGTGGTAGACGGAAGCCCAACTCAAACCGCGATGGTCGAAAGCTCCGGCGGTCAGAGCCAGCTTGCCCAGGTAGCTACCGCCATAGCGGTTGCGTTCGCTCTGCTTTTTCTGACCAAGCCTCTGCAATACCTGCCACGTTGCGTGTTGGGAGCCATCGTATTTTTCATTGCTGTTCGTCTCATCGACCTGCGCGGCTTGCACGAGATTCGCCGCGAGAGTCCAGGGGAATATGCTCTGGCCGTGTTTACTGCGGCCGTCGTTGTGCTGGTGGGAGTTGAGGAGGGCATTCTCTTAGCCGTGGTGCTGTCGCTGCTCCGCATTGTGCGCCACAGCTATCGTCCTCACACCGGGGTTTTGGCCGTAAGCCAACGTGATGCTTGGCATTTGGTGCCGCCGGTTCCGGGTGCGGTAACCGAGTCGGGTTTAATCATCTATAGTTTCGGAGCTGCGCTCTTCTACGCGAATGCCAACCTGTTTGCCAAAGAGATTCGCGCCTTGGTTGGGCCACCACTTTCGCCCGTGCGATGGCTGATCGTTGATGCCGAAGCGATCACGAATGTGGACTACACGGCCGCCCGGATCGTGCAACAACTGTACAAGGAACTGGTTCAACGCGGCATCGTATTGGGGCTCGCACGCGTATCTCCCTCTCTGAAAGCGGATTTGGACCGGCATCTCTTGACTCAGGTCATCGGCCCGGCGCAGTTTTTCGACCGCATTCATGATGCGATGGCTGCGTTCGCGAAGCTCACAGGGCCATAAGCCAAAGACGTTCTCGTGGGAGGCCATGTGTTGAACCACCTCACCTCTCCCATTCCTCCGCCGGTTCTCGGCAAAGCAATACCAAAGTACAATGGACGTCCCTCCTTGAATGCCGCATTATTTTGTTATGAAGTCTGTTAAGGACGGGAGTGGGAACGCGCCTCCGCTTCTATCCGTGGTAGATGATGATGAGTCTATGCGCGAGTCGCTGCCTGATCTGATTAGGGAGTTCGGCTTTGCGGCCCGAGCTTTTTCGTCGGCGGAGGAGTTTCTCTCATCCGGTTCTGCCGATGAGTCGAGCTGTTTGATCCTCGACGTCGCTATGCCGGGCATGAGTGGACCGGAACTTTACCAGGAGCTAAAGCGTCGAGGAAAGAATATCCCGGCCATATTCATCACCGCCCAAAGGGATGAGGCGATTCGTACTCGCGTGCTCGAGCAGGGGGCGGCGGGATTTTTAATCAAGCCATTCAGTGACGCAGCTCTGCTTGCGGCCATTAATACCGCACTCAAAGCTATCTGAGGAATCCACCGGCGAAATCTCTAGGGGGATACAATGATTGCGGCTCGCATACTTAGTTATCAAGCAGGGGCATTACCCATGTCGAGTGCCATCCCCATTGTGTTCATTGTTGACGATGACGTGTCTGTGCGCGAATCGCTGGAACTGTTGGTTCGGGATGAGAACTGGAAGCCGGAGACCTTCGCCTCCGCACAAGAATTTCTCGACCACCCGAGAAAACGTGTCCCGAGCTGTCTTGTCCTTGACCTTTCACTTCCGGGTCTGAACGGTCTTGAATTGCAGAAACGGCTTGCGGTTCAACACGTCGACGTGCCAATCATCTTCATCACCGGTCATGGCGATGTGCCTCAGTCGGTGCAGGCCATGAAAGCCGGCGCTCTCGAATTCTTAACCAAGCCAATCAATAACGACGCCTTGGTGACAGCCATCCGAAACGCCCTCCAACGAAGTAGTCTCGCCCTTGTTCAGAACGCGGAGATGCAGGATCTTCGGAACCGTTACGCCTCACTCACTTCCCGGGAAAAGCAGGTCATGGCGTTAGTCGTCTCTGGGCTGCTGAATAAACAAGTTGGCGGCGAGCTCGGCATCAGCGAAATCACGGTGAAGGCACACCGTGGTCAGGTCATGCAAAAAATGAAAGCGAATTCCCTCGCCGACTTGGTGAGGATGGCGGGCAAACTCCGGCCTGCGACTCCGCCAATTCATCTGGCTTGACCGCAACTCGGCTGAGCTCGCGATGCGCCTTGGCCAATCAGACTCGCGACGCTTGTGGTGAGCCCCTCCCGAGAATGCTTCGTCTGTTCTTCTAGTGCATTACTCCAGCTACTTCT
>JBAPQU010000572.1:0-6105 GCA_049280795.1 Candidatus Sulfotelmatobacter sp.
TCGCTGGAATTCCGGCTGAAGTCGCTGGAATTTTTACAATCATGTTGGCAGCGAGTTTGCTGAATTCCAGCGCCTGCTCGACCATCGCACGCGAATCCCGGAACAAGCGGGGATCGGTTTGAATGGAGAGCCTGCCATTCTTTCCTTTGTGCTGTTTAAAAATCGGTTCTAAAAGGCGCGCAGCTTGAATGGAAACTTCGCGAACCAACTGCCACGCAATTTCATCTTCGGTTGCGGTGGGCAATTCTTTGGTCAGCGTGCTGATGCGCTCTTTCCAGACCTTGAGCTCTTTCTTGATCACGCCGAGCACGATTACCGGATTGCAGGTCGCTCCCACGGCGCCGTGTTCAATCGAGTATTTCAGTTCGTGAATCGAAGCCGAGTCGTTCCACAGACACGTCGGTGTGGTCTGCGTCATTTTGTGTAACGGACTCTTATAAGTGGTGAGTTCTGCAACTGTCATTTTTAATTCTCCCGCTTAACACTGCTGCGCTTCGTCCTTCCGCGACTCATCCAACTTCTGCGCCGCTACGAAACTGTTCCATCCAGGCCAATGGCGATTGGCTTGGATTCCCGATGAGATTTTTCTGCGGCTACTGCGATTGCCAGAGCCTTCAGACCGTCTTCGCCGGTAATAGTTGGCGTCTTACCGTTCAGGATGTTGTGCACAAAATCTTTCATCTCTTTCAGATAGGCGTCGGCAAAGCGCGACAGGAAGTGATCGGCCAGCATCTGTTCGCCGCCGCGAGACGTCATGAATATCGCGGGCATCCGGTCGAGGCTGCCGATCAGGATCGATCCCTTCGAGCCTACGATCTCGGTGCGAACGTCGTATCCGTAAACTGCTTGAGCATACGATTCGACGTTTCCGATAGCGCCTCGATGGTATTTCAGATTCACCACACTCGCCACCACATCGCCGTACTTGGCGACTTCCGGCCGGATCGCGCTGGTGGTGTAGGAGTGAACCTGGGTGACCTCATCCTGCATGAGCCAGCGCGCAAGGTCGAAATCGTGAATCGTGTTGGTGTAAAAAATCATGCCGTTGACGCCGGATTCATAGGCTGCGAGCGGAGGCTGGTCTTTGTCGCGGCCCACCGACTTGAAGATTACCGGGGTTCCGATTTCTCCGGCTTCGATGCGCTGCTTCGCCGCGGCGTAAGCGGGATCGTAGCGGCGCATGAAACCAACTTGCAGGCGGCGACCGGCTTTCGAGACAGCGGCGATAGCGGCCTGCGCGCTGGGCAGAGTTAACGCCAGCGGTTTCTCGCAGAGAATATCTTTGCCGGCGGCGGCGGCGAGTTCTACCGCCCGCGCGTGAAACTTGTCCGGCGTTGCGATCACGACGGCTTCGATTTGTTTGTTTTCGAGCATTGCTTCCAAACTGCTATAGCCGTGCTCGATCTCCAACTCCAGAGCGGTCTGGCGCGCGCGGTCTTCGGAGACATCGGCAACCGCGATCAGACTGGCCTCGGGTACATTCCGGCGGAGATTCTCCGCGTGTTGTTTTCCCATCTCTCCGACACCCAGCACGCCTATTCCTAACTTACGCATCAGACTTTTTCCTCAAAAACAATTAATTGGTGAACTATTTTCCGTTTAAGCAATCTTTTGCTAACGCGCGCCAGCGGTTACATCCAGATTTTTTACGACTTCACGCAAATACTTCAGGCTGGCTGCAATACTCTGCGCGGGCGGTACCGGCGTCGCGCCGAACTTTACGTCCTGCTCTACAACCGACCAGCCGGAATAATTATTTTCGACCAACGTGTGGAAGAAGGCGGGAAAGTCGATGTCTCCCTGGCCGATGATGGTGAATACTTTGTGTTCGATGGCTTCTTCGAAGGTCCACTTGTTTTCGCGAGCCTGCTTCAGAACTTTTACGTCGCAATCCTTGATGTGAACGAAGCGCAGCTTGCTCTTATATTTTTTCGCCTCGGTCACGGAGTCGCCATGCCCATAGACGCAATGGCCAGTATCGAGGCAAAGGCCAACGTTGGTATGTGAAGTCGCATCGTAGAAAAGTTCGCACTCTTCCGGTGTCTCCACATACGTGGCTACGTGCGGATGGAAGACCAGATCGAGGCCGAATTCGTTGGCAACTCTTTCCGCGTCGGCAACGATCTTTCCAATGTGCTTCCATTGCTCGGCGCTGAGAGTCGGACAGCCCTTGTCGTAGACGCGTCCAGAGTACGCGTTGCGCTCGGGAGATTGATCGTCGGCGATCACAAGAAATGGAGCTTTGAGGGCCGCGAGCAGGCCGCCCACCTTGCGAATGCGCTCCATCACGGCCTGGCTGGCGCCGGGTTCGGTCATTTTTACCGGAACGAAAGACGCTAGAAGCTTGAGCTTGCGCTTTTCGAGTTGCGGCTTAAGGATTGCCGCATCGGTTGGAAAGAAGCCGTAGGGACCGAGTTCCGAGCCGGTGTAGCCGCCCTCGACCATCTCATCCAGCATTTTTTCGTAGGATTGATTCCACGAAGGTCCGGGATAATCCAGCACTCCCCAGCTATCGGGAGCGGAGGCAAATTGAACTCGCATATTGTTTGTCATGTTGCTTCCTTTATTAAGACGCAAGAATTGTTCCGCACGAATGCGGCGTTTAGTTCCAGGGTTGAAGAACGACTTTCATCGAATCTGCCGCCATCGATTTTTGCATGGCCGCTTCCACGTCGCGCAGGCCGAAGCGGTGTGTGACAAAATCACGTAAAGGATAATGCTTCATATAACGCGCCATCTGCCGCATTCCCGGACCGTATGCGGCCGGCTCCTCGCCGCCAACCCCAAGGATGCGCGCATTCTTGGCGCAGAGATGGCGGTGCGGGCTGAACGATACTTCGCCGAGATCGGAAAAATTTCCGGCTTCGACAAGCAATCCGCCGATGCGCAGCATCTCAAGGCCTTCGGGAACCGCTTGCGGCACTCCGGCGCATTCAATCACCATGTCTGCGCCTCGGCCACTGGTTAGATCTTTTATCATCTGGATTCGTTCGATCTTCGAAGTGCTTCCAGCGTTCACAACTTTATCGGCGCCAAGCTTCTTCGCGAAATCGAGGCGGTAATCGGACAGGTCCACGGCAATAATCGTCCCGGCCCCGAGCATGCGGGCCTTCATTAAGAAACACATGCCGAGCGGGCCTACTCCCACCACTACCACCGTATCGTCAAAGCGAAACGACTCGTTGGGAAAAGCCGACATCTGCTTGGCGCGATCGAGTCCAACCGTCACGGCGAAGATTTCAGTCAGCACTGCAATCTCTGAAGGCAGATCATCCGGCACCTTCACCAGGAAGCTTCCGGGGACGATATACATGTATTGCGACCAGCCACCGAAAAGATGCGGCGGATTTTTCGCGCTCAGATTGTTGCCGTAATCCGTCGTGTTTTCGCAACAGTAGTAAGGAAAATCGTGGCGGCAGTAGTAGCACTCGCCGCAACAAACATTTGCGCCGACAACCACGCGGTCCCCAACCCGCAGCGGAACTCCCTCAAAGTCGGTATAGTTTCCGTTCCCTCCGATGGCCGCGACGGTGCCAACGTTCTCGTGTCCCTGAATAATCGGAAACTCCAGAGCGCGGCTTCCGTACTGCGTTGTGTAACCCTGAAAGGTGTGCTTGTCGGTTCCGCAAATTCCTGAGAGCTCCATCTTCACCAGCACGCAGCCGGGAGCCGGTTCAGGAAGCGGATACTCCCGTATCTCGTAGCGTCCGGGTTCTACGAGAGTTGCCGCGAGCACACCTTGGGCTGCCATAAATACTCGAGACCATACGTTGAAATGCCGCTGTTTAGAAACTAAATTTTAGAGACAGTTGACCGATACGCGGCGGTTGAGCGGCCGACACGTCGCCGAATGAGGCTGAGGTTGGTGGGCCTCCTCCCGCACCGAAGCCGGTGATGCCATTCGGCCCCAGGAATTGCGCGTGATTGAACAAATTAAAGAACTCGGCGCGGAATTGCACGTTCACGCGTTCCGTAATTCCCGTGTTCTTCAGCAGAGCCAAATCCCAGTTGTTTGTTCCCGGACCGTGGAAGAATCGGCGCCTGGAGTCGCCCTCTACTCCCAAGGCGGATTGCGCAAAGGCACCGGGGTTGAAGAACTGCCGTTGTGCTGAGTTTCTGGGGTTGCTGATGGTAAGCGGCCCGACAAAGTTCGGTGTATCCACGGGCAGGGTGATGGGGCCGCCGAAGGCGGTTCCGAGCAGCGACTGATCATCGGTTTCGACCAGGGTTACAGGCAGACCAGTAGAGAATCGCGTGATGCCACTCACTGCCCATCCGTTGGTGAGCCGCTTCGGACCACCGAACCTGTCGAACGGCAAGTTGTAGCTGAAGCTGGCGACAAAATTGTTGGTGCTATCGAAGGCTGACAGGCCGCGGCTGAGGCGCGGATTGATGGGATTCATCTGTTCGCCGTAGCCGGAAGAATTGTCGAAGGCGCGGCTGAAGGTGTAACCGATGAGGGTCTGAAGGCGGCCGCTGGTGTGCCGGTAATTGACCTGCGCCGAGTTGTAGGCGGAGTTTCCTGAGGTGATGAAATAGGAATCGTTGCCGAAGGGGACGATCGGGGTACCGCCCGGCAGCGTGACTCCCGGGAAGTTGAGACGCGTATCAATCACGGTCCTCGCGGGAGTCGTCGGAGTTGCGGGTATCACATAAATGCTATTTTCGCCGCCGGGTCCGCAACCGGGAGTAGCCAGGCAAAGAGCTGGACTTCCCGGATTCGCGGATTCCGAAGACAGCAGCCGGTGGCCCTCAGTGCCCACGTAACTAATCGTCACCAAGTCTGACGGTGTGACCTGATGCTGAATCGACAACTCGTACTCTTCCGCGTAGGGGAGCTTGTTCTTGTTATAGAACGCCGGCGAGCTGCCGATGGTTCCAAACGCGCCGAAGAACTCGCTCAGATTGTCATAGGGCGAGCCGGAAGCCGGATTCTTCGCAGAGAAGTTTAGTGGAGGCTGTGGCGCGGGGAAGAAGTTCAAAATCGAGCTGCCGCTAGGGCGGTTGGTAAAGGGCGCGGCGAATGTGGGGTTACCCTGGCCCGTATAGTTTCCGAACGGAGCGTCTCCGATCTCGTTGAAGTCGGTGGACCCTTCGAAGGTGCTGTAGAACATTCCCCAAGCCACACGGAGACTGGTCGCACCGGGAGCGCCGAGTATTTTACCCAGCATGCCATCATGCTCACCGAACGAATAGGCTATCCCAAGCCTTGGGGCAAAGTTATTCCAAGTGGTCGGCGCCAGCGAACTGGGGACGTGAGGATCGCCGGGGAAAACCCATCCCTTGGGCGAGCCGGGGAAAACTACCGACTGTTCGCCGGGAATCATGGTCTGGATCTGGTTGTTCTTCTCTCTCCAGGGAGCGCTCACGTCGTATCTCAAGCCGTAGTTAATAGTGAGATTCGACTTGGCACGCCAACTATCCTGCGCGTAGAGGCCGAAATAAAAGTTGCGTCCGTAGGAAGGATACGACTGCCCTTGCACATAAGAACTGGGCGCACCCAGGAGAAAATCTACGAAGTCGCTTCCGGTTTCGCTGTTTCCGCCGTTGAAATTGGTGCCGAAGAAGAAGTTTCCGTTGGAGACGTTATCGATCAGATCTTCTTCAAGCTGATCGTAGTGATATTCACCTCCGAACTTTAGCGTGTGTGTGCCGACGACTCGGCTGTAGTTATCCAGAACTTGATAAATGTTATCGATCAGGCCATTGGGACGGCTCGGGGTTCCGATGACGAAGGTATTGAAATCAATCTCGGGAACACCTTCCAATGTCGGCGCCAGCGGCACGATTCCGGGACCACGATTGGCGCCAGAAGCGAACCCCAACGCAGCCAAGGTAGTATTTGTTCCTCCTAGGGGCTGATTGAACTTGGTATCGAGGCGGAAATATCCCAGGCGGAATTCATTCACCGAAGTGGCACCCAGCGTTTTGGTGTCCGATAGGGTGATGTCATGAGTCTGCCCTTTTCCATTCACGGCAAAACCCGGATACAGAGGCGCGTTTCCTGGCCAATAAGGATCGATCCGATTGAACCGGTCGAAATAATAGTAGCCACTCAACAATCCGAAGCTGGAGTTGGCATCCAAACGGCCGCTGAATTTGTTG
>JBAPQU010000573.1:0-5000 GCA_049280795.1 Candidatus Sulfotelmatobacter sp.
CTCTTTCTGCCGAGTTGATGAATACATTTCGGAAATACCGCTGGCCGGGCAACGTCCGCGAGCTGGAAAATCTGATGAAGCGGTATGTCATCCTGGGCACGGAAGAGTCCATCTCCGGCGACCTGCGACCTCACGAACCGGATTTCTTCAGCGCCGACATTTCCGTCGAGGGACCAATCTCCCTGAAAAAAATCACGCGGCAGGCGGTGCATGAACTGGAGCGCAAGATCATCCTCAAAGTTCTGCAGCATCATCACTGGAACCGAAAGAGCGCAGCCCGCGCTCTGAACATCAGCTACCGCGCGCTGCTTTATAAGATCCGCGACGCCGGTCTGCCCTCGAACCGCGTGGCGCGCCGCGCTCCTGACGAAGTAAATCACACCGTCGCCGCCGACTAAGCGCCAGCCTGAATTCTTCTAAGTGACGGTCGGGCTATGCTCGACCGTTTCTTGTTCCCGGCAAACTCGACACTGCCAATCTCTCCACTCATTTGCCAACCGCCTGAGAACAGGCTACCATTGCGGGATTTCAGTCACTGGCCGGAATCGCCACGTATTCAATCGCGGCGTTTCAGGTACGCGCCTTAACTCTCATTACCCGAAGTACTGCGTCAAGAATTGGATCGGAAAAAAGCTGGCGTGTCGCAAGTGCGCACGGCCCATCCGATTTGCATTTCACACAATTCCCCAGGGAGGATGGAATGAACGGAAGGAACAGGGCGGCAAGTGCAGGTCTCAATCTGCAATGGTTATTCGTCGTTATACTGGTCGCGATGGGCGGTGCGGTGTTGCCTGCAAGTGCGATTGACGGAAAAATGGTTGCGCATAACACGCCGAGATACGTTTCCACAGCGAAGAATCTCGGCGCCGAAGATCCCGCCAAGGTGATCGAAGTCAGCATCTGGCTGCAACTTCACAACCAGAGCGAGTTCGATGCTTTGACACGGTCGCTTTACGATTCAGCTTCTCCCAACCACCGTCACTGGCTGAAATCAAGTGATATCGCGGCGCGCTTTGCTCCGACAGCGGACGAAGCGAATACCGTGCGGCAGTTTTTTATCGAGCACAACCTTACCGTGGTAAAGACGGGCCCGGACAATTTTTACGTGAGAGCGCGTGGCACGGTCGGCGATGTGGAGAAAGCGTTCCACGTCCAACTCAACAACTATCAGGTGCGCGGCAAGACCATCCGCGCCAATGACGGCGATCCTTATGTAGAGGGAGCCGCGGGAGCGCTGGTGCGAGCCGTGTCAGGCCTGGATACAACCGGTTTCGAGCATCCGTATGAACTCCGGCCTACGACTATCGGCGGCACGACAGCAGCCGCGATTGCGAAGCCGGCAGCCACGACCAACGCGGAATTCTTTTCGTCGCAATGTTTCACGGGCACGGAGAAGGAGACGTATTCCAACAACAATAATGGCTCATTGCCCATCGGCACTTACACAGGTAACAAGATCAATCTCGCGAGCCAGACCACTCTGGGTTGCTCCTACACGCCGCCGGTGGTCCAGGCCGCATACAATCTCACCGGACTTTACAACGAGCACGATCAGTACGAAGGCACCGACCAAACCATCGCCATCATCGACTGGTGCGGTACGCCCACGATTTTGGCTGACGTCAATGCTTTCTCGAAACAATTTGGACTGCCGCGGTTGATCCCGTGGAGCCAGCACCAGCAACCCTTCCTTCAGATTACCTACACCGCACCCAATACCTGCGAAGGTTGGGACAATGTCGAAATCAATCTCGATGTGGAGTGGTCGCATGCGGTGGCGCCCAATGCCAACATCAATCTGGTGGTTCCTCCGTCGAGCAGCTTTGACGATGTAGATGAGGCCGAATTTTTGGTCGTGCACGATGGCCTCGGCACTGTACTCTCGGGCAGCTTCGGAGCACCCGAGTCGAGCGTGGCAACGACCGAACTAGAGACGGAGAATCTCATCGCAGAAATCGGCGCTGCTGAGGGCATCTCGACCAACTATGCCACGGGTGATTACGGCGACTATACGACTCAGGGATTCCCGCAGACGGTTAACGCCCCGGCGGATTCTCCCTGGGCGACGGCCGTTGGCGGCGTGAGTTTGGCGCTGAACGCGAAGAATGAGATTGCCTGGCAAGCGGGTTGGGGAACGAATTGGAGTGCGCCGGTACTTCATGGAGACGTCAGCGATCCGCCGGGCTTCATGGGCTTCGAGTACGGCGGGGGCGGAGGCACCAGCGACTGCGTTTACCAGGATTCCAACTCTAACTGCACCGGCGGTTGGCCCAAGCCTTCGTACCAAAGCCAACTATCCGGTAGCTACCGCCAACTCCCGGATATCTCCTGGCTGGCCGATCCGACCACCGGAGTTGCGATTCTGATCAGCGTTCCGTACCTGGATCCTCCGCAGGTGTGGGAGGTGATTGGGGGCACGAGCGTTTCAACTCCCATGTTCTCCGGTCTGTGGGCTATTGCCAACCAGGAAGCGCAGTTCAACAACAAGCCGCCGCTTGGACAGGCCGCGCCTTATCTTTACTCGCTGCCCGCGTCTGCGATCTACGATATCGTTCCGGTCACATCGAAGAACAACGTGACCGCGTCGATCAAAGATGTTAACGGCACCACCGCGTACGATCCGGCTGAGACGTTGGGCGCCGCCGCGCCTGCGAACTATGACTTTCTCAGCGCGGAATGGGTTTATCCCTACTTCGCCGACACGCTGGTACTGTATTCGTTCGGCACCGATTGCCAGGTAGCAATCGGCTTCGGAACGACGCAGTGCAGCGATCCGGCGGCCTTGATCACGCAAGTGGGCTGGGACAACGTAACCGGCGTGGGAGTGCCAAAGGCAAAAGGCTTTGCCGATTACTTCCGTGACAAATAGCAACTGGTGAATGAGCAAAACTTACCCTGCCATCTTCCGGTGGCAGGGTTTTTTCTGGTGTCGAATTGTATGAATGTACGTCTAACGGTGTTGGCTAAGTCCGCGAATTTATACTTTGAGCCGGGAGGATGACTTATGTCCATTACCAGACGCTCTTTTCTGACTATGGCGGCTGCCATGGGTGCAACAGCAGCATGGGGTAAAGCGCTGGGAACGAAGTCCCACATTGCCTGGCGCGAACGCCGCGATGTTTTTCCCGAGGGAGTGGCATCGGGAGACCCCGATAGTAATAGCGTTCTTCTGTGGACGCGCCATGCGCCAGTTGCGACAAAGCCGGCGGTGCAATTAAATGTGGAGCTCGCCGAGGATGAGTTGTTCTCGCGGGTTATAGCGACCGCTGCGGCTCCAGTTTCCGCAGCATCTGACTGGACATGTCGCGTGTTGGTTGGTGGCCTCAAGCCCAGCCGCGTGTATTGGTATCGTTTTACCGATCCCGAAGGTTTCGGCAGCCGCATTGGCAGGACGATCACGGCGCCGGATGTAGAGGATGCGCGACCCGTTCATTTTGTTTTTGTGAGTTGCCAGAATGCGAACCAGGGAGCGCAGAACGCCTACCGAAGAATGATCTTCGAAGATGAGCACGCCGCCGAGGCGGATCGAATCGGCTTTGTGCTTCACCTCGGCGACTTCATTTATGAAATTGTCTGGTATCCGGAGGATCGTCCGCAGGGCATGTATGACCGTCATCTGCGCGATATCGTCCGCTATCCGCACGGCGAAAAGATTAGCGACTTTCATATTCCCACGACCGTGGAAGATTATCGCGCCGTCTATCGCGGATATCTCAGCGATCCCGATCTTCAGGATGCGCGTGCGCGCTGGCCCTTCGTCAACATGTGGGACAACCATGAGTTCAGTTGGCTGGGCTGGCAATCCCTGCAAAGATTTGGCGGAAAAAACTTGCCGGCGCAGACCCGCAAAGTGGCGGCCAACCAGGCTTTCTTCGAATATCAGCCGGCGCGGATCACGAAACCAAGCGGGCCTTCGCTGGAGCGTTTCGATCCTCCGCACGTGGTCGATACTCCGGTTACTCGTTTCGACGAGCACGGCCTCGGCCAGGAGCCGAACAATCTCGCCGCCATCGGCAGCCTCACGGGCTATCGCGCGTTGCGATGGGGGCGGAATGTAGAGTTGATCGTCACCGACCAACGCACCTATCGCTCCGAGACGCCTACCGATCAGCCTGAGTCAAAACCTCTTTCGAGCGATGACTTCCCCGAGTTCATTACTGAAGATGCCATGGAAATTATGGACGCGGGTAAAACCTACAATGGCGGGCGGCCGCCAGCGTCAATCCATTTCGGTAGCGTCGAGATGGAAAATTTATGGAAAGACCGGCCGGCGCAGACAATTCTTGGCGCCGAACAGAAAGCGTGGTTTCTGGAACGACTGCGCGCTTCGAAAGCGACATGGAAGATTTGGGGCAACACTACCGCCACGCTGGATATGCGTGCCGATTTGCAAAACCTGCCATCGGGAATGGCGAAGCCGTGGCCAGGCACAGGTTATGCTATTTCCCCGATGGGGGATCACGGGAGCGCGTACGTAGAACGCGGCGAGATTTATGACTTCGTTCAGGCGAACGAAATCACCGGGTTTGCTACGATCGCTGGAGATCGCCACAGCTTTTGGGCGGGCCTGGCTGCGAAGTCTCTGCCACCGAAGCCTTTTGTGCCGGTCGGGATTGCTTTTGTGACGGGCTCGATCTCCGCTCCCGGAGTGATCGAAGCATTGGAACATGTCTTCCCGAAAGATCATCCTCTGCGATCGCTTTATGTTGGACAAGGGCCGGGCGATCATGCTCCGCAGCCAACGATGAACCTGCTCATTCGGCATGGAGTGCGGTCTTGCTTCGAGTACTTGCAGAGCGGAGACATCGCGAAGGCGCGAGCCTTGTCCAATCCCGATTTGTCGCCGCACCTCTCATTTATCGATATGGGAGGCCACGGCTACTCCGTGGTTCACGCCAGCAGCGGATTCATCGAAACAGAATTCGTCTGCATTCCCCGCCCACTCGAACGCAGCGACCGTCCGGATGGAGGCGCTCTCAGCTATCGCGTTAAATCGCGCA
>JBAPQU010000574.1:0-4234 GCA_049280795.1 Candidatus Sulfotelmatobacter sp.
TGCCATTCGCGGGCGCGGCGCTGGAAGCGGTCGCCGAGTTCGTTGGCGCGGGCGAGTAAATTTTCGTGTTCGAATAAATCGAGAACGGCAAGAGCCGCGGCGCAGGAAAGCGGATTACCGGCGAAGGTTCCCCCGAGTCCGCCGGGAGCGGGCGCGTCCATGATTTCTGCGCGGCCGGTTACTGCGGCAAGCGGCAATCCTCCGCCCATCGATTTTGCGGTCACAACGAGATCGGGTTCGATGCCGTAGCGTTCGCTGGCAAACATGGCGCCGGTGCGTCCGAAGCCGGATTGAATTTCATCGGCAATAAAGAGGATGTCGTGTTTGTGGCAAAGATCGATGAGGACTTTGAAATAGTCAGCGGGCGGTGCGATGAATCCACCTTCGCCCATCACAGGCTCGGCGATAACCGCAGCAACTTCCTCATTGGCAACGACCCGCTTGAAGGTGTCTTCGAGGTGGCGCGCGCAATAAAGATCGCAGGAAGGATATTTCAGGTTGTAGGAGCAGCGATAACAATACGCGAACGGGACGCGATAAACCTCGCCGGGAAACGGCGCGAAACCAGCTTTATAGGGATGAGTCTTGCTGGTGAGCGCGAGCGTCATCATGGTGCGGCCATGGAAGGCGTCTTCGAAGGCGATGACGCCTGGGCGCTTGGTATAGGCGCGGGCTATCTTAACCGCGTTCTCAACCGCTTCAGCGCCGCTGTTCACGAACAAAGTTTTCTTGGCGAACTTGCCGGGCGTGACTGCATTCATGCGCTCGGCTAGTTTGATATAGCTTTCGTAGGGCGTGACCTGCACGCAGGTGTGGAGGAATTTATCGAGCTGTTCGCGGACGGCCTCGACGACAGCTTCCTGACGGTGACCGGCGTTGGCGCAGCCAATGCCTCCAGCGAAATCGATGTAACGGTTGCCGTCGACGTCTTCAAGCCATGCGTCTTCAGCTTTCGCTACGTAGATCGGCGTACCGTGAGAAAGGCCGCGGGGCACGGCTTGCGAGCGGCGCTCGGAGAGAGAGCGGGATTTCGGGCCGGGAATTTGTGTGTTGATTCGAATCGTGGACATCGTAGTTTCCGTCGTGGTTGTTAGTCGTTAATCGTTGGCTTTGTGTCCCGCCTAGTGGGCTGGCACGAACCTAGTCAGCATGAAGACCAAGAATGCAATGGTCCCAGAACCAAAAAATAGGAGGTCGTTAGTCACACCAGCGGCCACGCCAAGCGCCAAATCCAGCGGCGAGCCCGGCTCAACCATCCGGATTGCACCTTCCATATACAGATTCCTTAATCTCATGAGATAGCGGTGGGCTCGCCACCAAATGTTTAAGATCCCCACTTCGACCATGCTGAATATCACTGGTCCAGCAGAGGTGTGCCAGCTTCGATTTAGGTAAAAGAAACCGAGGGCGGCTGCAATGACGCAGGTCCCGGTAGCGGCGATAAAATAGCCCGACTGAAACGGGGATTTCGAGAAAAACCGCCTTCCGTCTATGGGACCGCGCCTCTCTAGTAGCGACTCGGGGTCTTCCCGAAACGGCTGAGCATTCGAATCTTCCATAATCGCCTCCGGTTTTCGTTCCGAGTTAAAGCCCTCAGTACCAGCCGATTGGGGCTTCGTTCAGATTGATATAGACCTGCTTGGTTTCGAGATATTCTTCGATGCCCCAGGGGCCTAATTCGCGGCCGAAGCCGGACTGTTTGTATCCGCCCCAGGGGGCTTCGACGTAAGTTGGTTGCATGTGATTCACCCAGACAACGCCGGAGCGCAGAGCTTTCACGCAACGCATCGCTTTAAAAATATCACGCGTCCAGACGGCGGCGGCGAGGCCGTAGGGGGAATCGTTGGCGATCTTGAGCGCGTCTTTTTCGTCATCGAATGGAATGACCGCCGCGACGGGGCCGAAGATTTCTTCGCGGGCGATGCGAGCGGAGTTGGTCACGTCGGAAAAAATCGTAGGCTGAACGTAATAACCTTTGCCGATTTTTTCTGGGCGTCCGCCGCCGGATGCGAGCTTGGCTTCTTTCTTGCCGATCTCGATGTATTCGTTGACGCGGTCATATTGATCTTTGCTGACGAGCGGCCCCATCTTGGTTTCGCGGTCGAGTGGAGGGCCGAGTTTGATCTTCTTGGCTTTTTCGGTCATGGCTTCGACGAAGTTTTTGTAGATCGATTTCTGCACGAGGATGCGGCTTCCGGCCGAGCAAACTTCCCCTTGATTAATAAAGACGCCGAACAGAGCGCCGTCGATGGCGGCTTCGAAATCGGCGTCGGCAAAGAAAATGTTGGGCGACTTGCCGCCGAGCTCGAGGGTGACGCGCTTCACAGTGTCGGCGGCCTGTTTCACGATAATCTTGCCGACGGCTGCGCTGCCGGTGAAGGCAATCTTGTTTACGTCAGGATGCTGGACGAGCGGAGCACCGCAGGTTTCCCCGAAGCCGGTGACGATGTTGACGACGCCCGGGGGCAGGCCGCAGTCGGCAAAATAGTTGGCGAATTCAAGAGCAGTGAGAGGAGTTTGTTCGGCTGGCTTGAGAACGCAGGTGCAGCCTGCAGCAATCGCCGGAGCCAACTTCCATGCGGCCATGAGAAGCGGATAGTTCCAGGGGATAATTTGTCCGGCGACGCCGACCGGTTCTTTGAGAGAAAGTGACATTGCGTTGTCGGGGACTGGATTTACGTAGCCGACAACTTTGGTTGCGAGGCCGCCATAGTACTCAAAGCAGGTGGCGGCGTCGTTGATATCGAATTCGGCTTCCACAATAGGCTTGCCGGTGTTGCGGCACTCGAGTTCGGCGAGCGCGGCAAGATTGGTGCGGATTTTTTCGGACAGGCGGAAGAGGACGCGGCCACGCTCCTGCGCGGTTGTGGTTGCCCATGGGCCTTCTTCAAATGCGGCTTTGGCTGCGGCAACGGCACGGTTCACGTCGTCGGGGCCGGCATCGGGGACTTGGGCAATGACTTCTTCCGTAGAGGGATCGTAGACGGGAAAGGTCTTTGCCGACTTGCTCGCGACCCATTCGCCGTTGATGTACATCTGATAAGTGCGAACATCCTTAGGGACGTCGGTTGTGATTCCGCCGGGCATTTTTGTTTCCACCTCCTGGGTACCTCAGGGGCTAAAGCCCCCAAATTGCGAGTCGCCTAACGGCACGATTAAAGTCGTGCCCTGATATGAACCGTTTCTAACTACATGCGAGTGTCGCTCGCCGGGACAGCCGGGACGGCTGCCCCTACAAGAATTTGCTGCGGCGCTTTGCGACGGCCATAGACGAAGAAGAAGAATGCGGCGAGACCGATGAAAAACAGCGTGCCGCCAAACATCCATAATTCGTAGGACCACAACGAAGTGATCTGCTGGGCCGGGAAAAATACGAGTGCGATGCCGAGCATAGTCGTGAGCAGGCCGCTGGTACCTGCGAGTAATAACGTGGTGCGGCCGTACTGTCCCTGCGGCTTGGTTTCTTTCACGGCAAATCGAATGAGCGCACCGAACATATAAAGGAACGGGATGAGTTGCAGAACGACAGCCAGCGAAAGGAGTTTTTGAAACGTCTCCTGAACGCCGGCGCCAAGAAAATTCATGATGACAAGAAGAGCGGAAACAACAGCTTGCACGATGAGTGCGGCGTGGGGCGTGGCGTAACGCGGGTGGACTTTGCCAAGCCAGGAGGGCATGTAGGAATCGAGGCCGGCGACAAAGGGAATGCGGGCGGAGCCGCCCATCCACGCGGAACCAATGCCGGCGATGGAGAGGCTGAGCATAAGCGCGAAAGGCACGACAATCCAGGCAACGCCGATGCGCCCGGCCATGTGACTAACGGCTTGAACAATCCCCTGAAGTACGTTCACGTTTTTCCCGACAGCAATGAGGAGAGTGAGTGTTGCGCCGACGTAGAGAATGCCGGAGAGGACGCCGCCCCAGGCAACCGCACCGGGAAGAGTGCGGGCGGGATCTTGTATTTCGTCCCCCATGACGGAGGCGAGCTCGAGGCCCACGAGGCCGAAGCAGATCACGCCAAAGGAATTGAGGACGAAGCGGGGATTGGCAGGGATTTTGAAATCAGCGGCGGTGATGGTGGTGCCGAAGCGCGACCAGATCACAGCCCCCAGGCCGATCAGGACAGCCGCAGCGATGAACGTTCCGATGGCGCCGAGATTGTTAATCCACTTGCCGACGCCGAGGCCAACGATGTTGAGAATCGTGAGCAGTGCAAGCAGAGCAAGGGATGTTG
>JBAPQU010000575.1:0-2262 GCA_049280795.1 Candidatus Sulfotelmatobacter sp.
CCACCACGAGACCGCTTTTCCAGGTGGGTGAACCGCCAAATACCCATTCTTCCTCGTCCAACTGGCCACCACGTTGTGTGGACTGCGAACCACGTGGACCACATGCAACTCGACGCCCGGGATCAAACCGGCTAACAATGCTGTAGAAGGGTACTTCGAGGAATCGACGATGACCTTGCATCCAGTGTCTCGCACTATCGTGCGGTACGCATCTCCCAGGGCAGTGAGAATCGGCAGGTATTCGGGTGGGGTTTGATGATGTCGGGTTTTCAGGAATAGTGAAGGAAAATTTCGAATTCGGAGCGATCTACCGCCTTCCGCGGCAAGTCCTTGAGGGATGTCCCGAAAGATGTCTTTCCAGAAAAGGCAGTCGGGTGCCGCGGTACCACATCCACAGGGAAGATTCCTTGCTCGATCAAACAGATACCGCGCCGCTTCCCCGACGTTTACCCAGCCTTCCAACTCGCCTAGAAGTTGGGAGAGTATCGTAGTTCCGCTGCGGCCACAGCCAGCGATAAAAACAACCTTAATTTTATCGTCGGCTGTCGCAGCCGCTCCTTCCGTGGAACTAGAGGATTCCACCTTCATCAGTCCGTTCAATTGAGTCGCGGTCATGTTCTTCCCTAGGGTGCCTAGCTAACAGTTTCGGTGAATACGGCCGGAGAAACGTTGCGACGCGTAGCGGCGCATAAACCTGGCGCGCACGGAGAAAATGATCTGGTGTCCATCCCCGTGTTTTCCGCTGAAATAGAGATTATGAGCCTGATTCCGGGGGGATAAAGCGTCTGCTCGTGACTCGCCGCGCCAGCAGCGGAACTATTCAGAATACCCTATCTTAGAGTCATAAGGCTGTAAAGGGGACCAAGTTCTCTATGCAAGAACTTGCATATTTCAAACCTCAAAGCGCCTCCAAACAAAATTGATGTCCGTTCTTCAATCGGGAATGAAAGCGCGCGGCATCAGTCGCAAAGAGACCCTGCTGATCATCGGTGCCAGCAAGGACGACATCGACCTGCCGCAGGACTCCGGTTGTGAGCAAGTGGCAGCTGGCCCCAGTAACAACCCTATAGACATTTTGCGTCGGACTCATTAAACTAGAAATACGCCGCAGTCTAATTGAATCGGGTCTATCCTCGACCAAATCCAAAATCCATTATGTGTTCCGTTCCGGGACAGGTGTCTTTCCCAAGCGAAAACATATAGGCGGACGATTGTACCAAAGGACAATCTGCCGCGGGAGTTTGCCGAGTTACCATGAGCCCTCGTCATATGTACTTACGGGCTCTAGTAGGCCCAAGTCCTCTGCTCTAGATTGCTATTGTTCCTGATCGAAATTCGCTTCAGCAAGATTGAATGCGTTTCGCCACTTCACTTAACCACTGGCCAATAAAAATTACAGAGGTGTAATCCGTGAAATCGAGACTATTTTCTTGCTTTATATTTTTGGCATTGTGTGCCACACAATTCGTCTGGGCGCAGGCAACGGTCAACGAAGCTTTAGAAACTGCTTTCATATATGTGGATATAAACAAGGGCTCCGATTCCAATCCCGGAACCCAGGCCGAGCCACTGAAAACCATTACCGCCGCCGCCACCATAGCGGAGGACAACAATCGTAAAGGCATTGGCACACGAGTCACAATCAACCCGGGCCTTTACCGCGAGAGCATCACTCTCGCTAGTGGTTACCATGAGACGGCTTTACCCATTACTCTCCAATCCTCGGCCAGCGGAGTGGTCATCACCGGTGCAGTTCAATACACGGGATGGGTATCCTACAGCGGTAATTCCGCGATCCATACCGCCTCATGGCTCAACGAGTGGGGCAATTGTCGTGCAGCAGCTGGAAACAGCCCCCTTGAACAAGAGATTGTTCTCCGCCAGGAGATGATTTTCGTTAACGGGACGCCTCTCACTCAAGTTCTGTCTTTTGGTCAAATGGTGGCAGGAACCTTTTACGTAAACGAGACGAATCACCTCGCTTACATCTGGCCGGTTACCGGGACCGACATGAACACCGCTGACGTCGAAGTCGCGACCGAGCCGGTACTTCTCGAGTTGATCAGCAAGCAGAATGTGGTGGTTCGCGGGATTATATTTCAGTATGCCAACACCTGCCGTGACAATAGCGCTGTCCCCGTCGCCGGCACCTCGCAGAATATTCTCTTCGTGAACGACACTTTCCAGTGGAACAACGCAATGGGCTTGCACTTCGCCGACCCCGTCACCTACTTCACTGTGCAGAATTCCACGGCGCTGCAC
>JBAPQU010000576.1:0-15082 GCA_049280795.1 Candidatus Sulfotelmatobacter sp.
CTGTGGATCTATCTTGACCAGACTATCGATCCGGAACGGTGAAAAAGCCTGTGTCATTGTTGCGAAAAACAATACGCGGGCCTCAGGCGCTGAAGCGCGGATGTATTTTCAGTTCTTAGCGGCACGAATGAATTCATGCCCTTCCCGATCCGTGCACGAACCCGAGTTTTTCCCATACTTCTGACCAGGCTAGGACACTAGGAAAAACATCTCGGCAAGACTCATGCTTTTTCCTCTTGGACTTTTGGCGCCGGCACCGCTGTCGGCGGGTCTTCTTTTGCCTGCATTGCGGCTTTGAAACCGCGAATGCCTTCGCCCATTCCTTTTCCGAGTTCGGGCAATTTCTTGGGGCCGAAGATCAGCAAAGCGATTCCGGCGATGATGATTAAGTGCATGGGTTGAAATAAGCCTTCAATCACGGGAGTCCCCCCAGTTAAAGAATTAGTTCGGCGATGAATAGTTTCAAAGAACGGGCGCTGCGGCCAGGAGAACTATGCGCAGCGCCCGCCTTGCGGCGGCACAAACAAACTGTGCCGACAAACGTTACATGCCGCGTTGAGCGGCGTCGGCTTGATGGGCCATTTGGGTTAGCAGTTTGAAGAATGCTGGGGGCTGGCCGATAAAGAGTCCCATATCGGTTAAGAAATTGACCACTCCCAGGGCGATTCCTTGTGGATTTGTGGGGCGAATCACAGCGCAACGAGGCAGATTTGGGCTGATAAATTCGCAGGCAACCGGGAAGATCAGGTTGGTTTGCAGCGATGGGTTCACGGTTGCGTCGAAGTTCGGGAAAGTTAGTCCGGAGACGGGATCGGTGAACGGCGCGACTGGCGGTTGCACACCGTTGCCCGCGAAATCCACCCACTCGAGGAAGTGAGCGACTTCATCTCCGCCGATGCTGACGATGATTTTCAGAACTTCGACATTGTTGGCCTTCTGGGCCATGGCGGAGTAAAGCGTGCTGCCGCCTTGTTCGATCGTTCCGAAGTGGAAGGCCGCCGTGTTGGCTATTGCCTGGACGTGGTTTGCCGGAGCGAAATCGCCATTGTCTCGAGGAATGCCGGTTACATTCACCAGGTCGATCGCTTGCGGAAAAGTGGCGCCGAAGTCTGGATTCTGAGTGCTGCGATAGCGGGTATACCAGCTAGTGTCTACGGTGAGGTTCATCAGGTTGGTGAGCCGGCCAATTTGCTGAGCGCCGGATGCCTGGCTGCTGGGCAGGTTTCGGAAGGCATCGAAGTCCACGGGCTCGGCGCCTTTCGAGATCAGATAGGCATTTAGAAATTCCGCATGGCTCTGCTCATCGGTGGTGTTGCTGGAAATATATTGCGGGCCGTCGGGATCGAGATTCATGAAGGCTGCCTGATAGCTGTTCATCGGTGTGAACGGAGCCGTTTCCACGGGGAGTTGGCCAGGAGTGAGACCACCAAGCTCGGCATACTGAATCCAGAGGTCGGTCTCAATGAGTTCGGCTGCGGCTAGAAACCGGAGAATGGCAATATCTCCAGCGGTGATTTTCGAATTGCTGGGTTGCTGAGCGAGTGCGGGCACGCCGCTGCCCAGGATGCCGGCTCCTACGGTCGCCACTGCGCCGGCGACCATGCTGTTCTTGAGGAACGTGCGCCGGTTCGCGGCGCGTTCCAGAACCTCTGTGAGTTGTTTCATAGTTTCCTCCACATCTTTTGATCTTCACCGTGTTCCTCTGCTGGCTTCGGATCACGGTGTAAGGCAGAGTAGTGCGCAGGCACTTGAGGCCATGTCACATGATGGTCAAAGATTTGTATCTTTTTGGAGTAGTTGTCTCTGGGAAGTCTCGGAGTTATACGCTCGCCGGAAAACGCCGCGAAATCAGCGATGATCGCGGAGGTAATCCGGTGTTCTCACGTGCTCGGGACGAAAACCCATCCCAATTACGCGAGCTGGGATACGGCGCAGGAGCGGCCAGCGCTGCATTAGCCTCATTAGCCAGGGAACCGTAAGAGGCTGGGCGCTGGCGAGAACCCGCCGTACGACTCTGTTCTGCACGAATAATTGTAGCCTTTGCGTGGCGCGCGTCGGAAACAGTCTGCGCCGTTGGACCGCGTGAAGATCCTGATCGGTGAGGCTGCCTGCAACGAGCTTTGCGGAAAGAATGTTGGCTGCCGCTACCGCATCCTGGATTGCGAGGTTGATCCCCACTCCTCCGACCGGCGACATGGCGTGCGCGGCATCGCCAATACAGAGAAGTCCCGGGCGGGACCACTGCCGCAGGCGATCCACTTTCACCGTGAGCAGACTCACGTCGTGCCAATCGCGGAGTTCGCTGACCCGGTCGCGCACAGAAGGTTCCATGCCGGCAATCTCTTCGCGAAATTGCGCAATCCCTCGCTGGCGAATCTTATCCACGGAGCCCTTGGGGACAATGAACGCGCACTGCCAGTAATCCTCGCGGTTGATCATGATGAAGAATCTGCCGGCTTCGACATGACCGAAGGTTTGACCCCGCTCGCTCGGGAGCCGGCTGATTCGCATCCATAGAACATCCATGGGGGCGCCCAAATCCATCACCTGGAAACCGGCGCGCTCGCGCACGACGGAACGCCGGCCGTCCGCTCCAACGGTTAGTGTTGCGCGAACCTGCACATTGCCATTGGGAGTGTTTGCCCTTACGCCGGTTATGCGTCCGTTCTCTTCGATGAGATCGGTGGCTTCGGCCTGCATTTTGACTTGAAAGGTTGAATAGCGTTTGCTTTGCTCCACGATGAAGTTGAGAAAATCCCATTGCGGCATGAATGCAAGAAATTTGCACTTCGTCGGAAGATGGCTGAAATCGCCGATCTTGAGCATGTGCTCGCCCACCTGAGCGGAGATCTCGCGCTCCTCCTGATGCGGCCGTTTCAGAAACTCCTCCAGGATGCCGAGCTCGTACATCAGCTCGAGCGTGGAGGGGTGGATGGTGTCACCGCGAAAATCGCGCAGAAAATCGGCGTGCTTTTCGAGGACAACAACTTCCACGCCGGTGCGAGCCAGCAGAAAGCCGAGCATCATTCCAGCGGGCCCTCCGCCGACGATGCAGCATCCAGTTTGGATGGTGGTTGTCACAGGCAGTTTCGAGATTCCTTCCTGATTCCCCTCGTACATGACCGGCGGGTATCTGGGACGCGCATCTCTGCCTCTCTACACTAGAGACTGCCCCTAGATTAAGCGGATCTTGCCTAGAGACTATGGCGATCTTGCCCTAGGTTGACGACTTTTTGAATGTAGGCGGCTAAGTGGCTGATAGATCAGCCTTTCCAGCGGAAGGCGCGGGGCTGCGGCAGGCCCAGGTGAGCGAGCACGCGATAGGCGAACTCGCGGGCCATGTCATCTAAGTTTGCCGGCCGGTAATAGAAGGCCGGGATGAGCGGAAAGATGGTAGCTCCGGCATCGGCTGCACGGTACATGTTGCGGATGTGGATTTTGTTGAGTGGCGTTTCGCGAACGCAGAGCACCAGCGGACGCTTTTCTTTGAGGCAAACGTCGGCCGCGCGCTCGATGAGGTGCGAGGCAATGCCGTTCGCGATGCGGGCCAGAGTGCCCACGCTGCACGGGAGCACGATCATGGCATCGGCGGGATAAGAGCCGCTGGCCACGTTGGCTCCGATATCGGCGTTCAACTGCTCTTTGATTTTCGTACCGGCGATTTTGGTGTCGGAGATTTTGGAAGAAGTGTCGGCGGCGCGGGCGGCGGACTTCGTTTTCTCGCCAAGGATCTGGCGGACAAGATTGGAACGGCCTTTGATGCCCAGTTCTTCGGCAAGCACGCGCAGGCCGGAGTCCGAGGCTATGAAGTTTACAGCTTGAACGCGGGCATCACGCTTGACCGCGAGCAGCAATTGCCGCAGAAATACCGAGCCGCTGGCTCCGGTGGTGGCGATGGTGAGATTTTGCGGCGGGTGATTGGGCAATGCGCCTCCGGCGAGGCGACGCACGCCGCCCCGAAGTTTGGAGCATAGGGAGTCGTGGAACAGGAGTCAAGGCGTAGACGGAAGTTGATCGATTTTCGAATCGATGAAGAACCAGAAGCAAGGAGATGGAAGCTGAACTTTATGGCATCCGCAGGCAATTTGCGATCCCGCCGCAGCGCCGCGCAGTTGCACGCGCTGGCCGGAGTGGAGCGCGAAATCGGCGCGCAGGATTCGCACGGCCGCCGCAAATATCTTCGCGAGTTCAGCCAATCGTTTCGCACCTATGATTCCCTTCTCGACTCGCAGCAGTTCCAGAATGCCCTGAACGCGGCCGACGTGGTTTTGATCGGCGACTATCACGCCCTGCCTGCGGCGCAGCGCTATGCCGCATTGCTCATTGAACAACGGGCGTTAAGCGGAGATCGTCCGGTGGTATTGGGAGTAGAAACTATTTTCGCCCGCGACCAGCACATCCTCGAGGAATGGTGGCGGCGCGAGATCGACGAAGAAGAGCTGCGGCAGCGTATTCGCTTTGATTTGGACTGGGGATACGACTGGACGCCGTTTCACGAATTGCTCGTTGCGGCTCGCGATCACGGCGAGGCCATCTACGGATTAGATTGCATGCCGCGCGAGAATCTGCGGAAGATTGGAGCGCGCGATCGTCACGCTGCCGCGAAGATTCGCGAGATTCGTGAGCGGCATCCCAATGCGGTAATCTTCGTACTCTTCGGCGAGTCGCATCTGGCTCCGGGACACTTGCCGCGCGTGCTGCGCAAAGAAATGCCGGACGCCAAAATCTTGACGGTTTTACAGAATGTAGATGCGCTGTACTGGCGCGCCGCCGGCGAGCGTGCCGACAAGGTGGAAGCGGTTCGCGTGAACGATGATGCTGTGTGCGTCTTCAACGCTACGCCTCTTGAAAAGTACGAAAGCTACCGCTTGTTTCTGGATCAGTGGAGCCGCTGCGATACCAGCCCTGATTTCGCGCCGACCATTTACAACCTGATTGATAGTCTGGCCAGCTTTCTTGAGATCAATCGCTATTCGCCGCACAACGGCACGCAGCCGAAATTTCTAGTAGATATGCTGCCCGAGGTTCACGGCAATTCGTCGGAGGCGATGCTGCGACGGTTGCTTTTGCGCAAAGGAATCGGCGGACAGCCGCTGGAAAATATGTTAGCGAGCGTGGAAGAACGCGGCAGCGCCTATTTCCCGCAAGTTAATGCATTCTGTGTCCGTGAATTTCAAATGATGCACGCGGGCGAAGATGCGGCCCGTTTTCTGCATCACGCGTGCAGGGGCTTGCCTCAGCGTGTGAATGGACAAGGCGCAAGAAACCAAGCCTCGCAGGAAAATGCGGGCGAAGTGTTGCGGACTGACGTTTTCTACATTCGCGTGATCGAGCATGCAGTGGCATATTTTGGCTCGCGAGTGCTTTATCCTTCACGGCCGGCGCCCGAGGCGGAATCATTGTCGCTATCGCGCGCGGGTCTTGAAAAGGCGGCACAGGCGATTATCCGCGGCGATGGTGCCAGGCTTGAATCGACGGCGAAAGAGTGGGGATACCGCATTGGAAGCGAGATTTACGACATTTATCTTGCGGGAAAAGTGAAGCCGGCCGGCCTCCGCCGTTTGTTTCTTGCCCACCTCGACGAGCCGGGCCTTGCCCGCAAAGTTTGTACGGCCGTGATTGCAAAAATCCGTTCCGCAGCCCGCTGAACATACGCCTAGAACTCAGATCCTTCCCGGATGCTAACCTAGAATCTCACTCTTGGACCCTGACGGTCGAAGGTGAAATGCTGCGATGAACGCCGAATCCATCCGCAAATTGTTCGAACAGGTACGCCAAGGCAAACTCGCGCCCGACGACGCTGTCAATCGCCTGCGCCACTTGCCGTTTGAAGACCTGGGGTTTGCCAAGGTGGATCACCATCGCGCGTTACGCGCGGGCATGCCGGAGGTGATTTTTGGGGAGCGGAAGACTCCGGGGCAGACGGCGGAGATCTTTGCGCGCTTGGCCAAACATGGGGGGAACGTGCTGGCCACACATGCCGATAAGAAACAGTTTGCTGCAGTGAAGAAAAAAGTGCGCGCGGTGGAATATCGTGAGCTGGCGCGGGCGATTGTGCTGCAACGCGATCCACAAACGTATGGCAAAGGAATGATCGCGGTAGTTTCAGCGGGGACCAGCGATATTCCCGTGGCCGAGGAGGCTGTTGTCACAGCCGAACTCATGGGCAACGAAGTGGAGCATTTCTATGATGTGGGCGTCGCGGGAATTCATCGTCTGTTGGCCAATCGCGAGGCGCTGACCAAGGCTCGGGTTGTGATTGTCTGCGCCGGTATGGAAGGTGCGTTGCCTAGCGTGGTGGGAGGACTGGTTGGCGTGCCGGTAATTGCGGTACCGACCAGCGTGGGTTACGGAGCATCTTTTAAGGGACTGAGCGCGCTGCTCGGCATGCTTAATTCGTGCGCGTCGAACGTGAGCGTCGTGAACATCGATAACGGATTCGGCGCGGGCTATGTGGCGTCGCTGATCAACCGGCTATCCTGAATCGCGAAACCGCCTTCATCGAGAAAAGAAGCGCAGCTTGCGCGGTGCCTCTTTTCTCTTCATTCACTCTATAGTTCACCGCGACCTCGATTTACATCCCAGACTGGCCCGAGTCTTTCTCCACCACCAGCTTGTTCTCAACGCTGAAAGCGCCGAAGAGCTGGTTGGCTCGGATTCCGGCGACGGTTTTGTCCATGTTGCTAATCACGGAGCCGTAGAGCGTGACGTGGCCATTTTCTACGATGATGCGAATCGGCCGCGCCGGGTCGATGGCATACCTGCTCAGCACGGGATCGCGGTAAATGGCCCAAGCTGCACGCAGGCGCAGTCCATCATCCATCTGCGAAACGGGTTCTACCGAAATGTTCGTGATGACATCCTTGACGCCGGACTGGCTGTAGATATCGGCGAGAGCCTCATCACGGCCGACGCCGGTGCGATCCTGCCCTTCCACTGTGACTACGCCATCCTTCACGCTCAGCGCGAAATAATCAAACGTGCTGTCATAGCCTTCTCGCACATAGGTGAGCTTCCTGGCCAGTTTCTGCTCAAGCTGCTCGTCGGGGACATTCGGTCCTGCGACTGTGATCAGGTTGCGCACGCCCTGCACATTCGAAATCTTGCGGGCGAGTTTGGCGGCGTCCAGCTTGCGTTGATACAGATCGACTGTGCCAGTGAGCGTGACAATGCCATCTTCGACGCTGGATTTCACGTCGCTGAACTGGGCCTTAGCGGCCAGCTTCTGGGTGACCGTGTTTTGGAGTTGGCTGTCGTAACGCGTCGCCGCCGCGGTTTGTGCGGCGAGCGTGGCGCTTAGCAAGCCGACCGCCAGCATTAAGCTCGCCATTTTAAAAAGCGATTCACCTTTCATCTTCGTTGTCATCTTTCCTCCCCGCCTGTTCTCGTCATGGGGTCACCTCCGACCCAATTGACGAAACTTTACGAATTAACTGCATGGTTAATTCCTTCGATGCTTGGGCTGAGAGAGAAGATGCACGCGGCGGAACGCGTGTGGCGAAGGACATTCACGCAACTTATTCGCGGCACCGGTGTTTATATCTTAATAGGGTTGCCGCGCTTAGCGGCGGGTCTTCAGGCGCGGAGACTTAGCGCGCCCGGCTGACTTCGGCTTGCCTTCGCCGTGGCTTCCGAAGACACGGGCGAAAATTTTGTCTACATTCTTCAGTTGCCGTTGCAAGTCAAACGCGTGCTCGATTTGTTTGCGCGGAACTTTCCCCGTTATATCTTTATCGGCCAGCACTAACTGATGAAAGTTCAAACCTTCCTTCCAGGCCCGCATGGCATGGATCTGCACGGCGCGATAGGCGTCTTCGCGCGAAACTCCGTGCTCCACCAGATCGAGCAAGAGTTGGCCGCTGAAGATCAGTCCATTTGTGCTTTCCAGATTGATCCGCATGCGGTCGGGATAGACAAACATCGTTTCAATCAGATTCGACGTTTTGTTCAGCAGATAATCGACCAGAGTGGTGGAGTCGGGCAGAATCACTCGCTCGGCGGAGGAGTGCGAAATATCGCGTTCGTGCCATAAGGCCACATTTTCAAATCCCGCCTGAGCATTGCCGCGCACTACTCGTGCCAGGCCGCTGATCTGCTCGCTGGTTACGGGATTGCGCTTGTGCGGCATCGCCGAAGAACCTTTTTGCTTTTCGCTGAAGAACTCCTCGGCCTCGCGTACCTCAGTACGTTGCAAGTGTCGGATCTCTGTGGCGATTTTATCCAGGGTCGAGGCGATCACAGCGAGCGTGGCTAGATACGTTGCGTGACGGTCGCGCTGGATCACTTGTGATGAGACAGCAGCTGCCTTCAGGCCGAGGCGTGTGCAAATCTTTTCTTCGAGCTCGGGCGTCAGGTGAGCGAAAATTCCGACCGCTCCGGAAAACTTGCCTACACGCATGTCCTCGGTTGCGGCCTTGAAGCGGGTGATGTTGCGTTGGGTCTCCGAATACCAGTTGGCCAGCTTGAAGCCGAAGGTGATGGGCTCGGCGTGAATGCCGTGAGTGCGCCCTACCATCGGCGTGTCTTTGAATTCCCACGCGCGGCGTTCGAGAACCTCCGAGAGATGATCGAGATCCTGCGCGATGAGCGCCGAGGCCTGTTTGATCAGGAGAGCCTGCGCCGTGTCCACCACATCGTTGGAGGTGAGGCCGTAGTGGAACCAACGCGCATCGGGGCCGACGATTTCTGCGACAGCCGTTGTGAAGGCGATCACATCGTGGCGGACTTCGGCTTCGATCTCGTGGATGCGCTCGACGCGGAAATCGGCGCGCTCGCGGATCGACTGGGCGGCCTTCTTCGGGACCATACCCGCCTCGGCCAAAGTCTCGGTGGCGGCGACTTCGACGGCCAGCCAGGTGCGGAAGCGGTTTTCATCGCTCCAGATGCGGCCCATTTCCGGGCGGGTGTAGCGCGAGATCAAGGCGGATACGCCTCCTTTCGGTATTGAAAGTGGACAGAGGATTCTAAATGGAGTTAACGAAAGAGGCCAGCGGCGAAGGCGAGATGATGTCCGAGTTTGCCGTTGTGGAGAAAGCCGTTGAGCTTCGCTCGACTGGACAGACCCTTGGGCTCCAATCAGGGCAGGCGGGGCGACTGTCCGCACATGAGCAGTTTTCGGAGACTGAGACGACGCGAGAGTCACGGGCACCCATCTCGCTATCACTTTATATCGCTATACGATATACTATTAAAATCACGCTGGATCGCTGCACGATACAATCAGCAGGATGAAGAAGCTCACTTTGTCAGATTACCAGGCGTTGGCTGAGTTCCGTTACCAGATTCGACGCTTTCTGCACTTCAGCGAGCAAGTGATAAAGAAGGCGGGCCTGGAGCGGGGCCAGTATCAGCTCATGCTGGCGATCAAAGGTATGCCGGCCGGAGTGCGTCCGCGGATTCGCGAGCTAGCCAACCGCATGCAGGTGCGCCACCACAGTGCCGTGGAGCTGGTGAATCGACTGGAAGCGAGGGGATTTGTCCACCGCACGCGGGCTCGGGACGACCGCCGCGAGGTTCTTCTTGCGCTGACCGCGAAGGGAGAAAAGGTCCTCGGGGAACTGGCGCTTCACCACCACAACGAATTGCGCTCGGCTGGCCCTGAACTGGTGAACGCTCTTCGGCGCATCATGCGGGAAGGCGGCGACGCTGACTTCGCGCGTCCTTCCATTCTTCACGCAAAGGTAAAATCATAGGGCGCTTGAGCGGCGATTCTTTCAGTCGAGAATACAATCAACTCTGACAGGCAGGTTTCGTGAATAAGATAGCTTTGAAACAGGAAGACAAGGCAAAGCGGTTGTTCGATCATTCTTTGCTTCGCAAATATTCGGCGCTGGTTCATGAGGACCTTTCCGCTGTTTATGCGCGCGACCTGCGTAAGTGGCTCATAGTCGCCCCCGTGATTGGTTTGATGACTGGCCTGGTAATTACGGGAATCGTGGTTATCATTCTGGGAAAGTTGTGGCCCCCGGTGCTCAGCTATTACTTGCATCATCACTGGGCTATTGTGCCGGGATTGGTTCTGGCTTTCGTCGTCACCGGGCTTATCATGCAGTTTCTGACTCCAGATCCCGATGAACACTCCACTGAGGAAATTATCCGCTCTTACCATGAGCATGAAGGCGAAGTGGATATGCGGTGGTTTTTGCCCAAACTGCTGGCGGCCGTGACCACAGTAGGATTTGGCGGAAGCGCCGCGCTGGAGGGTCCAAGCATTTATGGGGGAGCCGCGATCGGGTCTTGGCTTTGGAAAACGCTTCGGCGCTTGCGTCTTACTGATCGCGACCGCCGGATCATGCTGATCTGCGGCGCGGCTGCCGGCATGTCCGCGGTGTTTCGCGCGCCGCTTACCGGCATTGTGTTTGCGCTGGAGATGCCCTACCGCGACGATATGGCCCATGAAGCACTGGTACCGTCGCTGATCGCTTCGGTGGTCTCGTTCGTGACGCTTAGCTCTTTTCTGGGATCGGCGCCGCTTTTCAACTTCACCGCCTCCGCTGGCTTTGCAAGCCGCGATCTGTATTGGAGCGCGCTGCTTGGGCTGATCATTGGATTGATCGCCATGGCGTTCGTCATCACCTTCCGCCGGGCCCGCACTTTCTTTGTGAAGTGGTCTCTGCCGCATTGGGCAAAAATGGGCATTGGGGGCTTGTTGACGGGGCTTTGCGGACTTTTATTTTTGCGCCTCTACCCCGGCAATCTGGTTCCTCTGGGCCCGAACTACGAGGCCGTGGGAGAGATTTTGAGCGGGCAGCACAGCAGTTTGCAGCTCATTACTTTCGGCGCGCTCAAACTGGCGGCGACGCTGTTCACGCTGGGTGCGGGTGGAGTGAGTGCGATGTTCGTGCCGCTGTTTCTTACCGGCGGATGCATCGGAACCGCTTTTGCGCAATCGGTGGTCCATAGCCCGGTTATTGACCTGTATGCGGCCGTGGGCATGGCGTCGTTTCTGGCCGCGGGTTACAAGACGCCGCTGGCCGCAGTGGTGTTCGTCGCCGAAGCGACCGGCGGACATGCCTTTATCGTTCCAGCCCTCATTGGAGCGGCTGTGGCTTATGCGGTCTCGGGCGACGCTTCCGCCTCGGGAGACCAGCGTTTGCATGAAGGCGTAAAAGTACGGGAGTTGTAGATTGATCATAGCGACCCTGATCTCGCGCGAATAATGACCCGAAGTTCGGAACCAGATTGGGCAACGCTAGCTTCCCCGCATGAGCATTAACTATTGCCAACGGCCTGCTGTTTTCAGTATTCTGCGATCATCCCCAGAGCTCAGGGCAACTCTGCTGGATACGTGTATTCGATGGCGAGAGCTGGCCACAAGCGATCACCTTTGTACCTCCGCAGCCCGTTCCTGCGTCTGAGCGCACCAGACTGGCTGCGCATTTTCTTCTGCTGTCGATCTATCTGCTGTCGATGCGTCGGTTTACTTCCCACACAAGCTATTCAGCAATAATCAAATTTCCATTCGGATTCAGGGAGAAGCAATGCCAAAGCTATTAAGCAGGTTGATCTGGTTTAGTTTTCTCGCTATTGCATTCATCGCCCAAGCCTTCGCCCAAGGCGGCGCGACCGGCGCCATTACTGGCACAATTCAGGATCCCAGCGGAGCGGTGGTCGCCAACGCTGAAGTGCGCATTACAAACCAGGACACCGGCGTGCTGGAGCGCTCCGTGACTTCTGGACCCGATGGTTCGTTCACGGCTCCGCTGCTGCCTGCCGGCGTCTATACGGTGAGCGTGCATGAGGCTGGATTTGCGGAGTCGAGCTTTCGCGACATAGCCGTGCGCGTGACCGAAACTACGCGACTGATCGCTAAACTTAAAACCCAGGCGGTGCAGCAGCAGGTGGAGGTGCAGGCCGAAGTACAGCAGGTTGACACTACGGACGCCACCACCGGGCAAGCGATTGAATCGAGCACCATCAAGAACCTGCCATTGGCCACGCAGAACTTCCAGCAGTTGCTTACACTCTCCAGTGGCGCGCAAGGCGAACTGAATGCCGCCTCGCAGCTGGGACGCGGCAACGTGCGCATTGAAGTGAACGGCCAGCGCGAAGACAACAATAACTATTTAATCGAAGGCATCAGCGCGACGGACTACAACGTCGCGGAACTGACCACGACTCCGCTGCCGAATCCGGCGGTGATTCAGGAATTCAAAGTGCAGACCTCCCTCTATGATGCGACCCAGGGACGGAATGGAGGCGGTAACATCAACGCCATCCTGAAGACGGGGACCAACAGCTTCCACGGCGAGGGCTACGAATTCTTCCGCAATACAGTGCTGGACGCCAATGATTATTTTCTGAACCAGGCGGGCGAATCCAGACCGGTGATTCAGCAGAACATTTTCGGCGGAGACCTGGGCGGCCCGATCGGGACCGGCGGAAAACTCGGTTTCTTCTTCTTCAACTATTCTGGAACGCGGCAGCGCAGCGGCGATTCTCCGGGAACGATCATCAGTACGCTCATCCCGTACATTCCCGCGGCGGATCGAGGTCCTGCTGGCGCGGCCAACCTGGAATCGGCTTTTGGTATCGCCAGCGTCGATCCGGTTGCGGCTTCGCTGATCGCGTTTCAGAGCAATCAGTTCGGTCCGGCGGCCAACGGCTATCTCTATCCTCTGCCCAACGCTCCCGCTGGCACGACAGCTGGCACTGTCGTCCCGTTCACCACGAGTATCCCTGGCAGCTACACGGATAACCAATTCACCGCGACCTGGGACCGCGAGTTCCGAAACTCTCAGGACAAATTATCGATCGATTTCTTTTTTCAGAACTTCAAGTCTGATGTTCCGTTTGGCGCGGGCGGTTTGCAGGCTTCACTGGGGGGCAGCATCAGCAGCGGAGATTTGAACTTCCCCTATCAGCTTCCGGTGAAAGATCGAGTGTTCTCACTGACCGAGACGCACGTTTTCGCTCCCACGCTGGTCAATGAATTCCGACTTGGGTTTGTGCGCATCAATAACGATGACATTAATGTTCCGCCGGTCACGGCCGCCGACGCCGGCATTACGCGCCCCACCAACAATCTTACCGATAGCATTTACAAATTTACTTTTGTCAGCTCGGGATTTCAGTTCGGCCCGACGCCGCAGGCCAATCAGTATCAAGCGCAGAATAATTTCAACTTTATCGACACACTGGGCTGGGTGAGAGGCAAACATAACTGGAGGTTTGGGGGCGAGTTCACGCCGGTCAGCCTGAATAAGCAGTTCCCGCAGGTCTTCAATGGGCAGCTCTATTTTGGAGACTCGAACGTCAGCGACTTCGCGAACTTCCTGCAGGGCGCGCCCGAATTCAGCTTTGGCGGCGGCGGTGTTTACAACCACAACTACCGGCAGAAAAATTCTGCGGTGTTCGCGCAGGACGATTGGAAGGCCACGCAGAATCTGACCTTGAATCTGGGCCTGCGCACTGAGTTTTTCGGGGCATGGACCGACAATGCCTGCCATATCGGCAATATGGAATCTGACCTTACCAAGAGCGGCGAATATCCATTCATCTATCCCAAGTGCGTCGACAAGCTGGGCGTCTCTGGGCTGACCGGAAATGCCTCCGGATCAACTTTTAAGAACAGCGTCTCCACCGGCATTGGCCCGCGCATTGGATTTGCGTGGGATATGTTCGGGCATCACAACACGACCGTGCGCGGCGGATACGGCATTTTCTACGTTCGTGAAGATGTGGGAGCGGTCGACCAGCTTAGCTTCCAGTCGCCGTTCATCCCAATCGTGTTCTTCGGACAGACGGCTGGGTTCACCATGTCTGATTTCTTCACCGGCGCACCAACCGGGCCCCCGCCTACGAACGCCAATGGAGTGCCGGCCGCGGGACAGTTGTCAGGTGCCTGGCTGCCGTGCCTGGCTCATCTCATCAATTACAGTCTCACGAATACTGCCGACCAGGATAATTATGCCTGCACCGGTGGACCGGGCGTAAACTCCACGCAAAACTTGTTTGTGCTGGAAGTACCGCGCCACTTCGTGGTGCCAAACACGCAGCAATGGAACTTGACCATCCAGCGCGACTTGGGCCACAAGTGGGTGTGGGAAGTCGGCTATGTCGGTTCCAAGGGTACGCATCTACGCGAAACTCGCGATGCCATCCAATCGGCGAATGCTACTCCTGCGAATCCCTTCGTGGTCACGGACGTGAACGGCAACACCTATGCAATCACTAACAACACCTTTGCCAACGCGATCGCACGAACGCCTACGCCTGGATTAAACGGCTATTCCGGCTATCAGATCTTCGCGAACGATGCGTATTCGATTTACCACTCGCTGCAATCGACGGTTTCGCGGCGCTGGGAGCGCGGTTACCTTCAGGCCGCGTACACATTTTCCAAGAATATCGACGCGACCTCGACGGGAAACACGGCCAACAACACCGCTTTTAACGACGAGAGTACGATCAACGCTTCGCGCGGAATCTCCGACTTCAACCGTCCGCAGGTGTTGAAACTCAGCTACGTTTATGAGCTTCCGTTCTTCGCGCGCTCGACAGGGTTCACAGGCGCAGCGGCGAGCGGATGGACGGTGAGCGGGGTTACCAGCTTCCAGTCGTCACTGCCGTTTTCGGTTTTGGATTCGAACGGCGGCAACGCTTTCCTCGGAGCCGGGACTTCTCCTGTGAGTGCGAGTCTCGCTTCCGGCGCCAGCATTGGCAGCGGCATGAGTTCGGGTAGCGTCACCCAGCGCCTCAACGGATGGCTCAATCCCGCCGCATTCACAACGGCTCCGCTGCTGTACCCGACCGCGTGCGCCGGCGATTCGAACTTCTGCACCACGGGCTTCGGGAATCTCGGGCGCAACATTTATAAAGGCCCATTCCAGCAGAACTGGGATTTCTCTCTCATCAAGCATTTCAGGCTTACGGAACGGCAGGATCTGCGCTTCGCGGCCGATTTCTTCAACCTGTGGAATCATCCGAATTTCGGCACTCCGCTCGTTACGGACTATGAGCAATACCTTGCTTGGACAGGAGGCGGCCAGAGTGGCCCGGATCCTTTCGGCCGGATCGTGAATACCACGGGAACTCCGCGTCTGATTCAGTTTTCTCTGCGATGGTCGTTCTGATTGATGTT
>JBAPQU010000577.1:0-1774 GCA_049280795.1 Candidatus Sulfotelmatobacter sp.
GTCCCGGCGCATTCGCTCTATATCAGTTCGATCGACGGGACGTGCTGCGCTACACCAAGCGCGATCGACTGTCGGCTTACAAGCGCATCTTCGGGTACGGTGGTGCGCCGGTGCCGACGGGCTCGCGCGCGAATACAGATTTTCACAAACTGTTTTCTCACTTCGTTCACCAGGTCACTTTGTTCTGGCGCGATAAGCGCATTTCCGATGTGATCCGGGAACGCGCATACGATCCGAGCTTTGGTTCGATTGCGATTGTGCGGCGCGCGGGTCTCGACTTGCGGAACAACCTCAAGTGGTTGTCATTCGGCCACCTGAACGTGCTGCGGGTTGAAGTGATGCAACTGCTGGAAGAGTCGTTCAAGATTCTGGACTCTGAAGACGTCAAGAGATTGTTTGGCGCCGACAACGCGTGGGACGTGGTGGAAGAAGTTTTGATTCGCTACTACAACGAGCGCCTTGTCACTTCACCGCGCCAGCGCATGGGAGTCACGGGACGCGAAGTGATGCGATGGCTCGGGCAACCGCATATTTTGCAGACGACGCGGGCGCAATTCGAGACGCTGTTGCTTGAAATTGCCGAGCAGTCTGAAGAATGGCTGACCAGCGCGCAGGCCATGGGCCTCAGCAAGCGGACAGGGTCGCATCGAGTGTTGCCCTGGAACCAGACTCAACCGACGCCAATCAAGGCAAACGGCCGGCAGAAAGCGGGAGTTTCTCCGCAGCGGCAGCCGGCGCGAGAGTTCGAGTTCGAAGTCTAACCAGGACGCTCCGTTCCAGGGCGAGCCTCAGGGCTCGCGCTGAGACAGCGGCGAGTCTGGGCTCGTTCACGTGCGAACGGAATAGGCGGAATTACTCGGCGCATGTGCCGATATGTTTAGAAAGCGAGGCCGTACTTGGGTTACTCAGTTTACAAAGGACTGCCCCCTGCGAAGCCGATAAGTGGTGGCTTTTACGGTGGAGGCCTGTTCAGCGGTGGTAGCAGCTCCTCCGGTTCTCCCTCCGGCCATAAAGGCGCCCTCAATGATCGGCAACGTCGAGCCGACTACAACGCATTGAGGCGCAGCGGGGACTGCCTTGCCCTCGATGTTCCCAACATCGTCCTGTGGATGGATGAAGAGCTTGCGCAGCAAGACGAAGACGAATGTCTGTACTGAAAGGTGGTATGACTCGCGGGGCCTATGACTACCGACGGAATGGCGTGGCGGCAATTGGAGCAGAATTTCGATCGTCTCCTGGAACAAGAAGAGGAGATGGAAGCGGAGACCATCGCCCCGGCTCGTAACCGTCCCCAGCGTGCGAGCACGAGTAAAGGTAACGACCAGGTCCGGTGGCTGCAGAAGGCCTTAAATCGAGTCACGCGATTCGGCCTCGCGGAGAACGGCGTTCCTTCCATCCAAACCAGAAAAGCGCTGCAGAAATTTCAGGCAGAGCGAGGCTTGCGGCCGACCGGAACACTTGGACCTAAAACGCGTGCGGCGCTGATCCGGCTCAGCGGAATTCCGGCGCCACGACGGGTGGAACGAGATGACGACGACATCTTGTACGAAGTGGAACGATTTGTCGACACTTGCCCTGCGGACAGCCCATTCGTCCTCCGGGGGTTCGGCCGATACAGCGACGACCTCGGGTCGCTCCCGCTGGAGCAGCGGAACAAGCTAGCCGCGATCGCCGACGAAATCATACGGAGCCGGTCTGGTACTTCGGGAGTCACTCCGGTTGCTCAAGTGATTGTCCTGGGACACGATGACATGGACGCGGCGCGTGAAAAACG
>JBAPQU010000578.1:0-2500 GCA_049280795.1 Candidatus Sulfotelmatobacter sp.
ACTGCAAAGTTATGGTTGTGCGCAGTGATCTCGATCTTCCCCGTGGTCAACTGCTTCACGGGATGATTCCCGCCGTGGTGGCCGAATTTCAGCTTGAAAGTTTTTCCGCCGAGCGCGATGCCGGTTAGCTGGTGTCCCAGACAAATGCCGAAGATCGGCATTCGGCCCATCAGACGGCGAATGGAATCTACCGCGTAAGTGCAAGGCTCAGGGTCGCCGGGGCCGTTCGAAAGAAATACACCGTCTGGCTTTAACGCCATTACATCTTCCGCCAGAGTCTGTGCAGGCACTACCGTCACGCGACATCCTTCGCCACGTAACTTGCGTAGAATGTTTTGTTTAATCCCAAAATCATAAGCCACTACATGAAAGCGCGCGGGCTCGTCTTTGACCCCCACCATAGCAACTGGCTCGTGTGAGCGTTCGCCGACTTCCCACACGTAGGGCCGCTTCGTGCTTACCTCTTTGGCCAGGTCGGTGCCGTCCATCTTGGGAATCGAGTTCGCTTTGGCCACTAATTTTTCCGCGTCGCTCTCAATGGTTGAGACCACACCGCGCATCACGCCATGGTCACGCAAATGCCGCACCAGAGCTCGCGTGTCGATATCCGAGAGCACCGGCACCTTGAACTGTTCCAGGTATTCTTCGGTCACCTGCTGCGAGCGCCAGTTCGAGCTCACTTTCGAGAACTCGCGCACGATCAGGCCTTCGATCCACGGACGCGTGGCTTCGTTATCTTCCTGGTTGGTGCCGTAGTTGCCGATCTGGGGGTTGGTCAGGACAACAATTTGCCCTGAGTAGGAAGGATCGGTGAAAATTTCCTGGTAGCCGGTGAGGGAAGTATTAAAAACGACTTCGCCGTAGCATTCGCCTTTGGCACCGTAGCCTTTGCCTCGGAAGACTCGCCCGTCTTCCAGCGCAAGGATTGCTTGCATTCTCGCTCCGGGGAGTGGATTTTCAGAATTTTATCAGGGATTGCCTTCAGGACCAAGCGCTGAACGCGGCTTTTGCGATTAAATTTTCTGGTCGCAGGAATTTGCAACCGTTCTACGAAGAATCACTGTGCTAGCGCTGCCAGAACGTAGTCCGTGAGTAGTTTCTCGGTTTGCTCGTGCATGCCGCGTGTGCTGTAGTTTGTGCTGGTGATAACGACGGTCATATCAAGCCCCGGGAACGCTGCAACTTTGTTTCCGCCGTTGCCGCTCATGAAAAATGCCGGATAGCTCTTTCCCGCAAACTTGAAGGCCTTGAGCCACCAGAGATAACCGTACTCGGTCTCGTCGTCGATGCGCGCGTGAGGCTGGGTCGACGTTCTTACCCAGTTCTCATCGACGATGCGTCTTCCCTGCCAACTTCCACCATCGAGATAAAGCTGCGCAATCTTGAGCAGATCGCGGCTGGTCAAGCGTAACCCGCCGCCCGTCTGCGGGATGTTCATTGGCGAATAGACCCACTGCTCGTCGGCGATCCCAAGCGGCCCGAAGAGCTTCTCTTTTGCGTAATGGTCGGTGCGCATGCCCGTGGCTTTCTGCAGAACCTCACTCAACGTAAACACACCGCCGGTGCAATAGCTAAAGTATCGTCCATAGGCCGGTGGATCGATCTGTTCTCCCACGTGCATCCGGCCGCGGATGGGCAAATCGAGGATGAACTGCGCCCAATCTTCCACCAGGTACATCCGCTCTTCGTTGCCGCGCGAGGCGTCGTTCCAATCGTCGCATTCGAGCGGCGAACTCATGGTAAGGAAGTCTTCCACGGTGATCTTGTCCTTCCGCGGATCCGGATTCTGCAGTTTGCGCGCATGCTCCGGAAGTAACTGCAGCACGCGTGCGTCGACGCCGCTCAACTTCTTTTCGGCAATGGCGATGCCAATCAGCGCATCGGTGATGCTTTTGGTCGCGGAGCGGGTATCGCGCAGGGAGTTCGCATCGCCATCGAAATAGCCTTCGTAAACCAGCTGCCCATGCCGGGCGATCAGCAGGCTGCCGATCTTCTTGAACTCACCCGCTCGCACCGCCGTCTCCATATCCTGCAGTGGCTTTGAGGAGATTCCAGCGGACTCGGGGCTTGCTGTCGGCCATCCATCCTTCTTCGATTCTGGAATCGCAGGCGAGGCAAGCTGCGCTATGGAAGCTGCACTGCCCACACAGAGCACCAGAATAATGAGTGTTGTCATTCGACCAGTCATGCGTCGATTTCCTCCCAACAAAAGTCGCTTCTTGGCAAAGACTCATCCCGGAGAAAAAGGTTGGCAACGGGGAAACCAAAACAGAAAGAATAGAACCAGCGAACCGCTGCTCTAACGCACTCGCCCCAGCTTATCCATCGGCCAGTAGCCGAACACCGCCTTGCCGTAGATATAGCTCTGGTTCACTGGGCCGAAGTCGCGGCTGTCGTTTGACATCGACCGATGATCACCCAGCACAAGATAACTATCCGGTGGCACCACTGTCTCCGGATACGACCGCGAGTCGGCGTAGGCGGGCGGAACGTAATCTTC
>JBAPQU010000579.1:0-7316 GCA_049280795.1 Candidatus Sulfotelmatobacter sp.
TGAGTAATAGCGTGTCACCAGGTGGACCGTCAGAGAACATATCGCGACTAAGACGACGAGTGCGCACCAATTTTGCCGGCGCCGCATCTCGAAATGTTCGGATGGATGCATCAATGGAACTATTCTCAACTCTGACTGCTTGTACCATACAAGACTCACGCGGCACAAGCAATGGCGGCTGACCTGACTTCGGTAATCAAGGCACCGGTAATCAAGGCAACCCACTAAGTTTAGATAGCTTCAGCGCGGGCGCCGGTTGTACGAATCGCAGGACATTTCCGATGCGGTCAGAACGGAAAGCGTATCGCCACGGAAGCGATCAGAAGGTAAAACGACCACCGACTGTCGGAGCAAAGTTGTTGTCATCGTTATAGGGAACGCCGGGTTTGTGAGGAATGGCGATGGCCAGACCGCCGCTCACGTAGGAATACGCAAATCCGGCAAAACCGTCGAAACGCTTGGTGAAGTGATGATCCGCATAGAGCGACACCTCATTAAGGGTGCCCGCGCAGGAGCTGCGGAAGCCAACCGAGGGCGCGGCCGAACAGTCCGGCGGACTACGGAAGTCGTTCTGCCGCTGTTGATACCACGAGAAGGTGATGTCGGTTTTGTGGTCGATGGCGTATTTCGCGCCGGTCCACCAGATGCTCACCAATTTTTCGGAATCAAGATTGTTGTCTTCGACCCCGCTCATGAAATAACCGCCCTGGTCCGAGGCTCCTACGCCCAACGGGTCCGCCGGGTTGTTCTGCCAGATGTATTCGTAGCCGGCAAACAACTTGAACCGGTCCCACGCATACTTGGCGGCGAACATA
This sequence comes from Candidatus Sulfotelmatobacter sp., assembly GCA_049280795.1. Taxonomy (GTDB): domain Bacteria; phylum Acidobacteriota; class Terriglobia; order Terriglobales; family Acidobacteriaceae; genus Sulfotelmatobacter. The sequence continues at coordinate 816 of JBAPQU010000579.1, forward strand.
ATTGCGCGGTTGTCGGTCACGATGCCATACACGGTGTTGTTCGGGTCGATCAGATTGACCCCGCCGCTAATGGGGTTTGTATTGATGCTGTCCGTGGTCGACTGATATGTCGCCGTCGGACTCTGAGGCCCCAGCAAGGGGTTCAACACGCTGATCGCCTGGTTGTACTGTTGGAAGACGAGGTCGGCGGAGAACTTGCCGGAGTTTCCGCCGAGGTCAAATCCATAGGCGTTGTTATGAACCGATTCCGGTGTACAGGTCGCGGCCGTCCAGGTCGTGGAGGCCGAGTAGCAGCCACCGGAACCATCGGCGAATTTGTACATCGCGCCGAAATGCACCGGGCCATAGTTGAGGCGATACTTCAGGGCGTCGTCCCAACGGGCGTTCTCGGTGTCGCCGCCGCCCGCCATCGTGCCGTTATATCCGATATACGAAAAGGCATAGCTGCCGCTGGCCGGATCGTAAAGGAGCATCGCATCGGTGCCGAGAGCGCGCTGACGGCCAAAGGTCAGTGTGCCGAAATGCGCGGACGATACACCGGCATAGAATTCGTCATTGAAGGGTTGGCCCGCGCGCGAGCCGTCGATGGCTATCGAATAACTGCTCCTGGGAAGGCCATTGTTGATGGTGTCAGTGGCTGACGCATTAGCCAGCAGGCCGGACTGCGGATTGATGCCAGTAGTAGCGTTGAACACGACGGACCAGCCGGGCCGAAACTCTTCCTTGCCCCTGATGCCCAGCCCCGTCTGCTGCAGGTTGTTCGGTGCGACCAGGAATCGATGTTGAAAGCCGTTGCGGTTTACCAGAGATTCTCCTTCATAGTTGTAGCCGTTCTCCGGTAATCCGTGGCTGACCCAGCCGGCGCCGACGTCATAGGCGCCGTACAGCGTGATGCCGTGCCAGGTCAGTGCGCAATCGGTAGTGGCAAACTCGTGGCCGCTCGTGCAGGGGTCAGGGGGCCTCATCTGCATCTTGATGTCGACCGTGGCGCCCTGGCCAACCGCCAAGCTGACTTCCGCGCGCGTTTCATCGGCAAACCCTTGTTTTGCCGCTCGAATCTCGAAGCGCCCCGGAGGCAGGCCGGACGCCTGAAAGTGCCCCTTGCCGTCGGTTGCGATCATGCGCGTTGCATCTGTGTCGACATTCCTGATCGTCACCGCGACATCGCGAAGGGCTGCGCCGGTTTGGTCGGTCACCCCGCCGGAAACGCTCGCTCCCGTCTGGGCCTGGGCCGGGCACGTTCCCAGCGATAAACAGAGAGCCAGAGCGGAGAAAAACAACATGACGCTACGCATGAGAGCCTCCTACGGCAATGATTGGAGTCGAGGAATTACGAAGTGTATATCAAGCACGATTACGATGTCTAAGCCAATACGGATATAGATCATTTGTGAATCCACGGATTTGGCGGTCTGTTCACACAGCTTATCGACGACACGCCGATTGACCGCGCCTCGGGTTGACTGTAGGATTTCGTTCCAATGCGGAAAAGCAAGCCAACCGAGAGCGGCACCGGTACCTTGCGGAAGCTTCGCGACGCCGCTTTGGATCTGGGAATCAGTTTTCCGACCATCAAGCAGTGGATTTACAAGAAGAAGATTCGCAGCGTTCAGACCGCCGGTGGACATCACCGCATCCCGCAAAGTGAACTGGACAGGCTGCTGTTCCGAACGCGAGGCAGAACGGAAAAGGAACGCAAGCAGGAGGTACGCCGCGTTAGCGGGCGCAACCAACTCGTGGGAAGAATCGAGGCTCTTCGCATCAGCGGGCTGATGGCGGAAGTGAGGATTTCGATCGGTGACCAGCAAATCACGTCGATCATTACCGCGCGCTCCGCACGAGAAATGCAGCTAAAGCCAGGGCAAACCGCCGCCGCCCTTATAAAAGCCACCGAAGTGATGATTCTGCGGGTGTGAATCCTCCGCCAGGTCGCCGTATAACAAAATTGGCCCGCAGAAGATGGATTGTTCGAATCCTTTCTATCGAAGAAACGAATGAACCTGTGGCACCGGCGTTGCGAAACTAAGTTGCGGCCACTGTGTTTCTGTATTTGTCATGAAGCCTCTGGGTCTTGATCGACGGGTGCTTTATCTAAATCCGGAATGCGGGTACTTGGCAAAATGTCAAAAAAAGAGCTGGCTTGGTATTTTCGAGCCGCGCTACAAAGGCAGTTTTCCACAGACCTACAGGGTGTTGATTACGGTATAAATAGGGGCTTCGGGCCACAATCTGAAACGGTTTTCCGCGGAATGCTCGTAGTTTCCGCTTGCAAGCGTAACGAACGATGTGACACAATTTTCGCACTTAGTTAGAATTTTCTAATTGTTTAGGGGGCAAGGCGGATGTCTTGGCTGTTAAGCGAGATGTTCTGAAAGGCAGTCCTAGGCCGTCGATGCAGAGTGCAACGATGTGCTTTAGGTCATAGTCGCTATGGCATTTGTGCGTAATGGCCCTCTTGAAAATGTGATTCCGGTTTTCTTGCTGGCGGAAAACCGCCTCCTGCGCGAAGCTCTCATTCGCTTGCTAGGAAAGAAAGATGACATCCGCATTGTAGGGAGCGAGGCTTATTCTCCTCAAGCCGTGCAGCAAATCCTTGCCGCCGAGCCCGCGATCGTCGTTCTTGATTCCGTTTCGAAGGCGCTGTCCCAGGAACGGGTTATCCAGCGTCTGCACGCTGAGCGGCCGGATATCGGCGTGGTAATGGTGGGGATGGAAGCGGACGAAGGCGTATTTCTGCGGATGGTACGGGAAGGAGTGCTGGGTTATGTCCTCACGGATGCTTCCGCGCTCGAAGTTTGGCGTGCCATCCGGGACGTAGCAGCTGGCGAAGCGGTTTGCCCTCCTTCATTATCGGTCTCTCTGTTCCGGTTTGTGGCTCGCTCGCAGATGAGTTTGCCCGGCGAACGCCCACAGAGAATTTCGGATTTCAGTCCGAGGCAGCAACAATTGGCGGGGCTCATCCGCGAGGGTCTGTCGAATAAAGAAGTGGCCGCGCGGTTAAATCTTTCCGAGCAGACGGTTAAGAACCACGTTCACCGCATGTTGCGCAAGGTTGGGGCGGCGGACCGGCTCACCATGGCCGAGCTATATCGTCCCGAGGCCGCGAATTAGTTAGTTCTCCTCCTATCGATGTCAGTCGAGCTTTGCCCTTGGCGCCCACGGGATCACGATTGTCGCACTAATCAAGTCATCTGCAGGTTTTCGCGGCCCCAGCCCTTGGTACTGAGTGGTACTAGCGACAGTACGTAGTTAGTACTACTGCGTGGTACTTCGTGGTGTTGACGCGTTGGACCCTAAGCCGCAACAAATGTGAGCAAAATGGGTTCCTCAGAATAGATCGTTTTTGAACCTTGTGCACTATGAGTGTTGCAGCCATACTCTTGACTCGTCTTAGCAGCGGAGAACCATGTGAAACGAGTGCGCGTGCTGGTTGCAAATCGGCCCCGCTTGATGCGGGAACTGGTGATGGCCACCATTTCCGAACAGCCCGACATTGAAGTAGTGGGCGAGGTGGCGGATGAAAGTGACCTCACTGAAATAGTGGAGCAAGTTCAGCCCGACGTGCTCATTCTAGCCATGAGTGAGCCGGAGAAAAGTCTCGGGTTGTGCGGATTCCTGCTGGGGCGCTATCCCCAGATGCGGATCCTCGCGCTGGCGCCGGAACAGAACCGCGGGATCTTTTATTGGGCCTTCGTCGATATTCGGACCAAGCCTCTAGAGAGTTCGGAGGCAGGCATTTTGAATGCGCTTCGCGAGCGTCCGGTATTGGTAGCGGCTGCGCAAAACTGATCGATGCCGGAGACTTGCTGTACCTGGGTTGAAGAGTTTTGAGGATTGCAGCAATTGGGCGAGATCCACTGAAAATAATAGGTTTAGCTCACACGTCGCCTGTAAGTGAGAGAGCGAAGCTATGTCTGATGTAGTGATGGCCGCGGAAACTATCGAAAATAGTATATTTGCTCCGGCGAACCAAGATCGCACGGCGGAAACGAACTGGTACGCCCTTTACACTTACGCCCGCCATGAAAAGCAAGTAGTCAGGCAGATCGAGCAGCGCCACATTTCATGCTTCCTGCCGGTCTATCGTTCGGTAAGGCGCTGGAAGGACCGTCGCAAAGAACTGGAATTGGCGTTGTTCCCAGGTTATGTCTTCGTTCACATCGCACTCAAGGATCGATTACGAGTTCTGCAGGTGGCGAGCGCGGTTCGATTTGTAAGTTTCAACGGGCATCCTGTGCCACTGCCTGAATCCGACATGGAAGCTTTGATGAACGGGCTTAGCCGTGGAGTTCGTGCGGAGCCGCATCCTTACCTCACTGTCGGGCGCCGAGTGCGGGTGCGGTCCGGGCCCATGGCCGGAGCGGAAGGCATTCTGGTCCGGCGGAAAGATAAATTTCGAGTTGTTCTTTCATTGGACCTCATCATGCGCGCGGTTGCCGTAGAAGTGGATGAGGCCGATATAGAGCCCTGCTGAAGTTCGTGCCAGCCGCGGCACTTGGGGTCTGAGAGGTTGTGACGTGAGATGTAGCAATAATGAAGGTCGCACGGACGAAATTGCCGGCATGTAGTTGAAAGTAAAATATTTACCTAAAGATGCACCTGTAGGTGAGGGGGCGAAGCTGCATCCAAAGTAGCGAGAATTGTCTTGTACAACAAGCACTCCGTCATGCCAGATTTTCTGTTGCTTGAGATGAGTCGACACATTATGCATACATTCACAGATCGGTTGAGGCGCCGCACAAATCTAGTAGCTACATCTCTCTGTTTAATGTTGGCTTGTTCGTCCCTGGGTTGGAGCCAGCAGCAGCAACCGCCGCGCTTGTCCTATACACCGAGCACCGCCATCGATCAAGCGCACTCCCGCGCGGAGCAGGAAGCTGAGCAGATGGTGTCACTCTCAGCCGACAAGATCACTCAGCTTTTGCAGGACGAACCCGGACTTCTGTTGCAGGTAAAGAAGGTGCTCGTGCGCAAAGCATTCGAGCAGGGCAGAGTGCTTGATCCAAACGACCTCACCGATGATGCTCTCTTTCGTTTGATCAGAGAAGACCAGAACGTCCGCGTGATTGCGACCCGAGAGATTGAAGACCGCTCCTACATCAGGGCTTTGCCGACGCGTGAAGAATTGGCAAAGAATCTTCCCTGCAAGCAGCCGATGCCGACGGAAAAGGACGCCAAAGCACCGGAGCTACCGGATGTGAAAGGAGCTCAGGGGCATTCTCAAGAGCAGTTGTACTGGGCTAAACACGATAGCGATTTGGATTGCTACCTCACTCAGTATCTTCCCGGTGGCACGGCCCGATCTCTTTACGAGCAGACGCCGAACACAGCCTCGCAACGATCGGCTCCATACTCCCAGTATCCGCAACAGCAGTACCCCCAGCAGTTAAATCCGCAACAGCCATATCAATATCCGTTGCAGCAGTATCCTCCGTCGCAATATCCTCCATCTCAAGCAGTTCCACCTTCTGCTAACCGCCAGCTGGATTTCAGTCAGATGCACCAGCAAGAGGACTACTTCGGAATGGATAGCGACGAAAGTCAGATGGCGAGTATCCAGCCCGACGAGCTACCGAGTCTTTTGAGCGCCAGTCAGACAGGTCTCTCTTCGATGATGTCTAAGAAAGGGATGATGGGATCAGGGTCGGAGTCATCAGGATCAAGTATTTCTGGGATGACCCTGCCACCTTTTCTTGGATCTTCGGGCAGCTCACTCTTGGGTTCCTTGGGGCGACAGACCGGCGCCAGCGAGTTAGGATCGCAACAATCGCGCTTTGAAAATCAAATGCGCCCGCAGTACCCGTCCTATACTTTCCCGAAGCTGCCTCAGCAGCCAAAGCTGCGTCATCGCCCCAATCCTTATGCCGATGTTCCTTCGCTCTATGACCTCTACGCGCAATATTCAAGGCAATCGCCAAAATTAGAGCGCTTTGGCGAGGATGTCTTTCGAAACGGCACTGGGAACTTGGATGATCTTCCCATGGACGCGCCCGCTGGACCCGACTACGTTGTCGGCCCCGGGGATGGCTTGACCATCAGCCTCTCCGGAGGGATCTCGCAGCGGTTGCAACGCGTGGTCGATCGCGAAGGAAGGGTTGCTTTGCCCGAGGTGGGAGCGGTTGAGGTGTCCGGAAAAAACCTGGGTGATGTTCAACATCTGGTTCGTACGGTATTGGGCAGCCAGTTCCGGGACGTAGAGGCCGACGTCTCTCTCTCTCGGATTCGCACGGTTCGCGTCTACGTAGTCGGAGACGTGGAGCGCCCTGGCGCATACGATGTGAGCTCGTTATCCACTCCTCTGAATGCTCTTTATATTGCGGGTGGGCCGACCTCAGGCGGCTCGTTGCGCCTGCTCGAACACTACCGCGGCAAACAACTCCTCCAACAAGTCGATGTCTACGATCTTCTGTTGCACGGCATTAGCGGAAACATGCAAAGAATGGAAGCCGGCGACACGATCGTGGTGCCACCTCTGAGTGGCGAAGTGACTGTCGAAGGCAT
>JBAPQU010000580.1:0-25764 GCA_049280795.1 Candidatus Sulfotelmatobacter sp.
CTATGTGCCCGGCGCGGAACGGTTGCTTCCTAACATTCGCAGACTTACGGACGCCGCCCGGCAAGGCCGTGTCTTTCTGGTGTCGCACGGCTGCTACCACACCATGGACGATCCCGAATTCAAGACGTTTCCGCCGCACTGCATTAAAGGCACTACAGGCTCAGCGTTTGTCCCTGAAGCGTTGACAGAGAAAGTTGTGACCGTACCGAATGAGGCGGATGCAGCGCTGCCGCAGGATCTTCTTTCCGGGAAATATCAACAAATTCTGCTGGAAAAACAAACTCTCGACATTTTCGAAAGCCGCCACGCCGGGGAACTGGTGAAGCACTTTGATGCCGATACAGAGTTTGTTGTTTTTGGCGTGGTGACCGAATACTGCGTACGATTCGCGGCGAAGGGATTGCTGGAGCGTGGCCGGTGCGTTTCTGTGGTTCAGGATGCGATTGAAACTTTGAAAGCTGAAGATGGAGAGCGAACTGTGGCTGAGTTGCAAGCGCTAGGAGCAAAATTTATCAGCACCGATCAGGCGCTTGCGCTGGTCGAAGTGCGGAAATAGTCGACGATTCTACGTATGCAATGAGCTTTGTGCGCTACGGGAAACGCACATCCAGGCTGTAAATTTCTTGCGTGCTGCGGTCTCGCATCAGCAGCGGAGAGTCATCGGGCGCCAGTCCGACCCAGAATTCCCAGGGATCGAAGCCGCGAGGAATGTCCTTCAGGCTGAGCAATCGTTCTATTTTGCCGCCGGGCACACTCACTCGCACCATGTCATCGGCTTTGTCCGGATAATCCTCGGCATAGAGATACTTGGCATCATGCGACCAATTCTCGTACCCGAACCGCGACACCGCGAGCTGGCTCCAATTCTTCTTCTCGAAATCGTAGAGCATCAACTTGGTGGAGTCCGCGGAAAGGGCAGCGATGTAGCGCCCATCGGGCGAGCAGCGGGGACTGAAAAGATTTTCCGAATCCGGCACGTCTGAAACCTGCGAAGTCTTCAAATCAACAATATGAATATTGGGGCCTTTCACCGTCCCATACTCGAGCCACGGGACTCCAGCAAACACTATGGAATCGCCGTTAGGCATCCACGTGGGGTCGCCCTGATTGTGATCCGCTGGGATCACTTCACGAGGTGTGCCGCCCTCCGCGGGTACCACGAATATCTTCCAGGGTTTTCCCGGTCGCGATGCCATAAATACGATCTGAGTTCCATCCGGAGACCAGCGCGGTATATGGGCCTGCATAGGCGCATAGGTGAGTTGAGTGCGGGAACTTCCATCCAGTTTGCTGCGCCACAATGTAAGTTCCGGGTGCGCCACGTAGGTGATCCACTCGCCATTGGTCGTGATATCGGCCTCGCCGGCTGATACTCCGGGCAGGTACATGGTGAACTGCGATTTGTGATCGAGGCCGATTAAATTGAAGTGGCGCTGCTGGCCGATCACATACAATTTTTTCCCATCCGGGCTCGGGGTGGGATTGCTGGACATCAGCGGACCTATGGTGAGCTGCGTCGGTTCAGCATCGGCCTTGTGAAAAAAGGAAGTACCCTCGCGCAGCGCCCAGATGTTCTGAGCTTGATTGCGAGTCGAATCGAATAGGAAGTAGTCGCCCTCGGGCGTCCAGGTTCCGTCAGATTCTTGCGCCGGTTTGTTCCAGTCGTGCAGGAGCGGATGCAAATCTTTCCCGTCGGCTGAAACCTCCCACAAGGAAGAAGTGCGCTGGTCGGTGTTGCGGATGGTAAAGCGCAGGCGGCGGCCATCGGGAGAAAACCGAAGCGCAAGGGGGACTCCCGGCACGGTGATGAGCTCGCGCGAATCGCTTCCATCCTCATTGCACAGATATAAGGTGGATTGCCTCGCGTACACGATGTGTTGACCGTCGCGCGTCCACGTGGCCGCGTGCGCGAGTATGTTTCCGACAGGCCGAGGCGATCCTGCAGGAACTGGTAGTATCCAAACCGGCCACTCGGTCTCCGAACCCTCTGCTGTACCTTCCACCAGCAATTCAGAGTGGCCCGGATAGAAATCATAGACGTCGGCGCTGGGCAGTGAGGTTGGTACGGGCGCCGTATCTCCACCTGCAGTTGAAACCTGCATGAGGACTGAGTGGCCGTTCAGATGTTCGGAAAAGTACAGGCGAGTGCCGTCTGTGACGAGCGAGCGCTTTGAGGTGCCGTCGTTCGTAATCTGTTGCGAGGCAATAACCACTGGCGGGCGTGCAGATGATCTTAGATACAGGATGGCCGCCACCAATGCTGCAATGGCAACTAAACCTGCCGCGACCCAGGGTACGACCCTCTTCCCAGGTTGCGGGGGAACGGTGTGGAAGGCGGTGGCGAACAGGGCGCGGATTCTTTCCTTTGAATCCGGCACAGGCCGGGTGGCTGCCCCGGTAGTTGAGACCTGGTCTGATTCTATTTCACGACGCAGGCGCTGCAAATCGACGCGTATCTCGGCGGCGCTTTGATAGCGCTGCGCCGGATCTTTCTCAAGAGCCTTCTTCACAATGCGTGCGAGGTCCGGAGGAGTGGCGGGGTTGAAACGCAAAGGCCACTCGGGCACGCTGTGAATGAGCGAGTCGAAAAACGCGGCGGTAGTTTGTCCCTGAAAAGGTAAAGCTCCGGTCGCCATCTCGTAGAGCACAACGCCGAAGGAAAAAAGGTCGGTGCGGGAGTCGAGAGGGCGGCCCAGCGCCTGCTCCGGCGACATGTAAGGGATGGTTCCCAGAGCGGAGCCCGGCCGCGCCAGGTCGTCAGGCGATTGTGTGACACCGCCGAAGGTGTTGCCGCTGACGTGAGCTTCGTCGGCTGCGGCGAGCTTGGCCAGTCCGAAATCGAGAATCTTGGCCGTTCCGCGCTTGGTGACAAAAATGTTTGTCGGGTTAATGTCACGGTGAATGATGCCGTGGTTGTGTGCTGCGTGGAGCGCGTCCGCGATCTCGATTCCCAGCGCCAGCAGCGTTCCGATTTCCACGGGACGACCCGCAATGCGATGCTTTAGTGGCAGGCCATCCAAAAACTCCATGGCGATAAAGGCCTCGCCATCCTGTTCGCCGATGTCATAAACGGTGCAGATATTAGGGTGATTCAAAGCGGAGGCAGCCTGGGCTTCCACTTGAAAACGGGCCAGGGACTGAGGGTTTCGTGCAACCGCTTGGGGCAGGAATTTGAGCGCGACAAAACGACGCAGCCGAGTGTCTTCAGCCTTGTAGACAACGCCCATCCCGCCGTGCCCAAGCTTTTCGACAACGCGGTAATGAGAAATGGTCTGCCCGATCACTGAACAAAATCCTACGTTGGTGAAACGGGCAAGTCAACGAAGGGCGGGAGCGCTAATGACGGTTCACGTCTCAGCCGGCGAGAGACTCAATTGCCTGAACGGAATCGAGTGGGAACCCGACGCCGGAGCTGAGAAGGTCCTGCCTCATATGCTCGGCGTCGGATGTGCCCGTTAACGGCAACATTCCGACCGTACGTGCGAAAGCGAAGATAATCTGTGCCGGCGTTGCGTTCGCGCTGGCCGCGAGTCCGGCAACCAGAGAATGATGGAGCACTTCTGCATTCGCCGTGAGCAGCGAGAATCCCTGATAGGTAATCGCGTGTTCGCGGCAGAACAAACGTAACTCGCGATCCCAGCCGAGGCGGGCATAGCAGCGGTTTTGTACGAATGCGGGAACTTCGGAGTGGACGGCGGCCATTTGCTCCAGATGCTGCAAGGAAACATTGCTTACCCCGAGCAGGCGAGTGCGCCCGGCATCGCGTTCTTTCTTCATCGCCTCCCAGACCTCTGCGTCCGCGTCGGTCCAACCATAACCTGAGGCGGGTCCGTGCAGAACATAACTATCGACGTGGTTGGTGCCGAGATGTTCGAGCGAACTGGCCATCGATTGCGCGACTTGAACGGAAAGACTGGCCGCCGGATCGTAGGGCAGACGATGATCCTGACCCAACCGATAAGTGAACTTGGTCTGCAGAAAAAGATCGGCGCGTGAGACGATTCCTGCGCGATAGGCGGCGGCCAATCCCTGGCCGACTCCAGCTTCAAAATAATGCCGTCGCTGATTCGCCGTGTCGATGCCACGAAAACCTGCACGGAGAGCGAGTTCAACGAGGGCTTGAGTGCGGTCCTCCTTCCAGGCAGTGCCGTAGAGAAAGTTGGGAACGAAGACAGGTTGAGGGGTTGGCATGCGCTATTCTGCCACGGGCGTATTAGCGGAGTCGTCCTGCGCCCGTTCATTCCGCAGTGAGTGACAGCGCGCCGACTACAGCCGAATGGATCGCGAAGCGTCACCCGTGCGCATTCGGCTGAACCGCACAGTCGTAAATGTAAAGCATACGAGTGCGGGAGCCGCGAAAGAAGTTGAGATAGCGCAATCCATCAGGCATATCGTGCAATCAGCGAGTTGAAAGCGCGGCAAGCCTAAGCGCAATCGGCTAGCGTGCTCAGTTCCGCGACGGAGCCTTATCCAACACGGCTTTCAGAGTTTCGAAGGCGCGCTTCTGATAGGCCTCCGCGTCTTTACGGGTGAAGACGGGAGCGACAGCCTGCACCTGAGTTCGCGCCGCATCGTAGTTGCCACGGCGATAAGCGATTTCTGCCTGAGCCAGAGCAACGCCTGCACCCCAATCGGGATCACCCGTGAGTTGCGCGACTGGCTGCACATCGATTGGCTGTAAGAGCGAAGCTGCTTCATCCAATCGATGTAAGCCGATCAGGCAAATCGCCTCTGTGTAAGCGGTAGCCCCGGTCAATCCAGCGCGCGCGCCGAATGCTTTTTCGGATGAATCATAGGCTTTGCGCGCATTCGATTCGCCTTCGCCGTATCGTCCCGAGCGGCACTGGGCCAGAGCAGCATCGCTCAGCGTGGCAATCGCAAAGAATGAGAGCGGTCCCTGCTTGCGAACGGCGAGTTCATGGATTGCCAAATCGTCGCGGATCGCATCATCCCAAAGCTCAAGGCTGCCTTCCGATTGTGCTCGTGTGCTCAACAGTTGCAAAGTGAGTTCATGGTCAGAGCCTAGCCGGGAAATAAATTCCGGATAGATGGCGTTGGCTTCCTTCACTGCTTCCTCGTGTTTGTTCTGAATCATAAAAGCCTGCGCCAGATTCAGCCGAACCCGCAACACGTGAGGACTATCCGGCCCAGCCACTCGCGTGAACGCAACAATGAGATCGCGAAACGTCTGCTCAGCTTTGGCTCCTTCACCCATGCGGATGTAGGAGAAGCCGAGCCGTTGCTTGAAGGTCAGGCGTGCGCTCTCATCGAATTCCGGAAGGAGCTCAGCTTTGTCAAGCGCAGCCTGAAAATTTTCTGCTGCCGACTTCGCGTTGTTCTCAATCAAGGCAATCATGCCCTGCGCGGAAAATAGCCAGACCGGTAGGTCGGGCCGCGGATGCGCAAGCCTCGCGATCAGCGCTTTCTGCTGGTCAAGAATTGACTTGGCCAGCGGGAGCGAGTCCTTTTCGTAGCTGCGTGCTTCCAACGTGACTCGTTGCAGTTGCACGCCGATCGCATCCTGCGACAGTTCCCCATCCACCTGCCTGAAAAGTGCCGCGGCACGGTCATACTCCTGTCGCGCGTCCGGATAGTCGGTGCGATTATCAAGCGCCCGCGCAATCGTTTGGTGAAGCCTCGCGGCCACAAGCGGTTCATCTTTGAATTGCCGATCGATGCTGGGCGAGGCTTGCTTGATTGCATCCATGAGCGACTCGCTCGACTTGCCACTCACAAATGGATTGCCGCGCCCCAGCAGGTCGTCAGCAAGAAAGCGGTTGATGGAACTGGCAATCGCGGTCTGGCGATTGGCGTTGTCGCGCGCGTGAGCGGCTCGGCGGTAAAGCGCAAAGCTGACCGCCAATCCCGTAGCGAGCGCAATCACCGCAAACACAACCCAGGGCTGCCGCGCACGCGTTTCGGCCAGCTTACGCTCGGCGACCTGCGCCCGCAGCTTGGCCGCTTCCAATTCATCGCGCTTTACGCGGCGCTGCGCCAAAGTGAGCAAGCGCTCCACTAGATCTGCCGCGCTATTCAGCCGCTTGGCCGGATCGCCGCAGGCGGCGTCCGCGATATCTTCACGGAGCAAGGGATCTTTGATCTCAGCTTCCCATCCCGGCGCAAGCGGCTTGCGGAAGTCGCCAATCGTCAACTGGTAGAGCATGACGCCCAAAGCATAAACATCGGCGCCAGTGCTGGGAGATTGCCCAGCAAGAACTTCGGGAGCCAGATACATCAACGTTCCGGTCAGCGGCGCGGCGTCGAGGGATGCGGTCTGAGTAAACCCCAGGTTGGTGATGCCCAGCGCATGAAGCCGCGAGGGATCGAACAATGACGCGCTGCCGAAGTCCGCCACTTTAATCTGCCAGGTCCCGCTGCCTGCGGGCACCACCAGAATGTTGGCCGGTTTCAAATCTTTGTGCAGCACCCCAATGTCGTGCGCAGCTCCCACGGCGCGAGCCACGTCAACCAACAACTGCAGGCGAGTATCGAAGGAAATTTTGGAGAGCCCGCCCTGCGATTCGGCCCATTCCGCCAAGCTCGTTCCTGCGTATTCGCTTTCGAGAAAAAATGGAGCTGTCTCGAAATTCCACTCTAGGATGCGGACGAACTCAGGCCGGTCGCCCAAAGATTCCCGCAAAAAGCGCGAGACCGTGATCTCGCGCTTCAATCCTTTCAAACGTGCACCATCGGCCGCGAACTTGAATACGCGTTGCTCGCGAGTCTTGGGATTCTCCGCGAGCCAGACCTCGCTCGATCCAGAAACGTCCATGGGATGAACGAAGCGCCATTGCTCGCGTCCTGGAACCACAGCACCTGCTTTGAATCCAAGCTCGGGCCCAGCCGGCGCTGCGACAGTCTTACAATGAACCGGCACGGCCAGGCGGTAGCCAACGCGAGGCACGGTAACAATCACCGGATGCGCTTCGTCCTCCATGGCCTTGCGCAGTTTGGAAACCGCTGTGGCCAGAGAACCTTCCACTACAACCACGTTCGGCCAGACGGATTCCAGCAACTCTTCCTTGGTTACAACCTCGCCGGCATGCAAAAGAAGCTGTAGCAGGATGTCCAAAGGTTTGGATTCCGACTCGACCGGCCTGCCTTTGATCCGCAACTCCCGCGCCAGTTCATCAAATTCGTAATCGCCAAAACGCCACAGACGGCCGGAAGTCTCCGCGATTTCGCCCACAGGTCCTTTGGAATTCATAGATTTAGCCGCACTTAAGAATTCTTGAGAATGCCGTTAGGACATGCAGCGGGGGATGGTGCAGACTGTGGTCCAACGGCCAACGGCGAGCTCATATATTGTGCCACGAACCAAGGTCACCGGCACGTAAATTATGAAGGATCTCGCGTGGTGCAAAACACTTCACGTTGATGTGCTACTGGATTCGAGACCGCGCCCGTGAGCTTAGGCGAGTACGTTTAGCCCACTCTGATTTCCATACACGCTTTCAAGCAGGGAAGTCGTGAGATCGGGACTGGTGGAAGCGGCGGTATTTAGAGGCAGTGTGCTGAGGAGAGAGTCGACTAACTGGATGGATTGATCTGCGGCATTGATCTCGCTGGTCTCAGTAGGCGACGAGCTTTTCAGATCGTTCTGAACGGCGGTAAAAGCGGATTGGGCCGTGGGCAGATCGCCTGAACTCAGTGCGCTGCCGAGCGACGTCAGATCGGTAGAGAGTTGAGAATTGGCCGATGTACTGGTCCCGTTGGCAGTCGCCGAATTTTGGAAGAGAGTTTGCAGAGACTGGAACGCCGACTGGGCGCCGCTCAGATCGTCGGATGCAAGATTGCTTTGCAGAGTCTGCAAGGTCTGCTGCACTTGGGTAGAGTTGCTGGACGAGAGAACATACTGGCTGAGCCCTGCCGGCCGAAATCGAAGCAACAGACATTGTTCCTGCTCCTCTCGTGCGAAGACCTCAGCCCACTCGCACTTATCTCCTCCATCGGCAGTTCTATTCAAGAACTTTAGAACACAATTTGTTTTCGGGTTCGTGTCTGCTCGGCACGTCGTGTGACGCACGAACTTAGTTTGGAGGCCAGCACTTCTTAGGAAGCGCTTATCCTGCATGGAAATCCATCTGCAAAAAAGTGATGGGTAACATTCAATTTATCGATTTGTCTTATCCTCACGATTATGCGCAACCCCCTAACTCCTTTCCTTGATGGCACCTAGTTGTCCCAGATCGATGTACGGTCTGGAGCGCACCTGAACGACAGCAGCGGACCCTGAATTTTGTGGCTGAAACGATGTGGAAATCGATTGACGGGAGTCCGGCTTGCGTCATAGCATGCAAGTGTCATGACTTTGCCGATCCACCACCGTCACCATCATCACCATGCGATGAGCGTGTCGGCGGAGCACTTCGGATAACGGCCTAACAGCACTAATTAGGAAATCCAAGCCCGCTGATGCGAACCTCGCAACAGCGGGCTTTTTGTTTCTGTTGCGCTGTTTGTACGGCGCCAGGGGACGGGTGAAACTGGAAAGAGAGATTGCGATGGCGATCGACTTCAACAAAATGCAGGGCTTGGTGCCTGCAGTGATTCAGGATGCAGTCGGTGGAGAGTTGCTGATGGTGGGCTTCATGAACCGGGAAGCGCTGGAGACGACTTTGCAGACGGGCTTTGTGACCTTCTACAGCCGCACTCGGCAGAAGCTGTGGACGAAAGGAGAAACCTCCGGCAATCGTCTGGAGGTGGTCGCAGCATGGACCGATTGCGACCGCGACACGGTGCTGCTGCGGGTTCGCGTTCTAGGTGTGGGCGTGGTCTGCCATACCGGATCGAAATCCTGCTTCACACAGGAATTGCAGCTCGGCCCGGTGGCACAAATCTCGCAAGAGGAGACGCGGCGATGAAACTGCGTTTGGGCATCCCCAAAGGGAGTTTGCAGGAAGCTACGCTAAATCTGTTTACTCGCGCCGGCTTGCGCGTTTACACCAATGCTCGCTCCTACTTCGCAGCCACTGATGATCCTGAGATCGAATGCCTGCTCATTCGCGCGCAGGAGATGGCGCGCTACGTAGAACACGGTGCGCTGGACGCGGGCCTGACGGGCCTCGACTGGGTGCTCGAGAGCGGCCTCGAAGTGATCAGCGTCACCGACCTCATCTATGCCAAACAGAGCATGGGCAAAGTGAAGTGGGTGCTGGCCGTGCCGGAGGATTCCGATTTTCAGAAACTGGAAGACCTCGAGGGCCGGATTGTTGCTACCGAGTTGGTAAGCTTCACGCGAAATTATTTCGCTAACCGCAACGTTCTGGTGCGGGTTGAGTTCTCCTGGGGAGCGACTGAAGTGAAGCCTCCTCTGCTGGCCGATGCGATTGTCGAAGTTACCGAGACCGGAAGTTCGCTGCGCGCGAATCATCTGAGAATTATCGAAACCGTATTGGAGTCGAACACGCAACTAGTCGCGAACAAGGCAGCCTGGGCCGATCCCGAGCGTCGGCGCAAAATCGAAAACCTGGCTGTGATGCTTTGCGGGGCCATGGCAGCGCATGGAAGAGTCGGGTTAATGCTCAACGTCCGCAAGCCAGACCTAGCCGCCGTTCTCGGCCTGCTCCCCGCCTTAAAAAACCCCACGGTTGCACCGTTGGCGGATGGCGAATGGGTCGCCGTAAATACCATCATCGAAGAGCAGACCGCCTGGACGTTGATTCCGAAGCTCAAGCAGGCGAATGCGCAAGGCATCGTCGAGTATCCGCTGAACAAGGTGGTGATGTGATGCGCATTCGCATTCTTGAGGAGATCAAAAGAGATCGCTTCGTGCGCGCCCTAGAGCAGCGCGGCGCAAACGATCTGGCTAAGGTCGAGCCGGTGGTGCGGCGCATCGTAAACGATGTCCGGCGCAGCGGTGATCGGGCTCTGCGCCGTTATGCAGCACGGTGGGACGGGTTGGGCAAGAACGAACCTGTGCGCGTGCCTGAGGCCGACTTGCACGAGGCCTGGCGGACAACTCCCACAGAACTGCAGGACGCCATCACTCAGGCGGCGGGCAACATTCGCCGCTACTGCGAGTGGCAGAAACCCGAGGAGTGGCGGCGCGAAATTTACCCCGGTGTCTGCGTAGGACAGTTGGTGCGTCCCCTGGAATCCGTGGGCTGCTATGTACCAGGGGGCCGTTATCCGCTGCCTTCCACACTGCTCATGACCGTGATTCCGGCACAGGTTGCAGGCGTGCCGCAGATTCGCGTGGCTTCCCCGCGTCCGGCTCCGGCGACATTGGCGGCTGCCGCATTTCTCGGCGTGCGCGAATTCTTTCGAGTAGGCGGAGCGCAGGCCGTTGCAGCCCTTGCTTATGGAACGGAGAGCATTCCACGTGTGAACAAAATCGTCGGCCCCGGCAACCGCTACGTTACCGCGGCCAAGAAGCTGATTGCATTCGATTGCGCCATCGAATTTCTGGCTGGTCCTACCGAAGCCGTATTCATCAGCGAGGACGGCAATCCAGTTTTCATCGCGTGTGATTTAATCGCGCAAGCGGAGCATGATCCTGACACGCTGTGCATCTTGATTACGACTTCGCAAGAATTGGCGAAGGCTGTGCGGGCAGAAGTTCAGCAGCGCACGCGCGGCAATCCGATCGCCGCCGAATCACTTTCTCGTAGCGGCGCGATCCTCTTGGTTGCTTCTCTTGATCAGGCTGTCGAGATTGCAAACCGCATAGCACCCGAGCATCTCACGCTGCCTGCAGCCCTTGCATCAGTGGTTCAAAATGCGGGCTCGGTTTTTCTTGACGAGTTCACGCCGCAGTCTGCGGGTGACTACACCTCAGGCCCAAACCACGTTTTGCCCACCGGGGCAAGGGGACGCGTGCGTGGCGGACTGAGCGTGCTCGATTACGTTCGTCTCATCTCATGTCAGCAGATTTCGCGCGAGGGAATTCGCCGAATCGCTCCGGCGGCCATTGCGTTGGCTGAAGCGGAGGGCTTGCGCGGCCACGCGGAATCGTTACGGGTGAGGTGCTTTCATGCTTGAGGCTCGTGCAGCAGTACAGAATTTGCACGTCTACCGGCCGCCGCTCGCCGGTCGCCAAGGTCTGCGTCTTGATTTCAACGAAAGCACGATTGGCTGCTCGCCGCGCGTGCTGGCGCGGCTGCACTCGCTGGACGCCGAAGCGCTGGCGCGCTATCCCGAGCGTGAGCCGGTGGAAGGCGTGGTGGCTAATTTTCTTGGACTTGACCCGAAGCAGGTTCTGCTCACGAACGGAGTGGATGAGGCGATTCATCTGCTCTGTTCGACCTATCTCGAGCCCGGAGATGAAGCCGTCATCGTAGTGCCGACGTTCGCCATGTATGCGATCTTCGCGCAGGCGGAAGGTGCGAACCCGATTCAGGTTTTCGCCGGCGAGAATTTCGCGTTCCCCCTGGAAGCTCTGCTTACGCGAATCGGTCCACGTACGCGGCTGATTGCAGTGGCTAATCCGAATAATCCGACGGGCGTTGCAACTGACTGCGAAATCCTGCTTCAGGTCGCCCGAGCAGCGCCCCAGGCCGCGGTTTTGGTGGACGAAGCTTACTTCGAGTTTCATGGGGAGGCGATTCTTAGTCATGCCGCGCGGCCCGCAAATCTCTTTGTGGCCCGAACATTTTCCAAGGCCTACGGATTGGCTGGTCTGCGCATCGGCATCCTCGTCGGGGATGCGGAGCAAATGGCGATGGTGCGTCGCGTAGCGTCGCCTTACAACGTAAACGCGGTTGCCTTGGCTGTGCTGCCCGAGGCGCTTCGCGACCAAGACCATGTCGAGGATTATGTTGCCGAGGTCCAGCACGGCCGCAGCGTGTTGGAGCAAGAGCTAAGAACTCTTGGCCTGCACTACTGGCCGAGCCGGGCGAACTTTGTTTTGGTGCGAGTAGGTGCGGCTCACGCGGAGTTCATTCAAGCATTGCGTGCGCGGGGAATTCTGGTCCGCGACAGAAATACCGATCCAGGATGCCAAGGTTGCGTGCGCCTGACCGTGGGATCGAGCGAGCATACGCGGACTCTGATTACAGCGTTGCGCGACGTAGTTGAAAAACTTGGATTACACCGCGAGGTGAAAGCGTGAGGAAAGCCAAGCTGCATCGCAAAACCGCGGAAACCGAGATTCGAATCGCGCTCACGATCGAAGGCCGCGGAAAGTACGAAGTCTCTACTGGGATCCGCTTTTTCGACCATATGCTGGAGCTCTTTGTGCGGCATGGCGCATTCGATCTAAAACTCGCAGCCGTCGGTGATTTAGACGTAGACCAGCATCACACCGTGGAAGATGTAGGCATCGCTCTCGGCGAGGTCTTCGATGCCGCGTTAGGAAATCGCCGCGGTATCCTGCGCGCAGGTTATTTCGTCATGCCGATGGATGAGACTCTGGGCTTGGCGGCCGTAGATTTCGGCGGTCGCGCCGCTGCCATCGTTGATACCAAGGTCCGCGCTGCGCGAGTTGGAGATTTACAGGTGGAACTGGTAAGTGATTTTTTCGAAGGGTTTGCGCGTGGTGCGCGCGCCAATGTACATGTTCGCGTGCTCTATGGACGCTCCAGCCATCACAAAATCGAAGCGCTATTCAAAGCCTTCGCGCGTGCACTGCGCGTAGCATGCTCACGCGATCGTCGCTTGGGCCGCATGCTGCCGAGTACCAAGGGACTTCTATGATCGCGATTGTGGATTACGGCGCGGGCAATCTGAATTCGGTAAAGAAGGCGCTCGATTATCTTGGTGCTGAAGTTGTCGTGACGAACCAGCCAGTGACTGTTGCAGCGGCGGACAAGATTGTATTGCCGGGAGTAGGACACTTTTCTTCTCTGCGAGCTTTGGAGCGCACCGGCTTGCGAGATACCTTGTTGCAGGCTGCTTCCGCCGGTAAGCCGTTTCTCGGAATCTGCCTCGGAATGCAGTGGCTTTTTGAAGGAAGCGAGGAGTGCACCGATCTCGCAGGAGCAGCCATCTTCCCAGGCAAGTGCGGGCAGTTCCCCTCGTCCGTGAAGTCTCCACACGTCGGCTGGAATTCGTTAACTATTCAGGAAGGCTCGCGGTTGCTGCGCGGCATCGAGCAGAATTCATTCGTCTACTATACCCATTCCTTCCACGCGCCTGCGGCTGGTGCCACCACGGCAGTTAGCGAATATGGATTGCAGTTTGCCGGCGCAGTTGAGCGCGGCAACGTGTTCGGAGTGCAGTTCCATCCGGAAAAATCGGGAAACGTGGGGCTTGCAATCCTGAAGAATTTTTGTGAGGTCTAATTTTGTTGACCAAGCGTATTATCGCCTGCCTTGATATGGACGGTGGCCGAGTGGTGAAGGGCGTGAAGTTCAAGAATCTGCGCGACGCCGGCGATCCGGCGGAGTGTGCGTCGGCGCACGCCCACAACGGTGCGG
This sequence comes from Candidatus Sulfotelmatobacter sp., assembly GCA_049280795.1. Lineage (GTDB taxonomy): Bacteria > Acidobacteriota > Terriglobia > Terriglobales > Acidobacteriaceae > Sulfotelmatobacter. The sequence goes on from JBAPQU010000580.1 coordinate 13,359, forward strand.
ACGAGATCGTGTTGCTTGATATTACGGCGACCAGCGGAAACCGGCGCACACTGCTGGACGCGGTCACCCTCACCGCGCGCTCGTTGTTTGTGCCATTTACGGTGGGAGGTGGAATTCGGCAACTCGAAGATGCGGCGGTAGTATTCGAGGCGGGCGCGGATAAGATCGCCATCAACTCCGCCGCGGTATGCGATCCCACATTGATCGGCAAGATTGCAGGCCATTTCGGTTCGCAGGCAGTTGTGGTCGCCATCGATGCCAGAAAAGTAGACGGAAGCTTCGAAGTCTTCGTCGCCGGAGGACGCCAGCCCACGGGCCGGGATGCAATCCAATGGGCGCGGGAAGCGACTGCCTGCGGAGCGGGAGAAATTCTACTGACATCGATGGATCGCGATGGAACTAAATCCGGATTCGACTGCGAGTTGGTGTGCGCCGTGGCTGAGGCGGTCTCGATTCCGGTGATTGCATCGGGCGGCGCGGGCTCGGCGCGCGATTTTATCGAGGTTTTTCGCGACGGCCGCGCCGATGCGGCCCTGGCTGCCTCTATCTTTCATTTCGGCATCGAGAATATTGCAGACCTGAAACGTGAATTGCGCGATGCCAGCATACCGGTGAGGTGGCCATGCTGATTCCGTCGATCGACCTGATGGGCGGCAAGATCGTGCAGTTGGTGCAAGGCGATAAGAAGGTGCTGGAGTTCGACAACCTTGATGATTGGATCGAGCGATTCTCGAAATATCCGCTTGTGCAGGTCATTGACCTCGATGCGGCCCGGGGCACAGGGAATAATGCGCAACTCGTGAATCGCATCGTGCGCAGTCTCAATTGCCAGGTCGGAGGCGGAATTCGCAGTCTCGAAAAAGCAAAAGAAATTTTAGAGGCGGGTGCGAGCAAGGTGATTCTTGGTTCGGCATTGCTGAAAGATGGCGGGATCAACACTCCATACGCCGCCGAGCTCGCAAGTGCACTCGGCACCGACCCGCTGGTATTCGCCCTCGACTCCCGAGCGGGCCGAGTTTCGGTCGATGGTTGGCGAAAAGATACTACCGTCACGGCCTTCGAGATGATTCGAGAGCTCGAATCATTCTGCGAAACCTTTCTCTACACGCACATCGATACAGAAGGATTGCTAGGCGGAATCCCAATGGAAACGGTGACAGCAATCCGGCAAGCCACGTCGCGGCGATTGGTGGTTGCAGGCGGCATCACGACACAGCAGGAAATCGACGGCCTGGATGCACTGGGAATGGATGCCGTTGTCGGAATGGCCCTGTATTCGGGTCGCATTCTTGCGTGAAGTCGGCACATCAAAGCTGTCTTTGAAAGCCCCCATCAATAGTCGAATTATCGTCTTCCTTAAGCGTTCTCTTACCTCGCTATTGCCCGACTCCAGTCGTACCCAAAGTTTGAAAAGCCGGATTCCCAGAATCCGTCACGGTGATTGCGGCCCCGCGCGTGCCAACGGCGCTGGGAGTAAAAGTTACCGTGAAAGTGCATTGCGCATTCGCAGCCAATGTGGACGTGCACGGGGCTACGCTGCCCGGAGTTGTCGTGTAATCGCCACTGCCGGTGATGGTTGGGCTGATAGAGATGGAGAGGTTGTTGGTTATCGTAACGGTTTGAGCGGGGCTGGCGGTCGCTACGGTTTGCGGGGCGAACGTGAGCGAGGTCGGCGCAAACGTCAGGGGCAGAGCCGCGGTGCCTTTGGCGTCGAATATTTGCTGACTCACTGCCGAATTGTCCGTGATGGAGATGGCGCCGCTGATGACGCCGCTGGCGACGAATGCCGGTGAGAACGTGACACTAAGCGTGCACGTGGCTGCGGCAATCAGATTGAGATTCGGCTTACAGGGCTTGGCTCCGCTGCTGGTCGCGGAGAAATCTCCGCTGGTTGCGATGCTGGTCAATGTCACTGAACTGGCACTCGTGTTCTTGATAGTCACGGTTTTTGCCGCGCTGCTTGTGCCCACGGCTTGTGCAGCGAAGAATAGCGTCGCAGGAGTGAAGGTGAGCGGCGCAGTGCTGCCGCCGGAGCCGGTGCCGGAGAGCGCGACGAGCTGAGGAGAGAATCCCGAAGCGTCCGTAATAGTAACCGCGCCGTTGACGCTGGCATTCGCGCTGGGTGTAAACGTGACCGCGATGTTGCACTTGGCCAGCGAAGCCAGCGATGCGCCGCAAGTTGTACCGGAGGAACTGATGGCGTAGTTGCCGCTCGCGGCAAAAGAGAAGCTCAGCGTGCTGGGTGTGTTGTTGGTTAACGTTGTGATCTTGGCCGCGGAAGTGCTGCCCACGGTTTCCGTACCGAAGGCGAGCGTCGCCGGGATGATGGTCAGCGGCAAGTCGCCAGTGCCCGAGAGTGCGATGGTCTGAGGAGAATCGGGAGCGCTATCGCTGATGGCGAGCGATCCCGTCAGTGCGCCCGCAACTTCAGGGGTGAAGGCTACGTTAACGGTGCACGACGCGCTTGCGCCGAGCGACGATCCACAAGTGTTGCTCGTGATCGCGAAATTTCCCGAAGCGGTGATGGAATTGACATTCACGCTCGCGGTGCTTGTGTTCTTGAGCGTAACGGTTTTCGAGACGCTGGTCGTGCCCACAATTTGCGCTCCGAAGGCTAGACTGGCCGGAGTTGGCGAGACAATAGGTCGATTGGCCACAGTGAACGGGAGCGCGGCGAAGGCGGCGCAACTCGCTCCGCTGGGGAAGCTATCCACCCACACCTGAAATGCTCCGGGTTTCGTAATCTGCGCGGCAGTCACGCTTACGCTGAGCTGAGTGCTGCTGATGAACTTCACCATTGGAAACGCTCCGTTCACGGAGACAAATATGTTCGGAGTGAATCCCGTGCCATTTAGGGTCAGCGTAAAAGCGGGAGAGCCGGGCACGGCTGCGGCCGGGCTCAGGCTGGTGAGAGTCAGAGGCGATGCGATGGTGTTGTAGTCGGCGGTGACAAGAACTTCGTCGGTTACCGTGAGTGGTTGCGACGTTGAGATTCCGCTGAGGTCGTACTGCCATCCGGTGAAAAGCCAGCCCGTGTTGGGAACTTCGGTCAAGGTGAGCGCGCTGCCCGTGGGATAGAAACCATCGTTGGTGGGCGAACTGGGAGTCACGTCGATGGAGCCGGCGCAGGATTCATTGACGTAATCGGTGACGTAGAACTGCGGCGTGAGGTTGGCAGTGTAGCTGGCGCTGGTGGCCGGGATTATCACGCTGTCCGTGGTGTTTGTGGTGCCGTCGCTCCAACTGCTGAAGGCGTAGCGGCTGTTCGAACTGTAAGGATAAATGGGACTGTAGGTGCTCAGTGTATGCGTGCTGCCGGAGGTCCAGGTGGAATCGTAGTACGGAGAAAAATTCTTGGGCATATACCAAAAGTCGCCATCGACATAAAGGTAGAGGCTTGAGCTGAATGCGTCAGGCGCGGTGTTCACCGTGTAAATGGCGTCGGGAGAAAACTCCGCCGTGGTGTTGACCGCAAGTCCCGTGTCAGGCACGTAATACGTTTTAGGATTCGCTCCGAGGCCACCTGGAAGCCAGAAATTCGCGTTGTTGAATTCATAGAAATTCTGGCCTGAGTTCGGAGCGGCGGTGAGCGTGGCTTGCTGCCGTGCAATATAGAAGAGCAGGGAAGATTCGGGATAGCTCTGCGGCAGTGGCGACGCTGTAATAGTTCCTGCACCCGTCGGATAAACCGTCGTGGCATAGGGAACGAGTTGAATGAAGTTTGCCGAGTAAGTGGTTACGGCCGGAGAAGTGGCGGGCGTGGAGGGTTCTCCATTGCCCGGCAGAACAGTGATGCTATGCGTAGCTTCGGTCGAGTCGTTCCAGCGTCCATAGGCGTAATAAAAAGTCGTTGCCACGTTGCTGTTCACGATGTTGCCCGACTGGCTCTGAACGCCGGGAGGAATATCGAGCGTGTGGATAGAGTTCAGAGTCCAGATGTAAACCTTTGGCGTGGCGACGGTTGCTCCATCGACGATGACGTTCAGTCCCGGAGGATTGCTGGTGACGGTGACAACTTTGGGTGCGCTGCCATAGAGGCGCTCGATGCCGTCAATGTCGGTGGCTGTGTAACCAGTAAAATTCGAGAGCGGAATTCCCGCGGGGATGGATTCAATCGCGGGGCCGCCGTTGCGGCTGAAAGAAAAGGCCGGGTACTCCATAATCGATGCGTAGTCGAATAGCGTTCCAGAGGTCTGGGCATTGTCGTAGATCTGATTGAAGTTGGAAATCGAGCCTTTGATCAGGTTGTTGTAATTAACTGACACGTACGTGTCACGGTCGGGACGGGACTGCTCATGCCACAATCCGATGGTGTGTCCCATTTCATGGAGGATGGTGCCGAGCGCGCAAGGATTGGAAGATCCGCCGGAACCCCCGACTTGCTGCTCGCCTCCGGCGCGGCCGACCGTGGCCTCGCATTCACCGCTGTTGTCGCTGGGATCGAAATAAAAATTAACGTAGTCGGTCTGCGTCCCACGCGCTACGAACTTGATGTTGGTAAATGTCTTGTTGAACTGGGCAATGGCAGCGTTGAGATTCGTGAGATCCCCGGTGCCCGAAGTGATGATGTAGGGAATCTGGTATTGGCTGCCGACTTTGGGCCAAAGATATTGCGAGTAGGGGACCCCAAAGGAAGGCTGAATCACCTGCGGAGTGACGGTGTCGACTTTCTCGAGCACGATGTCACCCTGGAAAATGGCTTTGCCATTCCTGACGACATAAGTGACAGGCATGCCGCGATAAATTCCCCGGCGCACTTGCTGCGCGGTTGCGGGCTGCGCGATGGCGAAAGTTAAAATGAGGACGATCGAGCACAGCAGGGCGCAAATGTGGCTCAGTGGTTTGTCGGACACAGCGAACCTCCAACGGCAGTGGGGTAATGCGGGGAAGGGCCCGATCAGTTTCAGGCTGAAGGGGAGAGGATGTCAAGCTAAAGAATCTTGCGGCGCGGCAGTGTGCAAGTTCTTGCCAACTGATTTCTACTGAGGTTTCGCTTCAAGGAGCAGGTGCTGGTCGAATGGGGCAACGATGGAAGCTCGCGGCCCACGCACGATGCCGAAATCCTTACCATTCACATAATCCACAACGTGATAGTCGCGATCCTGCAGGCCACGCAATTCCACGGAACCAGTCCAATGAGGCGCATAGAATGCGTAATACATTTCTCTGCTCTTGCGAATTGCGTGCGCCTCAGGATGATCGAAGCCGATGTCGTACAGCTCCCCGAGATACTCGCCGCGCGAAAGCATTTTTTCTTTATAAATGCCCACCCATTTAGCCATGAACTCTTCGCGCTCGGGAGTGAGGTCTGACTTGCCGTGCTTTTTCACCAAATTCGGAAGCACGAATTGTGTGCCGACAACTCCTCCCACTCCCACGGTGGAGGCGAAATCATTCCCTCCATCGCTCAATTCAACGTGGTCGCCGAAGTAGGGTACGTTGTCGCCCATCAGAGCTTTCAAAGTCTTACCTTTGGAACGCACCTGGAACGAACTTTCCGGATCGGAAGCCACGGACATATTGAAGTGCGGCATGGTGAAGAAAGAATATCCAGTACCGCAAGGGCAGAACTCTACTAGAGCATCGGGCTTCACGCTGCGCGCAGTTTCGTAAATCTCGCGGAAGAAATCAGGCAGCGCTTCCACGGAATCCTCGGGACGCTTGTGATGATGCGCGGGATTGTAGCAAGCGGGTACCGCGTTCATGTGCTGGCCGTCCAGTTTGAGGCCGTCGAATCCCCAGTCGACAAAAATCTTTCGTACCAGCGCTTTGTGGTACTCCACGACATCGCGATCGGCAGGGCAGAGATAATCGGAATCCCACCAGGAAATCTTGCGCCGGGAGCCGTCGCCATTGAGCAGCGCAAAATCAGGATGATCCTGAAGCACCTTGGAATCCGGCACAGCGCTCAGCGGCGACCACCAAAGCTGTGCGCGAAATCCTTCATCATGAATTCTTTGGACGAGAGCCCGCATGTCAGCATCGCCGTTCGGAAACTTTTTGGGATCGAGCTCCCAATCGCCGTAATTATTCTGCCAACCATCGTCAAGCGTCACCCAGGAGAAGCCCAGCTTCTTGGCCGTCGGCAGAGTGTCATAAACCTGTTTGAGCTGCACGTTCCGTCCATAACCCCAGGCGCACCAGATGGGACCAAAAGCACTGTCGGGCGCGGAGGCCATTTGAAATCCCTGCCGCATCATCAGTCGTCGGTATTCGGTGAGCGTGCGGAAATAATCTCCCTGATGCACGGAGACGAACGTGTGCAGGGTGTGAAAGCTCTCTCCCGGCGCCAGCGTTTGCTCCCGGTTCGATTGCACTGCAACCCGAGCATGAATGGCGTCCACCATAGAAACGGGAAGCGAAATCAATCGTGGCGCCGGCTCGATGTGGCCGACGGAAAGTCCGACATCTTTGCGCCAAACGTCCACGACAGGTGTGCCGCCGCCGTAATCGCTGGCGTTCATGCCGAGATAGTTCTCCTGACGAAATCCTGCGCGCAACGGACGCACCCAGTCCGGACGCTTTTCATACGATCCACTCTGATAAGACCAGAATGCAGGTCCGGCCTTAGGAAGCAGAGCGCGCAGCGAATACTGATTGTTAGTCCATCCCCGGACAGCAAGCGGCGCTGAGCCCTGATTCGTATACTCGACATCGAAGATTGCCATCGACGGAAAATCGTTGTAGATGGTGACTGATACTTTCTTTTGAAGATGTGCGGAAGTCCCCGTGAGTAAGAGGCACTGGCCCGCGCCAAAGATGTCGGAAACCTGCTCCTGCTGGCTTGAAGTCAAAACGAAATCTTTGAAGGTGCGGTCTGCGGTTACAAGCGTTTCCGATGCTGAGAACGAAACCAGCGCCGGCATTTTCGAATCGACATTCAAGAGCGGAACGACTCGGCTGTGCAATTCGCGGTCGAATTCAATGCGCAGGACTGGACTTTGAAGAACCTGGGGCTGGGTCAGATCGGCAGAATTGTTAGAGGCGGGGACTGGCTGCGCGCTTGCGGCATTCTGTCGGGGTTCCCAGCCGAACGTGAGTCCAAATATGATTACACTTAGCGCCACCGCCTGCAGGCGCGTCATGATCGGAAAACACCATCGCTGCATTTCGACCGAATTTTCATGCCGTCTTATCGACCTGCTAAGTTTTGGAAGCCGCTTGCCCGAAAGCGGAGATCGCAAGTAAATTGCGAATGATTCCATTTACTTTCGTTTGGTTGAGATTGTCAAGTCTTAATTTGTGGCAGTCACAAGGGCAAATCTGCTACAAATCCGCCGCCGGGCGGATGAGAAGAAGGCTCGGCTGCTGAAGGATTTCACCCTATGCACATGCTGTACACACCGCTTGCGAGAGGAAAATAAGCCAGGCGGCTGAATTAGACTACTGTCACCTGGATTCCAGATTTTTTTAGTGCAGCAAGATCTGCCTTGGGAATACCGCGGTCGGTGATTAAATGATGCACCCCCGAAGGCGGCGCGATCGAAGATAAACTGCGGCGGCCGAACTTGCTCGAGTCGCATACCGCCACGACCACCCTGGCCACATCCATCATCGCTCGATTCACTTTGGCTTCAAGCAGATTCGGAGTAGTGAATCCGTGTTGCATGTCGAAGCCGTCCACCCCAAGAAAAAGAATGTCTCCGTTCAAGCGGTGCAGCGTTTCTTCCGCGATCGGCCCCACAAGGGAGAATGAGTTCTTCCGCAGAGTCCCGCCGGTAAGAATCAGGTCCAGGGAAGACCCGGAAAGTTCGGCGGCGATATTTACCGCGTTGGTAATAATGGTGAGGTTCTCAAACTTGCGCAGCACCCGCGCGATTGCGGTCGTGGTTGTCCCAGAATCCAGAATGACGACTTGGCCTTCCTGCACCATTCGAGCGGCGGCAGCGGCGATTTTCAGTTTTTCCTTGCGATGCAGCTTCTCCTTTTCGCGCAGGGTCGGGTCTTCTAGTGCGCTCTCCTGCGCCGGCAGCGCCCCGCCATGGCTGCGGTGAATGCGGCCATGGGCCTGCAGTGCGTCCAGATCCTTTCGGATCGTGACCTGGGATGTGCGGAATTGCCTGGCCAGGTCGGCGACCAGAACGCGGCCGTCGCGATTCAGAATGTCCAGGATGTGTCGGCGCCGTTCTTCGTTCAGCACAGGTCCACTCGGGAATGGGTTCTCTTAGCGCGCATAGTTGTAACTATGCGCCTTTCTCTTTTACCGTGATCGGCTCCTTTTGTCCATGCCAGCGGAATTTTAGACTTGACAGTCCCCTTCCGCGAAAGTAAAAGTTATGAAACGAAATGAAACGAAACTTACCATTCTCGATCATCGTGACTTTGGCGCTGCTTCCCCTCTTGCAGGCAAGCCCTGGCTCCGTGGAGCAGGACTGGGCCAATTACGTGCGTATCGGCGCGTACGGGCTACAGGACAATAATGCAGACCGGATTGTCCAGAGCGCACAGGAAGACGGCGTCTTTGGGATTGAGGTCGACAACGACATCGAGGGGCGGTATGAGAGTTTTGTCCATCCTGAGGAAAAGCTGAAGGCTATTCGCGCCGTAGCCCAGAAGGCGCATGCGGCGAAGAATTACGCTTTCGTTTATATCGCCGGGACCGAGTGCATCACCGCGAATGCGGACCAGACTCCCCATACGTTGTTCAAGGAACATCCGGACTGGGTGCAGAGGAACATCAAGGGAGAGCCTGCGCTCTTTGGAGGCGGGTCGGCTTTCTGGATACGGAAGGGTGATGAGGACGTCTGGGTTAGTCCTTATGCGCCGGAATGGCGCAAGATTTATATGGAACACGTGCGCCAGATCGCGGGTACGGGAATTGATGGGATTTACGTGGATATCCCGTACTGGATGACACACTTTGATGGATGGGAAGACACGTGGGCCAGCTTTGACGACTACACGGTCGCGGCCTTCAAAAGAGAAACTGGGCTTGATGCGAAAAAAGATTTGAAGTTGGGAGATTTTTCGGACCCGAATTTTCGGAAGTGGGTTGATTTCAGGATTCGAACATTCACTGATTTCATGGCGGAGATTGACCGAACCGCGAAGAGTGTGAATCCGGCGATCAAGACGATTCCGGAAATTTATCCGGGGATTGAGAAAGAAGCGGTTCGAGTTGGAGCTGATGTTTACAGCATGTATGGAGTCGTCGACGCCATTGCCCACGAATACTCATTCGGCAAAGGCGGTATGGCGTCGGAGAGGACGCCGCTAACTTGGTTTGATTATCAGGTAGGAATGCATACCTTTCGGGCGTTCGCGCAAGGTAAGCCTACCTGGATTTTGAATTACTCGTGGGATGGTGACAAGAAAGTCGACAAGCGCGAGGCAATGATGAATCTGGCGGCGTCGGAAATCATGGATGGAGCGAATTTCTGGGATGCGCCGGGACACTCGATGGCGGGATCGAACGATCGTGAGACGCGGAAACGGATTTTTGCGTGGATCAAGGCTCATGAAGATACGTTCTATAAGCCGCGGACGGCGATTGCTCCCATCGGAGTTTATTTTTCTCCGGGGACGCGAAATTATTACGCGGATGAATTTATTACTTCCTACCGCGGAATACTGATTCTTCTGATGCAGAAGCACCTGGAATTCCAGGTCGTCACTCCGCGCACGCTATCGGAGTTTCAAGGCCACACCCTGATTCTGCCGGATGTTCGTGTGACGAACGAAGACGAACGGGCATTGCTGCGAAAATATGCGACTGGCGAGAATACGCTCGTGATCACGGGGGAAGACGCTACTCAGCTCGCGTCTTCCGCGCATGTGCTCCGCTTCAGCAAATGCCCCGGAAAAGATTATTACGCGGCGCTGGAAAACAGCTTTGAGGAAACCAGCCCGGATCGAGAGCGCGAATTCCTGGAAAGCCTGAAAGCTGAGACACCGGTTCGCGTGGTGGCTTCGCCCTTGGTCGCCACATCGATCTCCAAGGTCAACGGAAAAACGTCAGTATTCTTTGCGAACTTTGCGGGGCTAAAAGGTGGAGTAAATCCCATTCAGACTCCGCAAGCTGGCGTTCAAGTTACGGTTTCCGGCGCAACCGGCGGGCACGGATTCTTTCTTCCATTTCTCGGAGATGTGCAGCCGCTGAACGGAACTGCGGGCGACGGTGCTATCAGCTACAAGCTTCCCGCGATTGAAAAAGGCGCGGTGTTTTGGTACGAGCCATAGCGGTGGGAATTCGCGATCTGAAGAAATGCAGTGCTGCTGGAGTGGAATCGAGGAGGATTTGCAGGTGAGTGCGCTGGCTGAACTGTTGAGCCTTGGTGACGAAGAGAAAACCGTTCGCGGGTTGACGCATACGCCTGTCGAAATCGCGCAGCAGCCGGATACGTGGCTCTCTACCTTCGAAATATTTCGGAGGAAGCAGGCGCGGATTGCCGAGTTCCTATCGCTCACTGGGCTCGGAGCAAATTCAAGTTCCAGGCCGGCGGTTTTCCTCGTAGGCGCCGGAACCTCGGACTACGTTGGGCAAGCGCTGGCAAATCTTTTGCGGAAGCACTGGCGCTGCGACGTGAGCGCGGTCCCGAGTACCGATCTGCTCACGCACATGGATGAGTTGCTGGTTCCCGAGAGGAAATATCTCTGGATTTCGTTTTCGCGCTCGGGAGAAAGTCCGGAAGGAGTAGCGGTCTTCGAAGCCGCCCGCAAGAAGCACCCGGATATTTATCACCTTGTGGTTTCGTGTAACGCGAATGGTCGAATGATCCGGGAGAGCGCAGGAGAGCGAGTATTAGGTATTTGTTTGGACGATGCCGTAAACGACCGCGGCCTGGCCATGACCAGTTCTTTTTCCAACATGGTGATTTCCGGTCAGTGCCTGGCACACGTTAACGATCTGGTCCGATACGAGGAAGTTCTATTGCAATTGGTGCAGGCGGGTAGAAATTTTCTTCCTCGCGCCGCAGATTGCGCATCTGCGCTGGCCAAAGAAGCATACACGAAAGCGTGCTTTGTCGGTTCCGGGCCGCTGAGGGCCGTCGCGACCGAATCTGCACTTAAGTTGGTCGAGTTGACTGCGGGCAAGACCATGACGTTCTCCGAGTCAGCGTTAGGGCTTCGCCACGGTCCCATGGCGATTTTGGATCAAGACACGCTGTTCGTTTGTTTACTTTCGGGCAATCGACGAATTCAGCAGTACGAGCGGGATTTGTTACATGAGATCGGGAAAAAGCGGCTGGTGAAATCCCGGATTGTAGTAGCCGGAAGCGAAATCGCCGACCGTGACACTTCCACTGAACACTATTTGACCGCCGGCTTGCCCAGCAATATAGGCGATGACTACCACGTACCGGTGGATGTGATGTTCGGGCAATTGCTAGGTCTATTTTTCTCTCTGCAATGGAATCTGCAGCCTGACTGCCCCAGTCCAAACGGGGCCATCAGCCGGGTGGTACAGCACGTCAACATTCACTGATCGAAAGTGCAGCCGCTTTCAGGTGAGCGAAAAGGAGAACTTGGTGATCGAGGTTTGCGTTGTCGGCGAGCTTAACCTGGACCTGATTCTCTATGGGTTACCCCAGGAAATGCCGCCCGATCAGGAGTTGTTGGCAAGCGGGCTCGCGCTCACGTTGGGAAGTTCATCCGCGATCGTTGCGCACAACTTGTGCGTACTCGGCACAAAAGTTGGCTTTATATCGAAAATCGGGGCAGATTCTCTGGGAAAAATGGCGATGGATCGGCTGTCGGCCTCGAGTGTTGATGTCAATCACGTCAAGCAGGCAACCGGCAACACGTCCACCGGGCTCACGGTGGTGCTGCCGCACGCGCGAAATCGCCACATGTTGACGTATCCCGGCACCATGTTCGAGATGCAGTATTCCGACATTGACATGGATTACGTTCTCGGGGCTCGTCATCTGCATCTTTCCTCCTTCTTCTTGCACCGGGCTCTGCGGCCGCAAATTCCAGATTTGTTCCGCAAGGCGAAGGAAGCAGGTCTTACAACGTCTCTTGATACGAACGACGATCCGGAAGATCTGTGGGGCCAGGACCTGCATGCAACCCTGAAATATGTCGATCTGTTTTTTCCCAACGAGCGTGAAGCCAAAAAAATTGCTCGGACCGAGGATCCTTTGCAGGCGGCCGAACGACTGGCCCAGCTTGTCAGGGTGGTCGCGATGAAGTGCGGCTCGCGCTCCGCCATTTGCCGCACGGGAAATGAGCAGTGGAGCTTGGCGCCGCCGAGTGTGCACGTTGCCGATGACGTGGGAGCGGGGGACACTTTTAATGCGGGTTTCCTCTACCTGTATTTGCGGGGCGGCAAACTGGAAGACTGCCTGGCCTTTGCCAACATTATGGCAGCGTATTCGGTAACGAAAGAGGGAGGCACGGAAGCGTTTCGCGACCGTGCGGGATTACTTCGTTTTGCGCGCGGGCAATGGGCCTCCCTTGGCAA
>JBAPQU010000581.1:0-6413 GCA_049280795.1 Candidatus Sulfotelmatobacter sp.
AATGCGGGTGTGGCCTCCGAGCTGAGTCTTCCCGGCATCACTCCGGCAATCAGCAATCCCCAGGGCGTGGCCGTGGACGCGATGGGAAATATCTACGTCGTGGACACCGCCAACTCTCGTATCGTGAAACTGACGACGGCAGGGATAGCCTCGGTTGTGAGCATCAGCGGACTATCGTCTCCTCCGACTCTGAGCACCCTGGTGTTCGGAGTAACGTCAGATTCCTTCGGCAATCTTTATATTTCGGATTGGACGAATAATCGGATCGTGTTTGTGAACGTTTCGGGCGGTGCTTTCAGCTTCGCCGGCACGAAAGTGGGCCTCACCAGCTCCGACAGCCCGAAGACAGCAACGGTCACCAATCTGGGCAACCAGCCGCTGGTGTTTTCCGCGAACCCAACATTTACCGCAAACTTCTCCCAACCTACGGGAGGTTCCAATCAGTGCCTGTCGAGCACTTCGTTGACTTCTGGCATGGCGTGCAATGTCTCGGTGCAATTCAGCCCGCAATCGGTGGGCAGCCTGAGCGCCGGCATTATCGTAACCAACAATGCGCTTAACGTGTCGGGCAGCACCGAACAAATCTCGGTCAGCGGCACGGGCCTGATCGCGGGAGACACAACGGTGACCACCGTTGTCACTAGCCCGACCACCGCAACCATCGGACAACCAGTCACGGTGACCGCCACGGTGACGGATACGGTGACGGGACATTCGTCGACCGTCCCCACAGGCGGAGTAAGTTTCATGGATACCGTCGGCTCCACGTCAATCTCGCTCAACGGCGGAAGTCCGGTGACCCTCAGCGGCGGCGTTGCAATACTCACGGGTGTGACGCTTAGCACTGCCGGCTCGCATACCATCACCGCTACCTACCCCGGCGTGAGCGAATCCTTCCTGACCAGCACAAACACAACGACGCTATCGCTAAGCAAGGACAGCGAAACCATTGCCGGACCCACGACGCAGCCCGTGCAGGTAACGCTTGGGCAGGCAGGTTCGGTGCCAGTTACAGTCACGGGACCATATGCCGGAGTGGCACCAGCTTCCGGCACTTTGAGTTACACCATCCTGAATTCGTCGAACACGAGCGTAGCTTCGGGCACAGCGAATCTTACGGGTGGCTCCTCGAATTCGACCGCCAGCATCCCCCTCGCCAGTTCACTCTCGACCGGAAACTATACGATCGACATAAGCTATGCCGGTGATGCGAACTATGCCGCAGGCACGGCCACCGTAACCGTGACGGTAGCAGCAGCGGTAGGAAAGGCGACTCCGACGGTAACGCTGGCTTCCTCCGCAACCACCATACTTGCGAAGAGCGCAGTTACCTTTACCGCTACCGTCTCCTCCTCTGCTAGCACGCCCACGGGCTCGGTCACATTTTTCGATGGATCCACCTCGCTGGGAGCCGTCACGCTGTCTCACGGCGTGGCCGCGCTTACAACTTCGACTCTCGCAACCGGAGTTCACACCATCACGGCTCAGTATGGTGGAGACACCAACTTCACGGCGCTTACCAGTTCAGCCTTGACCGAGACGGTCCAGGACTTCAGCCTGGCCATCTCGAGCAGCGGCACAACCTCCGCCACGGTAGCGCCAGGAGGCATGGCAACCTACGCTCTCGTGATCGGCCCGACTGCGGGCACGACCTTCCCTGCACCCGTAACTCTTTCCGTGACTGGACTGCCGACTGGTGCAACCGCGACTATCACACCGAAGACCCTGCCGGCGGGCGCGGGATCTACCAATGTGTCACTGACGGTACAGTTACCCAGCCAGACCGCATCGTTACGGCACAACGAGATCCTCGCACTTCGGCTTTCGCCCATGATGCTGGGGCTGTTGCTGCCCTTCGCAGGAAAGATTCGGCGTCCGGCGCACAAGCGCCGCCGATTGAACCTGCTGTTGCTTCTGGTTATTTCCGTAAGTTCAATCGCGGGACTTACCGGTTGCGGCGGCAAAAACACCGGCTTTCTGGGCAGCACACAAACCAGTTACGCGCTGACGGTTACGGCTACTTCCGGCGCACTGTCGCACTCAACGACCCTTAACCTCACAGTCCAGTAAGGACGAAGCCTGATAAACGGAGCAGAGATTATGATAAGAATATTGCGGGGAGCGGCTCTGTTGTTGGGAGCGTTCGCCCTTACCCTGACAGCGCAGGCACAACATTTCAACCCGCTCTCGGCCGACCTTGGGCTGACCTATAACCTGGAAAGAGCAAAACTCGCATCCGTCGATTGTGGATGCTTTTGGTTTCAGGGTGGAAGCTTCGATGCAGCAGTTCCATTGTTCCGCGGTCTGGCAGCTGCGGCCACGTTGATCGGTAACCACAAGACCGATCTCACACCCGGAGTCGACCTTAGCAAGATCGCTTTCATGGCGGGTCCGCGCTACACCCTCGATATCCATCGTTGGACTGGCCACGTCCTGGGAGTAAAACACGGGCTCAGCATCTTCGGCGAGGGACTTTTCGGCAGCGCGCATGGATTCAACGCCGGATTCCCGGATTCGTCGGGAACTTTTAGCAGCGAGAATGCGCTTTCCATGCAATTCGGAGGAGGCCTGAACATGGGCCTCGCCAGGCGTCTTGGCGTACGCGCAATCGAGATCGATTATGTGCGCACGAGCTTTCGCAATTTTGCCAGCGATAGCCAGAGCGATTTGCGCCTGGCCTTTGGGGTCACATACCACGTAGGTGGCCGCTGAAAATAGATCCTCGCTGGGCCAGCACAGCGGAGGTCTCTGTACAGACCTATGGAGCATTAACTCTTTGAAGGTACACTGTTTACCCCATAGCGAAATCGCGTGAGGAGCGACTACAAATTCAGTAGGAGGTTAAAACAATCGCTTGCCTAAGAACATTCTTATCGTCGATGACAATCCGGTCATCCGTAGAACTCTGCGGCAAACGTTGGAGTCGGTAACTAACTGGCAATGCGGAGAGGCCGTGAATGGCAGAGATGCCATCGAAAAAGCGCAGCAACTCCATCCCAACCTCGTGGTGCTGGATTTGTCGATGCCGGTGATGAACGGTCTGCAGGCGTCCCGCGAACTCAAGCGTTTGTATCCGTACCTGCCCCTGGTGATGTTTACCAGCTTTGAGACGCCGCACCTCAAGCGCGAAGCAGCGGAAGCCGGGGTCAGCTCGATACTCTCAAAGTCGGAATCAATTCACCATCTGATCAGCACGATTCAGGTACTACTCGAGCCTGCAAGTTGAAATAGACAGGTGTTCGGTACCTTTGGAATTTCTGGCGAATCTCGGTTTTCAGGCATCCTGGGTATTCGGAGAATTCATGCAATCCCCAGCAAACTGTTGGGAGGTCGCAGAGCCTGCCTCTGAAACCGCTCCGCTGAGCTCTTTACGCAAAATCTTCAAACCAGAAAGAGCATCGCTGATGGCGACCCGCTCTTCTTCCGTGCCTTCGTAGTGGTTGCTGAGTTCTTGCGCACGAACCTTGACCGCCGCATCCGCAGCCTGGATGCGCGCCGCGAGCCTGGAGCGATCGGTCTCCAAAATGGCCGCTTCATAGAGTCTCGCCCAAGTGAATTGAGTCATCATATTCGTGGCATTCAACCGGTTCGAGTCGTAACTACTCGGATCTCCTATTCCTGATGGGCACCCAGTGTTGCAGGGTGGCAGCATAATCACAAGTGGGACTACCTGCTAAATCGCAGCCGGTGTATAGGGAAATCCCTGACATACAGAAATGAGCATGAACCCTGAATCTTAAGAAGATGCGGGCCAGCCAGCAGAAGGGGCATAATGGCATGCGCGCAGCAACGTCATTGCCTCTATGCCGAACGAAGCTCATCCCCACGTTGACAAAAATCCGGCAGGGCTGACGATCCTTCACGTTGACGACACTGAAGCACAGCGATATGCGGTTTCGCGCGTATTGCGTCATGCTGGGTTTGAAGTTCTTGAAGCGCGTACAGGCCGGCAAGCCTTGGAGATCGTCGAACGGCTTCCCGATCTCGTAATCCTGGATGTAAATCTGCCCGATATCTCAGGCTTCGCCGTCTGCAAACAAATCAAAGCCAACGAAACTACCGCCCGTATTCCAGTTCTGCATCTTTCCGCGACGATGGTGTCGACCGATGCGCGGGTAGCAGGCCTGGATGGCGGAGCGGACGGATACCTGGTTCAACCAGTCGAACCGGAAGAACTTGTGGCAACAGTTCGCGCACTTTTGCGCGTGAGAAAGGCTGAGGAGGCCTTATGGAAGTCGGAACAGCAATACCGGCTTTTTTTTGAAGCGAACCCTCTGGCGTGCTGGGTGTTCAGCACTGCGGACCTCAGGATTCTCGCGGTTAACGAGGCCGCGGTGAAACAATATGGCTACTCGCGCGAAGAGTTTATGCGGCTCACTCTGCGCGACATTATCTCGGACAAAGAATTGCTCGCAGGGATGGATTCGTCCACACTCGCGCTCTCATCGGACAGCACGCTGAAACACAAAACAAAAAATGGAGAAGTGCTGGACGTGGAGGAAGTTTGGGCGCCGCTGCACCTCAGCGGCAGTGATGCGCGTCTGGCGATTGTGCAAAACGTATCCGAAAAGTTGCAGCGTGCGGAGGAGCAGCGGCGGGAAGAGATGCGCCGACTGCTCCTGGAACATGTTTTGCAAGCACAGGAAGAAGAGAGGCGGCGCATCGCGCGAGAATTACACGACGAAGCGGGACAGCTCATGACGTCCCTGCTGGTTGGGTTGAGGAGTGTGAGTGACGCCCGGCAATTGAAAGTGGCGAAGACCCAGGCGAAAGAGTTGCGCAAGATTGCATCGAAGGCCATCGGAGAAGTGGGGCGTCTGGCGCGAGGCTTACACTCCAGCGTCCTGGATGAACTGGGACTCAAAGATGCATTGCAGAGATTCACCGATGAATACGCCTCTGTGCACCATATCCGCATAAAACTGAGCTTCGGCGAAACACCGTTCTATCGTCTGGATACTCCGATGCAGATTGGTCTTTACAGGATCATTCAGGAAGCTTTAACCAATGTGGTGCGGCATGCGCAGGCAAAAACAGTTTCGGTGATCTTCGATTGGGACGCTCCTGTTTTGCGCTTGGTGATTCGGGACGATGGCCAGGGGTTCCAATCGCGTAACCTGAGTGAGCAGCCTTCGAGTCATCTTGGAATTGAAGGGATGCGGCAACGGGCGTCCATGCTGGGAGGGACTTTGCATGTTAACTCCGAGCCGAATAAAGGAACAGCGATTGAGGTACGGATGATTCTTCCGGTTTCTCGAGAAGCACTCGTCGAGAACAACGATTAACGATTTCAAGTCATGTCAAAGAATACGAAAATTCGGCTGGTGGTGGCAGATGATCATGCCATTCTGCGCGCTGGCTTGCGGATGCTGATTAACGCTCAACCCGACATGACTGTGGTCGCGGAGGCACAGGATGGAATTGAAGCAGTGCAAGCGATTCACAATCTCAATCCTGACGTCGCCATCCTCGATGTAACCATGCCGAGATCGGGCGGGTTGGATGCAATTAAGGAGATCGTATCGCACAATCATTCCACCCGCGTTCTTCTGCTCACGATGCACGAAGAGCCAGCTTACTTGCGTACGGCTTTGGCGGCCGGTGCGGCGGGCTATGTGCTCAAGAAAAGTGTGGATGCGGATTTACTCTCCGCAATTCGGGCGGTTTATAGAGGGCGCACCTATGTAGATTCCGAACTCGCGGAAGTCTTGGTTCGCGATGCGTTTCGACGCGATGGAAACGATCGGGCAGGTTCGACGGGACAGAATGTGCTTAGTGATCGTGAGATGCAGGTATTGAAGCTGGTGGCCGAAGGCTTTAGCAGCCGCGAAATCTCTGAACAGATTTACGTCAGCACAAAGACGGTTGAAACTTATCGGGCTCGATTTGCAGAGAAATTAGGATTGAAGTCGCGGGCTCAGATCGTGCGCTACGCTCTCAATCTCGGTCTTCTCTCGTCCGAGAAATTTACCATTGGCAAGAAACGCGCAAAATCCCAATCCTGAGCAGTTCGCCTAGGCGACACCTTCGATGGCAGAGGTGGGCATACAAGGAAGGGTTACGACGATCGCCGTGCCGCTGGTATCAGAATCAATTTTCAGTTGTCCGCCCAGTTGTGCGACACGTTCCCGCATTCCGCGCAGCCCTACCCCGGTGCGAATGCCAAATTTGATTTGCTCTTGTTTGTCCGCAGGGATTCCGTGACCGGCATCGCGGACTTCCAGATTTACTGAGCCGTCATTTTTCTCGATTCGAATTTCGGCGGTTGCGCTTTTTGCGTGGCGATGAATGTTGCCCAAACACTCCTGAACAATTCGAAAGACTGCAGTCTCCAGTTCCGACGAAAGGCGTTCGAACGAAGGGGAAAATTCGAGAGTCACGCTGACGCCGCTGCGCTGGCTGAATTCCTCTAC
>JBAPQU010000582.1:0-17355 GCA_049280795.1 Candidatus Sulfotelmatobacter sp.
GTAATGGCGGGCTGGGCCGCCGCCTCAAGCTCCTGCAGCGCGAAGACGCGCTCGCCCGCGGCATTGAGTTGATCGAGTGGACCTTCGACCCTCTCGAGATCAAGAACTCCTATCTAAATATTGAGAAGCTCGGAGCAGTTGCCCGCCGTTACAACATCAACCAATATGGAATCACGTCGTCGCCGCTACAGGGTGGGCTTCCCAGCGATCGGCTCATCGCGGAGTGGTGGCTGAAGTCGAAGCGTGTGGAGACTTTGTTGGCAACCGGAAAAAATCCGGCATTCAATCAACAGACTGCGATTGAAGTGCCGGCGCAGATTTATGAATGGAAGGCCGCGGCGGAAACGCGAAGACAAGCGCAGCAGGTGCAGGAGCGCAATCGCGAACAATTTCTTCGGGCTTTTGATAGCGGGCTGGCCGTGCTGGGTTACGAGCGCGATGCCGCAGACAATGGTAAATTTCTGCTCGGCAACTGGGATGAGACGTGGTCGTACGCGTCAGAAGAGTGATTTCACCACAGAGGCACAGAGATACAGAGAAGTACAAAACAAAACGATTTCTTTTGGTTTTCTCTGTGCCTCTGTGTCTCTGTGGTGAATTGATTTTTTACCTATGAAGATTGAAGCCATCACCCTCCGCGAGATTCACATGCCGCTCGTCCATTTTTTTGAGACGAGCTTTGGGCGCACCTACGGCCGCCGTATTCTGCTGCTCACCGCGCATTGCGAAGGCGTTGAGGGCTGGGGAGAATGCGTGGCCGGCGAAGATCCGTTCTACAGCAGCGAATGGACAGAAGGCGCGTGGCCTACTATCACTCGCTATCTTGCCCCTGCCGTACTCGGGCGCAATCTGGAATCGGCGCGCGACTGCGGGACACTTTTTTCCAGAGTGCGCGGACACCGCATGGCAAAGGCGGCTCTCGAAAATGCTCTTTGGGATGCCGAGGCGAAACAGAAGAACCAACCGTTATGGAAATTGCTGGGAGGCACGCGGACTGAAATCGCTTGCGGCGTCTCCATTGGCATTCAGGATTCCGTCCAACAGTTGCTCGATAAAATCCAGATCGAACTGGCCGCTGGCTACCGGCGCATCAAGGTCAAAGTCAAACCGGGCTGGGATGTAAACGTGCTCGAAAAAATTCGCTCGCGCTGGGCTGACATCACGCTGAGCTGCGACGCCAACTCGGCCTACACGCTCGATCAAGTGGAGCACCTGCGCAGCTTCGACCAGTTCAACCTGCTGATGATCGAGCAGCCGTTATGGGACGACGATATTTTCTACCACGCGCGCCTGCAGAAAGAATTGCGCACCGCTATTTGTCTCGACGAATCCATTGTCAGCGCGCGCGCAGCCGCCGTTGCGGTTGAGACCGGCGCATGCCGCATCATCAATATCAAAGTGGGCCGCGTCGGCGGATTCACGGAAGCGAAAAAAATCCACGACATCTGCCATGCGCAGAAGATTCCGGTCTGGTGCGGCGGCATGCTCGAATCCGGCATTGGCCGCGCCCACAACATCGCGCTTTCCACGCTCGAAAATTTCAGCCTGCCCGGGGATGTTTCCGCCTCCAAGCGCTACTGGAAAGAAGACATCATTGATCCGGAGGTGGAGGTTTCACCGCAGGGGATGATTGTGATCAGCGACCAGGCCGGAACAGGGTATCGAATCAGGGAAGACCTGATTGAGAAGTTGACAGTGAGGAAAGAAACGCTGCGCGCTCAAGCGTGAGTCTGAAGGATATCTCGCAACTTGTGGCTGGTCTGATCGCCGATCAAGCGGGCAACGCTACAACGCATTGCCCAAGCGCGCTTCAGCCGCGTACTCGATTATCCGGTTCGTTAAACCCAGCGACTCCTTGAGAAAGTCGTCTACAATTCGCTCCACCTTTTGCGCGTGGTGTGGATGCCAATGATTAAGTCCATGCAGCGCGCTCAGTTGGCACAACTCGGAAGGTATTGTAAGTATATCCGCCATTGTATCGAGACAGGCGCGATGTAGTTCGGGCTCTCCCCCCGTGCCATCCCCATATGTTGGCCCCCCATGTGTTGGCAGGATGTCCCACCACATATAGCAGGCGCCCTGAAAGTCATCTTTCCGCTCATTCGCCCGGCCCGGTGCCGCAGGAGCAACGAACACTCGGAAGAAGTTCGTCATTGCGCGAACGCAGTCGACACGCTGGCTTAGAGGAACGTCATAATTTAGTAAGGCATACGCCGAGCGTCCCGGCGATGATTCGCCGATTAGGAACCAAACCCCCGGCGCGACCTGCGCCAGTAAATACCGTTTGAGTTGCTCAGGGCCTAACAACAGGCGGGTCATATACTCAACGGTGAGCACATCAGATAAGCCGAGACCGTCCCAGTAAGTCTCGAAGTTTTCTTCCCAGTACCACTCTCGGTCCTGAACCGGATGCTCGAATACAGCCTCTAACCAGTGATCGAAGGTCGCAGTTAGCATGAGCTGACCATGGCACGCTTATTAGTGAAAATCACGGTTGCTTTCTGTCTCTAGTGCGACTTGGCGTCCGTCGCCGCGGCTCCGGGCTTCAGATTTTCGGCCAACTTCGCCTCTTCCGCCTCCAGCATTTGCACTCCTTGCGCGAACGTAGTGCCGTCCGGCACGCGACGGAAGTCGCTGAACACTTCTTCGGACTTGATCGCGATGCTCTTGAACAGAAGAATCTTTCCCGTGAAGCCCAGCGACATGCGCGAGACTTCCCACGAATCATCCCCAACATCGCGCTGCTCGACAAGAAAATGTCCGCCTTTGTCGAGATGCCCCAGAATTCCCCAGCCGAAGCCTACTTCCTTGAAGAGAGTTCCATCGATGCGGGCGATCCTCCGCTCTGCGGAATCAATCAGAAGAAATCCCTGCATGCCGGCGAGCACCTGCTCCACGTGAGAGGGCGGCACGTACGCCGGATTAGGCCGAAATTTCAGTCGCACCAGCCGGGCGCCATTCTTGCCCAAGTCCATTGTTCCTTTTTCCTCGCCGTCATAGTCGTAGAGAAAAGCATCGGGCAAAGCCTTCACGATGCGCAGCGTGCGATCCGCGGTCTCCTGCTCCTGCGAATGTTTGCGTCGAAGCTGGTCCGGGCTGCCCGCGAGATCCGCCAAGCGGCTCTTCTCACCCTGTATTTGTTCCGGCGTAAGCGGCTGGTCGTTGTAGGCGATGGTCATGCCCGCCATCGCTTCCTGCGTTTCTACATATAACTTGGTCTGTGAGCCCTGCAAAGTTTGCTTGCGCGACCGGAACATGTGCTTGATCGAATTGTCATTGGCGGCGGCCACTTCGTGGGCAACCGCGGAGCGCACCAGTTCGACCGGAGAAGGCGCAACCTGAGCGGTGCCTGACTGCGCGCCCGCGGCAAGAGAAAGAGTGCTCATGCCTGCGAGCGCGGCGACCAGCGAAACCACAACGACGATTCGTGGCGACCGACTCATAATGTTCCGCACGCCCTTCAGTGTAACAATCGGCTTCAAGATATTCTCTACAGGAGAACTGGTAAGCCCAGGCGGCTTGCCGCGCAGTCCGTGCCTTGCGTATAGTCGTTGCAGTAAGCAACCTTCCGGTTCTGCGTTGTTGGTTTTGATTTCGTGGCAGGCCGGCTGATCCCCTTTTGCGTTAAACAGGAGAAAGTTCATGAGCACACCAGCCGCCGCGTTGGCACAGATCGGCAAGTCGGTCTTCGTTAAAGGCGAACTTTCGGGCAGCGAAGATCTTTACGTGGATGGCCAGGTCGAAGGCACGATTGCCCTCAAGGGCAATAGCCTTACGGTCGGCCCCAACGGCCAAGTTAAGGCCAGCGTCGACGCCAAGGGCGTCGTGGTGCAGGGGAAGCTTGAAGGCAATATTCAGGCCAGCGACCGCGTGGATTTGCGCAAGTCCGCCGTGGTTACCGGAGATATTTCAGCCCAGCGCATTTCCATCGAAGAAGGCGCTTTTTTGAAGGGAAAGGTTGATATCCACCGGACCGACACGAAGTAAAGCAGGCGTGAGCGAATTGGGAGTCAGGATTTCAGGATGTCGTCAGCGTCGCAGACTTTCATGAAACTTTTTCGAGGTTCATCCGGAGCGGAGACCATCCCGGCGCAGGGCGCGCCGAAGCTCACGCGGCGCTCCAGCGGATTGGGAGAGCTATCGCGTAGCTGGGAATCTGCGCAGGATCTTTGTGTTCTGGACCTCGGCTCGACATCTCCCACCAACATTCGCCACTTCACCGAACATGGTCACAGAATCTACAGCGAAGATTTGCTGACAGCCTCCACCGATCCTGAGCTTCTCACCAAAGACGAGCATGGCGTTGTCGCTCTCGATAGCCGAAAATTTCTCGCCGATAACCTGGTTTATCCTGCCGCCCATTTCGATTTCATTCTGTGCTGGAACCTGCCCGATTATCTCGACGAGAGCCTGGTAAAACCAGTCGTTGGAAGGTTGTGGTCGGTGCTAAAGCCCGGCGGCATGCTTCTGGCTTTCTTCCACACTCGCGATGCCGGTCCAGACTCGCCATGCCATCGCTTTCACATCGTCGGTCCCGACACGCTAGAGATGCAGAAAATTGTTCTGCGCCGCGAAGCGCGGCGCGGGCCTACTGGAGCAGTCCATACCGCCATTTCGGATGGCTTTCAGTTGCAGCGCGTGTTCAACAACCGCCACATCGAGACTCTTTTCCGCGACTTTGCTTCCATCAAGTTTTTTCTGGCTCGCGATAATGTTCGCGAAGTGCTGGTGGTTCGCTAGGCATCTCGCCCCGAATCAAACTGGATTTTTCCACGCCGAATTTTTCCAGACAATCACTCCCATACGGTAAAGAAGATTGCGCGAGATCTCGACCTGCGCCGCCGCTTCGGGAGACAAAGCGGACGCGAGCATACTGCGAATCTCCGCCGGAACATACGAGCGGCGCACCGAGGTCAGACCATCCTTCCAGGCCACGCGGCTACGCATGAGGGGAAACCCGGCAAATGCCAGAGCCAAATGCAAAGGATGTCGCACCAGATCGTTGATCAGCAGCGCCCGCCGGCATACGCGCAACCCCTCGCGCACGAACCGCGCCAGTTGTTGAGGGCTCAGGTGATGTGCGAAAAGGCAGCAACTCACGAGATCGAAAGCACCGTCACGAAAGGGAAGAGCGAACGCATCAGCCACAACAGAGCGATTTCGCCCCGGATGATTTCTTTCAGCAGAATTTTCCGTGGGTAAATGAGACTGCGCCCGGTCGAGCAACGTTACATCCAGAACGATTCCGTTTCTCTCAAGTCTGCGCTCGACCCACTCCGGTACTTCTCCCGACCCAGCGGCTACTTCTAGCAGGGAGAGACGATTCATCTTCGTAGCCTGCGCCACGCGCTTCACCATCTTCTGCGTAGTAGCAACGCCGCCGAACCAGCGGTTGACCCGGCCAATATCCCGCATGGAAGTTTTCACGTCAGCGGGAGAACAGCTGTCGGAATCAAGAATTTCGGGCGCGTCGATTCGCTGCATGGGTTCTTAGAAAATATAGGCTTCGCAGCCAGGATCGGGAAGGGTACAACTTCAGTCGTGCCACCGATGTAGAACCGTGAAAGGCTTTAGCCTCTGGGGTGTCTGCGCGGTCGCGCTCAAACCTCGGCCAGCTCCTCTTCCAGCAATTGCTTGTTATACAGGCCGCTGTAGTAGCCGTTCAAGGCGAGCAGTTCGTCGTGTGTGCCCAGCTCCACGATGCGTCCATCGTGCAGTACGGCGATGCGGTCAGCGTTGCGTACGGTGGAAACGCGATGGGAGATGAAGATTGTCGTGCGACCCTGCATTACGTTGCGCAGGTGATTCAGGATTTTGTCTTCGGTATGAGTGTCGACGCTGGAGAGCGCGTCGTCGAGAATGAGGATTCGCGGATTGCGAACTAGAGACCGAGCCAACGCTGTGCGCTGCTTCTGCCCTCCGGAGAGCGTGATGCCGCGCTCACCCACCATCGTTTGATATTGTTCGGGAAAGCCCTCGATATCGTCGGCGACATCGGCGGCATTTGCCGCGTCGTAAATTTCCTGTTCCGTGGCTGATTCCATGCCCAGCGCAATGTTCTCCCGGATGCGGTCACTGAACAAAAATGTTTCCTGCGGAACAAAGCCAATGCTCTTGCGCAACGACGCCAAAGAAAACTCGCGGATCGGCCGGCCATCGACTAAAACCATGCCCGGCTCCGCATCGTAGACGCGCGGAATCAGATTGACCAGCGTGGTTTTTCCCGAGCCCGTCGGACCTACGATTGCCATACTGCTGCCTGCCGGAATGCGCAGGTTCAGATCATGCAGCACGCGCTTGCCTTCGTATTCAAAATGAAGCCCGCGGAATTCGATCTCGCCTTCCACTTGCCGATCGCGCGCTTTGGCGTCATCTTTTATCTCAGGTTTCTCCTGCAGAATCTCGTTCAGGCGGATCAGCGACGCGGTGCCGCGCTGAAAAATGTTTATGACCCAGCCCAGCGCGATGATGGGGAAGGTAAGCTGCATCATGTAAATGTTGAAGGCCGTGAAAGAGCCAATGCTCATACGGCCTTGCAACACTTCGCGTCCGCCCATCCATAACACCAGCACCAGAGCCAAACCGAGCATAAGTTCCAGCGTGGGCCAAAGCATTCCCATCAGCCGCACCAGTTTGAGGCTGCGCGACACGTATTCCTGGTTCGCGGTTTCGAAGGATGCAATCTCCGCTTCTTCCTGCACGTAGGCCCGAATCACCCGCGCGCCGGAAAAGTTTTCCTGGGCCCTTGCCGAAATGTCGGAGAACATCGCCTGGATTCTCTCGAAGCGCTCGTGGATGCGCCGCCCGAAGTATTGAATGACGATACTGATCACGGGCAACGGGAGAAACGCATAGAACGTCAACCTCGGACTATTGCGCGCCATGAACCACAGCGCCACGGTCATAAAAACCAGTGTATTTGCCGAGTACATGATCGCCGGGCCCAGCAGCATGCGCACGGCGTTTAGATCGTTGGTGACTCTTGCCATGATGTCGCCGGTACGCATCCGCTGGTAGTAAGAGTAGGAAAGGGTTTCCAGGTGCGCGAAGAGATCGTTGCGGAGGTCGAACTCAATGTCGCGCGAGATGCCGATCACCACCCAGCGGGTCAGGAACAGAAAAATGCCGCGCACCGCGGCCAGGGCGAGCACCTGCAACGAAAAGATCAGAAGCTTATGCCGAGTGACGCCACCTTCCAGACTCTGGGCGGCGTTGCCGATCACGCGGGGCAGTCCCGCCCATGCGCCGTTGCTCAAAATAATGTAGACCGTGCCCGCCACGAAGCCCCAGCGATAGCGCTTGAGGTACGGGATGAGGGGACGCATACTCTTCGGAATCATGCAGATGGTGTAGATGAAATTCTAGCAGGCGGGGTTCAAGTTTTGGGGCACGGTGGGTTTGATGAGGATGCGAGCCAAACGCGCGATTATTGCGTCGCAAAGAACGCGACCCTCGCGCGGCCCGCTCAGATTCCTCACAGCGCAAAAAACGCTTGTTCGGTATGAAAATAAAATCTAGCGGCGGTGCTCTTGTTCGCGGGTTGATTGCTGCGCAAACGGGAGGAGATCCCGTCCGAAGGCGATAATGCTAACCGCTGCAAGAACCATTCCCCAGGCGGCAAAGAACGCCCAGCCTACGTCAAAGACGAACACTTGAGCCATATCCATGGCATCACACCTCGGTACTGCTGCCGTGCCCGGTTCGCGAAAGTCCAACCGGGCGCGGCTGACAATACAACATTCTCAACCTAATTCTCAACCCAGATTGCGCGGAGCCCCCATCCTACTCCTCGGGAGCGGTTGCTGGTGCACTCTGCATATGTTGCTGCATGCGCGCTTCACGGTTGGCCTCGAACTGTTTCATCTTGGCCTGTTGGTCCGGGGTGAGCACTTGGAACAGTTCGTTGTGAATCCGAGTTTCCTGCACTTTCAGTTCGACCATGGTCTGCGCCTGCTGCGCGACCAGGGGCTGCACCTTCGCTTCATCGTAGGTGCCTTCCTCATACTGCTTGAGTTGCACATCCATCTGGTGGAGTTGTTCCATCAAAGGCTTCAGGGTGGGCCGCTCTTTCTCCATGACGGACTTCATGCTTGACTTCTGCGCGTCGGTTAGATCCAGATACCGGGCGAAGAAGCCCATCATGGGCCCCCGCATGCCGAATTCATGGCCACGCATCGGTGGAGGCGCATCCGTGGTTTGCGCGTTGGCAAGCGCACTGACCAGCAATACCGCGAGAGCCGCTACTAAGAAACGAAAACGAATCGATTTCATAAATTGTTGACTCCTTCAACTTTGGTTTAGGTGAGGAGAGCATGGCCATTCATCCCATGTTCGTTCCCAACCCATGACCATTTTGCGTACCCCCATAAAAACACGATTCCCGCGCTAAAGTAGTAAAAAGTGAGTAAAAGCGAGTAAAGTTTTGTCAATCGGTAACGAGCTGCGATTTGACAATTCTTTACCGCCATCGCGGGCGGCTTGGTGCACAATGAAAACCACGAAGATGGAACGAATTCTGGTAATCGATGATGACGTCGAACTCTGCACTCTCGTGGGCGAATACCTGCAGGCAGAAGGGTTCGTGGTGGAATCGGCGCATGACGGCGAGAGCGGATTGCAGCGCGCCACCGGCGGCGGTTATCTGCTTGTAGTTCTGGATGTGATGCTGCCCGGCATCAACGGTTTTGAGGTGCTTCGACGGATCCGCGCGACTTCGCGCCTGCCGGTGCTGTTGCTCACCGCGCGCGGGGAAGATGTAGACCGTATAGTCGGTCTCGAAATCGGTGCCGACGACTATCTGCCCAAGCCTTTTAATCCGCGGGAGCTGGTTGCGCGAATTCGAGCTATACTACGCCGCACTCGCAGCGACAAGTCGGCTCCCTCGGCGCCGGATATCGTCCGGGTAGGAGAGATTGAACTCGATCCGGCCACGCGTAGCGTGCGCCGCGACGGCCAGCCGGTTGACCTCACCTCAGTGGAATTCAATCTGCTGGAAGTGCTGCTGCGCGAAGCGGGCCGCGTGGTCCCGCGTGAGCGTTTAGTGAATGCCGTGCTCAGCCGCAAGTTCTCGCCTTTCGACCGCAGTATCGATATGCACGTCAGCAAGGTTCGCAAAAAACTCGGAGATACCGACGCAGACGAACACATCAAGACCATCCGCGGCGTCGGCTATATCTTTGCCCGGCCACGGGAAAAGAACGGGGAAAAGGTGAAAGTCACGTCATGAAGAGCCTCTTCCTCAAGATTTTCCTTTCCTTTTGGATGGCGTTTGCGTTGTTTCTTGTGCTCGCGATTCTGGTCACGCTGGCGTTTCGTCCGCGCACTTCCAGTTGGGAAGCTCTGCTCGCCACCGCGATGAATGACTCGGTGAATGACTACGAGCAAAAGGGCGCGGCCGGGCTAGGCGAATATTTCGATAACCTTGAGCATACTCAGCACGTCCGCGTTTTTCTGTTCAACGAAAACATGGAGGAAGTTCTGCACCGGGGCGCGCCCGAATGGGCGCTGCGGGTCGCAAAGGGAGGTCCGAGGATACCTCACGAGGGCTTTATTTTTCCGGCGCCGCCTCCCGTACTGCGCGATTCGCGCGCTTCCTCGGACGGATTGCATCGGTATACGCTGGTGCTATCTCCTCCGCCAGGGCCGCGGCTTTTCCTCGGTCCGCGGGGATTGCCTTTTCCCGGCCTGCTCATCGCGGTTATTTCCTCAGGACTGGTTTGCTACATACTCTCGTGGTTTCTAACCATGCCGGTGGTTCGCCTGCGTGCCGCCACGCGCAAATTGGCCGCCGGAGACCTTACTGCGCGGGCCGGCGCACCCAGCACGGGGAGGCGCGACGAGGTCGCCGGTCTGATGCGCGATTTTGACACCATGGCGGAGCGGATGGAAAACCTGGTGAAAGCGCAGTCGCGCCTGCTGAACGATATTTCCCATGAGCTGCGCTCTCCGCTGGCGCGCTTAAACGTGGCGTTAGGGTTGGCCCGGCAGCGCTCGGGGCCGGAAAGCGCGACCATGCTGGAGCGCATCGAGCTCGAAGCCAGCCGCCTCAACGAACTCATCGGGCGTCTGCTGACTTTGGCCCGCCTGGAAGATGGTGAAAAGCGCGTGCCACCAACGCCGGTGTTTCTGGATGAAGTGGTGCTGACCGTGACGGAGGATGCCGAATTCGAAGCCCAGGCGCGGCACTGCCATGTAAATAGCGAAATTCCAGCGGGGAACTGGATGGTCCTTGGAGAACCGTCTCTGCTGCATAGCGCGATTGAGAACGTGGTTCGCAATGCCATTCGGTACACACGCGAGGGCACAACGGTTGAGATTCATTTGGCTATGGCCAAAAAACCGAACGGAGCAGAAGCCGTGGTAAGCGTCACGGATTGCGGTTCCGGTGTTCCTCCAGACGCTCTGAAGAAGCTGTTCCAGCCGTTTTATCGGCTGGATGATGATCGCGGCCGGTTGACCGGTGGTGTAGGTCTGGGGCTGGCTATCACGGAGAGGGCGGTGCGCTTTCACGGCGGCCAGGTCGCAGCCTTCAATCGTGCCGGGGGTGGACTTCTGGTAGAGATTCGTTTGCCTCTCGACACGGAGAACAGCGGCGCTGTTAATACGTCCGAACCGGTTCCTGCGGAACAAGAAGCATAAGCGCAGTACCTAGTACCCAGGTGGCTAGTACCGAGCAAAGCAGATCCTTTTCGCGATTCCGTTCGCTGTCTTGGCGTATTCACTGGGTACCGGTACTTGCCTTCTCAGGCAACTCGCGGCGGCCTCCAGGGTTCCAATCACCTTGGCGGGCGTTTGCTCTTCCTGCGCATTCCTGATACATAAATGGATGGCAATTCACGCCTTCATAAAGGGTTCGAGCCCGGTTTTTTGAGGCCGGGGAATGCGGAAGCACGTTCACAGGAGATAAAGCGAAGAATGCGGACAAGGTTTGCCTGGATTGCGGGAATTCTGGTCTTGGTTTCCATCGGCATGCTGATGGCTTGCAGCAGCAAGTACACGCCTCACTTTGATGGTCTGGTGGTAGTTTCCACTCACATCGACGCCGCGATGCAGAGCTTCAGCCTCGATTTGGGCAACGGGAATATGACGCCGATCAATAATGAGAATGGTCCCCCGACGGTGGGGATTGCGACCTCAGTTCTTATCGATCCATCAGGCGCATTCGCTTATGTGGCATCGGAAGTAACTTGTACGCCGAATGTGCCTGCGAATACCACGCTAAGCGGCGCCGTTCAGGGCGCAATTTTTGTCTACCCGATCAACTCCGACGGCACGCTGGGGGCGCATAGCAATCCCACGTACTTGCCGGGGAATTCGACGTATCCCAGCGGTTTTCCCACTTGCGGTCTCGATGATTCCACAAACCCCAACCCCGGCGGAGCGGTAGCCGCGATGGTCATGGATTCGGCGGGAAAATACCTTTTTGTGGCCGAAGCTCCCGAGGCTGCAACCTATACCACCAACACCAATACAACGCCGGTCCAGACTATCGCGAACCTGAACTCGACGGGGGTCGTAGTGTATGCCATCGGCAGCGATGGCACTCTGACGGAAGTTGCGGGTTCGCCGTTTGCTCTTCCGGCTACGCTCGGCGGCCAGCCTCCGCAGCCCTCTGCGCTCGCCGCAACTCCAACGGTGTATCCGACTCTGGATGCGCCGTGTAGCTCTCACGTGGCTCCCACCCGGGAAGATCTGTACGTCACGGATTATGAGAATGATCTGGTTTTCAATTATCAGGTTTCATCGACTGGCAGTTTGACTCTGGTTCCCACCAACGGCGCGTCGCAGGGGATCCCGACCGGCACTCGACCCAACGGGGTTGCAGTGGACCCTTGTAACCGGTTTGTCTATGTGGGCAACCAGCAGGGTAACAGTGTGAGCGCCTACACGATTTGCAGTGTTGTTTCTTTGCCGCTATGTCCGGACGGGGATTACAGCTTGTTGGCGGTGGCGGGCTCGCCCTTCAACGCCGGCGACGGCGCCGGGCCTTTGACGGTGGATGCCTATGGTGGTTCCCTGTATGTGCTGGCCACCAACGCCGACGCAGTGTATGCGTATAAAATCGGCTCAACCAACGGAGCGTTGACGCCCATGACGCCAGCCTTTGTGGCTACCGGCGTATTTCCCACGTCGATTGCCATCCGCAGCGACGATAGCTTTATGTTTGTGGCTAACTACACTTCCGGGACTCTTTCGGAATATGGAGTTTCGCCTGGGGATGGAGCCTTGACAGTGCAACCGCCAGTCACAACAGTCTTTCCCACTCCCTGGGGCGTAGCAGTGAAGTAGTCTTGCTGGCGCAGGGCTGCTTACGTAGGATTGGGTTGCGTAGGACCGGTTTGCACGGGAATCGGTTGCGCGGGAACGCTACGTAGGAATTTTCAGAATCAGGTAAGCGCCCACCAGAGCGAAAATCAGGTCCGGCGACCAGGCTGCAAGAGCCGGCGGCAATTGGCTGAGGTCTCCCATCGCCTCAAAGAGCCGTGTCACCACCGTGTACACCACCGCGATACCGACCGCGACGGCGACTCCAGTAATGGCTCCCTTCTTCGCGGCCGACATGGAAAATGGAACGGCAAGCACCGCCATGATCAGCGTGATCAGGGGAAAGGAAAGCTTCTTATTCAGTTGCACCCGTAGCCGCACAACATCGAAGCCGCTTTGCTGCAGATCGCGAATATAACGCCGCAGTTCCTCATAGTTCATCTCCGAATACTGTTTTACTTCTTTCTTGAAGTATGACGGCGCTTCGCTGATTTCAGGGAAAGTGGAGACGTCGAAGTTACGGTAGCCGGCTATTGCGGCGCCATTTAAAGACCGCTGCCAGCCCTGTTCAAAGATCCAGCGATCCATACTCTCGGACCAGTGCGCGCGCTCGGCATGAATGCGCTGCGTGATATCGAAGCTGACAGGATCGATCCGAAAGATGGTCAGGTTGGCAAATTGATCGCGGTCGGCATCGAAAAATTGGTAGTAGTAAATGTCATTGTGCTGGCCGAAAATCCAGCGCCGATCCGGACGCAAATAAGTTTGCGGGGGCTTGCCTTTAATCTCGTTGTGCAGCGCCTCCTGGCGCTTGTTGGTATGAGGAAGATAGAACTGATCAGCGAAAAATAGTCCCGCCGCCAGCACTGCCGCTGCAATCAGCACGGGCGTAACTATGCGGTAAATGCTGGTTCCAGTCGCCTTGATCGCAGTGATCTCGTTGGAACGGTTCATCAGCCCAAACGTAATTAATACCGCGAGCAGCATGATCAGCGGCGCAACGCTGTAGAGCAGGTAGGGAGTAACGTTGAGCAGATATTCAGCCACCACGATGAAAGGCGTCTGATTGCGCAGGATGTCGCTGAGCAGTTCGAATAACGTAAACACCAGCAGCAGGACAAGGAATGCAGACAGAATCATTCCCAGGTAAATGAAGAAATCGCGTAGCACGTAGTCGTCGAGCAGCGTGGGAAAGCTGGCGCTGAGGAGGCGGCGGCGCGTGGAGGCACGCTCGAATGCGCTATCTCTGCGCCGGTGCCGGCGTTCGTGTGCGACGCCGTTGGCCGGATGCGGGTCGCGCTTCCAGGCCAGCCGGATCGCCGACAGCGAGAGAGGCCGGCGTTCCGCCTGCCACAGCAGGAACAAGGCGGCGGCAAAAAATACGAGGTTGGCCAGCCAGGCTCCGAATCCAGGACTAACTTTGCCCTGCCGCGCCAGCGACACTCCGATCAGGGAAATAAAGTAGTAGACGAAAACCAGCACGATGGTGAGCACGAACCCGCCGGATTTGCCGCTCTTCTTCGAGGACAGCCCCAATGGGATTCCGACCATGGCAAGCACCAGACACGCCGTAGGCAGCGCAAAGCGGCGGTGAAACTCGATCAAGTACCAGCGCGCCGAAACAGGATCAACCCGCTTAGCGTAATCACGCAGCTCCCCAGTGCTGACCACGCCGACCGGGACTTGTTCATCGGCTTTATTCTCCGACGGCGTAAGGTCGAGTGGAATGTCGGTTTGCTGGAAGGTGGAAATCTGGTAATGGTCGGCTTGTGCGGGATCGGTCTCATGCGTGGCGCCGTCGACTAAATGCAGATGCAGTCGGTCCTGACCCTCGGGGACGAGAACGCCTTCGTGGGCTAGCGTGATGCTCGGATTCGCGGGGTCGGTGATATCCGCGAGAAACACACCCTTCCACACCGCGGCGCCCTGGGCGGTATGCACGTCCTGCACATAAAGCACGATCTTCGGAAAACCTTCATAGAACACTCGAGGTTGCACTTCAAACGACGCCTGCGAACTCTTGAGTTGGTCCTCCAGTCGCCCGAGTGAAGCCTGCGACCATGGCGCCAGATAAATACCGTTGATTAGAGCCAGCCCCCACGCCCCAACCACAAAAATCGCCAGCACGCGGCCGAAGTTCCACACGCCCATCCCGCTGGCCCGCATCGCTGTGATTTCGCTATCCGCCGCAAGCCGGCTCAGCCCGATGAGGATCCCCACCAGAACGCTCATAGGGATGGTGTAGGTAAGTGCAAGCGGAAGAGTGTAGAGGAAGATTTCGATGACGCTAGGCAGCGGCGCGCTGGCCCGGACGACAAGTTCCAAAATGCGTCCCAAATCGCGCGTGAACAACACAAAGGTGAAGATGGCCGCGCCGATCACGGCGTGCGAGCTTACTTCACGAAGGATGTAGCGGGTAAGAATCCGCATGGGAGCGCGCTTCTAAGGCAGGATAGCATGTGAGGTAGTGGCCAGTGGTCGGCGGTCAATTGTCAGTTGTGGGCATTTACTGGTGGGGTGCGCAGGCACATTCTGGTAGGATTTTAGTTGGCGACTTGAATAGACACACCATGCCAGCCAGAAAGAAAATCGGGGACCGAATCACGCCTCCCAAGGCGTTTGTCAGTCGGGCGGATGAAGTGCGCGATAGGCTGTTCCAACTCGGGATTGAAGAAGAAGATATCGCGGATGCGGTTCGTTGGGCGCGAAAAGAGCACGATTAGAAAGACGTAGGCCAGAACATGACGATTCATCTGACTCCAGAACAAGAGCGGCGCGTGCAGGCTGTGATAAATCGCGGCGCTTATGACTCCCAAGAGGAAGTGGTTGAGGCTGCCCTGGCTGCCGTCGAGCAGCGCGCTGTCCCTGGCTTTGCCGGAACACCGGACGAACTTGACGCCTTGCTTGCGGAAGGGATGGCATCGCCAGAACTGACGGAAGCTGAATTCTGGAGTTCGGTCAATAAGGAAACTGACACCTTGCACGTTGAGCGCAAAACCGGCATGAGTAAGTGAAGGTTCTTTACCGGCGAGCTTCCCGCGAGGATGTCATTCGCCAGTTTCGCTATTATCTGGTTGAGCGGGATCTGCCCGAGGTTGCGGTTCGTTTCCGGGATGCGGTCCGGCAGACGGTTGAGTTCCTGCGGCGGCGTCCTATGGTGGGAGCGCGGTATCGCTTAGGCGGTTCGCAATTTCACAATTTGCGCTCATGGCCGATTGTAGGATTTGAGGCCATTCGAATTTTCTATGTTGCGGATAGTGAAGCTCTCCACGTGATTCGCGTTCTTCACGGAAAGCGCGATCTGGGGCGCATTTTCGAACGCGAAAGGAACCCTTAAGAATCCTCGGCCATCACCCGGCAACAAAAGGGTTTAACGCATGGATCTACTGCGATAACGCTCGTGCGTTTGGATTATCTCGCCTTCAAAAACAACGCCCCCAGCGGTGGCAGCGTGAGCTTCAGCGACCAAGGACGTCCATGCGCCGGTTCTTCTTCGGCATTCACTCCGCCCAGATTGCCAAAGCCGTTGCCGCCGTATTCGGCTGCATCGCTGTTGAGCAGTTCGCGCCAGTAGCCGCCTTCCGGCACTCCCACGCGATAGCCAATGCGCGGGACCGGCGTGAAGTTGCAAACGATGAGCACCGTATCCGCGGGCGATTCACTTTTGCGCAGCAACGAAATCGTGCTGGTCAGGTTATCGTTGCAATCCACCCACTCAAAGCCCGCGGCATTGTTATCGAGCTGGTGCAGCGCCCGCTCACTGCGGTAAACCTGATTTAATTGCGCTACCCAATTCTGCATTCCGCTGTGAACCGGATACTGAAGCACATCCCACTCCAGGCTGGTGTCGTGAGCCCACTCCCTAACCTGACCGAACTCATCGCCCATGAATAGCAGCTTCTTGCCCGGCTGAGCGTACATGTACGCGAACAGCAGCCGCAGATTAGCAAAGCGAGCTTTCTCGTCGCCGGGCATCTTGCCGATCAGCGATCCTTTGCCGTGGACAACCTCGTCATGCGAAAGCGGCAGCACAAAGTTCTCATGAAACGAATACAGCATACGAAAGGTGAGCTTGCTGTGATGGTACTTGCGATGAATCGGATCCTGCTTGAAGTATTCGAGCGTGTCGTGCATCCATCCCATATCCCACTTCAAGCCGAAGCCCAGGCCGCCGAGATAGACCGGCCGCGAAACCATGGGCCACGAAGTAGATTCTTCGGCGGTAGTCTGAATATCTGGGTGCTCTTTGTACGATTCCTGATTGAAGCGGCGCAGAAACTCGATCGCCTCAATATTTTCCCGACCGCCGAACTTGTTGGGAACCCACTCGCCTTGCTTGCGCGAATAATCGAGATAGAGCATAGACGCGACTGCATCCACGCGCAGGCCATCGACGTGATACTTGTCGAACCAGAACATCGCGCTCGACATCAGAAAGCTGCGAACTTCGGTGCGCCCGTAATTGAAGATGTGAGTCTTCCAATCAGGATGGAAGCCCTGGCGCGAGTCCGCGTGCTCGTAAAGATGCGTGCCGTCGAAGTAGGCCAGACCATGCGCGTCAGAAGGGAAGTGCGAAGGCACCCAGTCGAGAATTACGGCGATGCCATGCTGGTGCAGGTAGTCCACGAGATACATGAAATCCTGCGGCGTGCCGTAGCGCGAAGTGGGAGCGAAGTAGCCCGTGGTCTGGTATCCCCAGGAGCCATAAAACGGATGCTCCATCACCGGCAGAAATTCCACGTGAGTGAAACCCATGCGAGTCACGTACTCCGCGAGCTTGGGCGCAGTCTCGCGATAAGTTAATGGACGATTGTGATCCTCGGGAACCCGCATCCATGAACCGAGGTGAACTTCATAAACCGCTTGCGGCGCGCGCAAAGAATTGTGGCCGGCTCGCTTCTCCATCCACTCGCGGTCGTTCCACTCGTAATCGAGATCCCACACGACGGAAGCGGTACGCGGAGGCTTCTCATGCAAAAGCCCAAGTGGGTCAGCCTTGTCGACCTGGTAACCATGGCTCCTCGACTCGATATGAAACTTGTAGAGCGCTCCTTTAGTCACGCCCGGGACAAAACCTTCCCAGATGCCGGA
>JBAPQU010000583.1:0-16745 GCA_049280795.1 Candidatus Sulfotelmatobacter sp.
CTCTTCAACCTTACCATCGGCTACCTGCTCGTCTGTCGGGTCGGCAACTTCGATTTGCGCAAGACGCTGCATGTGCTCGTTCTCGGCGCAGGCATCCTGCTCATGTCGCTAAATCTTGCCCATTATTTCGGACAGTTCCACGGCGGGATGTAAGCCTGCCTGCTCAATCGGATCAGATCCAGCTAACCGCAAAGACTACGAAGAACCCAAGCCGTTGTTGTAGTTTTCTCTGTGTCTCTGTGACTCTGTGGTGAAGAGTTGCTTACAATGATTTTGTGCTGACCGAGCATCTGGAATTCACACCTGAACGCGATGCCGAAGTCTTCGCCGCTGTTCCGGCCGCTCCGGCCGTGTTCTTACTGCGGAGCAAGGAATCCCAAGCGGAGCCTTATGTCAGCAAAACCGCGAATCTCCGCCGCCGCCTGCAACGCCTGCTGGGCCCGCTCGACGAACGCACAAAGAAACTCAACCTGCGCGACCGCGTTCGCTCGATCGAATACGCGCCGACTGGCTCCGATTTCGAATCCGGCTTCTTGCTTTATCGA
This sequence comes from Candidatus Sulfotelmatobacter sp., assembly GCA_049280795.1. Taxonomy (GTDB): domain Bacteria; phylum Acidobacteriota; class Terriglobia; order Terriglobales; family Acidobacteriaceae; genus Sulfotelmatobacter. Next base: position 546 of record JBAPQU010000583.1, read on the forward strand.
GTTCTCCGCGAAACTTTTCCCAAGACCTACGCGAACCGGATGCGCTTCCGCTTCGCGCCGCTGGTCAAGCTGCATCTCGAAAACCAATATCCGCGCGCTGCGGTCACCACGCGGCTCGGTCGCCTCAACGGCCGCAGCCTTTACTACGGCCCATTCCAATCCCGCGCTGCGGCTGAGAAGTTCATGAACGACTCTCTCGATTTCTTTAAGATGCGCCGCTGCGTCGACGATCTCCATCCCGACCCCAAATTTCCAGGCTGCATCTATTCTGAGATGAAGATGTGCCTTGCGCCCTGCTTCAAGGGCTGCAGCGACGAAGAGTATTCCGCTGAAGTGAACCGCGTGCAAGCCTACTTCGATTCCGGAGGGGAATCTTTAACTCGCGAATTTTCCGCGCAACGTGACGCGGCATCCGCCAACCTGGCATTTGAAGACGCCGCCGCGATTCATGTTCGCCTGGAAAAACTGAAGCCTATCCTGAGCCAGGTTCCCGAGATCGCCCGCCGCCTTGACCGCTTTTCGGCGCTGGTCGTTCAACCTTGCCACCACGCGGATTCGGTCACCTTCTTTCGCATAGAAGGCGCAGCGATCGCCGGTCCAGCGGTGTTCTCGATTCAACCCGTCGAGCACGAAAAATCGCAATCCATGGAATCGCGAGTGCAGTTCGTTCTCGACGCCTTCCCACCAACGAAGCCGCGGTCCGCGCTTGAAACCATGGAGCATCTCGCATTGCTGAAACGCTGGTACTACCGCGGTCGCCGTAGCGGTGAGATATTTCTCGCGGATGACAAAGGCGTTCTCCCCATGCGCCGCATCGTGCGCGGCATTGGCCGTGTGCTTCGCGGCGAAGAGCCGGAAGAGATCAATGAAGTGCATTTCCCCACAGAGGCACAGAGACACAGAGAAGACCAAAATCTGCAAAAGAATTAAGTTTAAGAACTTCTCTGTGACTCTATGCCTCTGTGGTGAAGAATTTCTATGCAAGGAGATGAACATGCCCGGTAAGGATCCAAACGGCAAACAACTGCGCGAGCACGTGATCTACCTTCTCGATGGCGGCGGTGCTCATGCCAGGTTTGATGATGTGGTGAAGAATATGCCGGAGAACGTGCGCGGAGTGAAGCCTGACGGACTGGAGCACTCCGCCTGGATGCTGCTTGAGCACCTTCGCCTGGCGCAGTGGGACATTCTCGAATTCAGCTGCAACTCAAAATACAAAGCTCCGGAGTGGCCCAAGGACTATTGGCCGAAGCTGGAAGTCCCGCCGACTGCTGCGGCGTGGAACAAGAGCATTCAGCAATTCCGCAAAGATCTAAAAGCCATGCAGGATCTGGTTGCGAATCCAAAGACGAATCTCTTCGCTCGCATCCCATGGGGCGACGGGCAGACCATTTTGCGTGAGGCCCTTCTCCTGGCGGATCACAACGCATATCACATCGGTCAGTTGGTTGACGTGCGCCGTCTACTGGGCGATTGGAAAGGATAATGTAGCGCCACCGTGCCGGTGGCTTTGTGAGGCTCATCCAGACTGCAATTGCCCGCGCAACGTACGACAGCCGCCGAGACGGTGCCACTACGAAAATCGAGCCGGCCCTTTCGAGCCGGCTCGATTGCTTTAAGCAAACTGATCGGTCCGTCAAGGCGCTACTGTGATGGTGACGGGGATCTCGTTGGTGATTGATCCGGAAGTTCCGATCAGCTCAATGGTTGTGGTCCCGGTAGGCGCGCGCCTGCTAGCGCTCCACGTGATCGTTACCTTCGAACTGCCATTTGCCGGAGGCGTTACGGGGTTGGCCGAGGCCGTCGCCGAAACGTCAGTGGGGAATTCATTCACGCTCAACGTCACGGCCGAATGGAATCCGCCCGTGCTGGTGATGGTGAGAGTCGTGGATACGTTGCCGCTGTCATCGATCGTGAACGAAGAAGGCGACAAGGATAAGGTGAAGTTTTTCGTTCCCGAAGAAGCACTGACAGTGAGGGCGATGGTAGTGCTTGCCGTTAGACTCCCAGATGTGCCGGTGATGGTCACCGTCGACGTTCCGGTGGTAGCCGCGGCGCTCGCCGTCAGCGTCAACACGCTGGTCCCGGTAGTGGGGTTGGTACCGAACGCTGCGGTTACACCGCTGGGCAGCCCGGACGCGGCCAGCGTTACGCTGCCGGTGAATCCGTTCTTATCGGTTACCGAGATGGTGCTGGTGCCGCTGGTGCCTTGGGTGACGGTCAGACTGCTGGGCGAAGCCGAAAGCGTAAAGCTTGGCGACGCAGCTGCACTGACGGTAAGGGCAATCGAAGTGGTTGCGGTCAGGCTGCCGGAAGTTCCGGTGATGGTCACCGTTGCCGCTCCGGTAGTCGCCGTGCTGCTCGCGGTCAGCGTCAACACGCTGGTTCCGGTCGTGGGGTTCGTGCCGAACACCGCAGTTACACCGCTAGGCAGGCCGGATGCAGCCAGCGTTACACTGCCGCTAAATCCGCCGACGTCGGTCACCGAGATCGTGCTATTGCCGCTGCTGCCTTGTGTGATCGTCAGGCTGCTCGGCGAATCCGAAAGCGTGAAGCTCGGCGACGCAGACCCGGCGGCTAACAGGTTAATGATCCCGGTCGTATTCGGGCTGCCCCAGCCAGTGCACAGATCGTAGCCGGTTATTCCCGAAAAGGTGCCACAACTGCCGCTGGTAATGTCGTGGAAATAGGTGCCATAGCTTGAGGTCAGAGCCGCCGGGTAAATGATCGGATCGATAAATCCGATCGTGTCCCCATTGGTTGCTGCCTGTTGATTAGCCAGAGCCAGGTAGCCGGCCCACATGGGCGCCGCAAAACTGGTTCCACCGTAGTCGTTCGCGGTACAAGTGGTTTGGTCGGCGCAAACGTAAAAGGTAAAATTCGCGTTGGCCGCCACGTCTGGACCATTCCGTAAGGTCGTGGATCCCCTGTTGGTCGAGGTAATCACGCCCGAAAGCTTCTGCCAGGAGGGAATCGGAATGGAATCCGGGGAGATGCCGCCGCCGCTATCTGCCCAGGCGGTTTCTGATTTCCACGGGCCCGCCGCACTGGATGTTGTTAAGTCCGTGCCGCCGACTGAGACGATATTTGCATCGTCCGCCGGCCACGCCTCATTTGACGCCGACCAGGCCGAACTGTCGCCAGCCGCGGCAAAAAAGTTCTGACCTTGCGAGGCCATCTGCTCAAAGTAAGGATCCAGAGTGCTGGGATCGGCCGGAGTCCAGCCCCAAGAGCAACTGATCTGCTTTGATATTGGAGCGTCCGTATTCGAAACCATCGCGCTGATGCAAGCAGTGTCGCTGATACTCGAGGCGTTGCCGCAAACGTACATATAGAGCATTTTGGAGCCCGGAGCCATTCCCATCGCCTGCGTCATGTCGAGGGTCTGCTCGGTGTCATCGCATCCGCTGCTCTCGGTGCAACTTGTGCTATACCCGCCGGTTGAGATGAGAGTGGGGGTGTAAGGTTCGGTTTGCCCCACGTTTTTGTAGTACGTGGTCAAATCGGCCAAATCGGTGCCCAGGAATTCGAACAGGCCGATCGTCTGGCCGCTGCCGGTGAGCGCTGTTCCGCCGTAGTAGGCCGCGCGCATATCGCTGCCCAGGAACGAAGCCGAAGGGCCGGAGCCGGTGGTGGCATGGGACACGACCTTGTCGGGATCGATTCCATGGGCCTGCGCGTAGTCGCTCTTTTTGACATACATCGGATGCGGTCTGGAATCGTTATCCAAGCCGCTGATGTGCCAAAGCTGGAAGGGAAGATCAACCGTGGGTTCGCGATCCACGGCAAAGAATGTGCGGCCGTCGGTGAGGTCCTGGTAATTCCCGAGGGTCACATGGAAGGCCCTCTCGATGTTCGCCACCGTGCCGGTGAGCCTTAGGTCTCGTCCTTCGAGGTCTCCGCTGATGATCTCAAAACCGCTCGCTTTCGCGAACGCAATTAAGGCTTCCCAGTTTTCCTCGCTGGGTCCGAACCTCGCGGTAAATTCCTCCGGCGTCAGGAACCGGCGATAGGATGAGCTTGTAGGATCCTGGACATCCTGCACGAAGCTTTGCAATCCTGCGCGATCACTTAGTGGCAGAACAATGTCGAAGCGCAGGGTCTGAGTTGCCGGCAGTTGCCCGACCAACTGCGCGCGCCCATTAGCAACCTCTTCACGCACATGATGCGTCAATAGAGGCTGCTGCTGAGCTTGTGTCGGGATTGTGATCAACATGAACGCGGCCGCGCAGATAAACGCAGCCAGTCTGGGTAATAGGGGAGTGTTCTTCATGTTCTTAATCCTCTTGTCCTTTCTTCTTGGACTTGCAAAGGCTCGTCAAGTTGACGCGCGCCTTCGGCAGACCATTAGTCGCGGCATATTAACGCACATCGGGTGTTTTGTTTAAGAGTTTTTGAGAATCGTTACGAAAACGGAACTCCAAGATGGGAAAAGACTTACGGCCTCAGGTCTGGACTGTAGCGGTGGTGGGGAAACACCTTAGGCGATCAGTGCTGATAGAGACTTTGCTTGGTGGAGGATCGTTTCCGGAACACAACTTTTACTCCTTCGCGCCAGCGTTCGTCAATGCCGACGAATTAGCCGCGAGAAGAGAAAAGCCGATGAACATCGGTGGCTCAACCGCCGCGGTCGCAAGAACCGCCATGAAATAAACGAGCCAGCCGTACCATGCCGTGAAGCGGAATTGGGCTGGAAACAAGAACGATAGTCCGTAGCGAACCGCGTACCAAGCCAGGTAGGAGCCAATTACAGATTCAACAACCAGGAGGAACAGAAAGCCCTCATACCCGTTGCTGAGACTAATACTCTTCTTAAGCGCGGCCCAAGCCCCAGCGTTACCAGAAAGGACTAACGGAATCGCCATCCCGAACCAGCTGATGATACCGGCGATAGCCGCATACCCGATGACCCCCATGGCATAACTGAACCGCGCAAAATGCGACCACCCCACCACTCTGGTCAGTGCGACCGCAACAATCTCAACCATGGCCATGCCTACCAGAAATGCGCAGTATGTAAGCAAAGCAGCCCACAGAAGCGTTCCAAAATGTTCACGGGCCTTTTGGTAGCTGTCACTCTTCCAAACGTCACTGGCATCGTCAGCATCTAGGCCGTTCACTACCGTCGCAATTGCTCCGAGCGCAATACAACCGAGAAGCCAACTTATGAAATAGGCTCCAAAGCGCAGGACGAACGCCTCAGCGATTTCACCATGATGATATGGAAGTTCGCCGCGTGGAATGTTTCTATATATCGCGCGAATTCGATCATCAGCCAGCCAGAGAGCAACCGAGGCCAGCACCGACGTCGGCGCAGTAATGCCGAACCAGCGACGGAACTGGTCTCCGTATAGGGCGTATACGCTACTAAGTCGCAAATTGGCGCGCGGAGCGTCACCAAACTCAACTGGCTGCGTGGTTACGTAATTCGGATCCACGTCTCATGCTCCTGTCGGGCCGCTTTCGGAACACGACTTTTACTCCCTCCCGCCACCGTTCGTCAATCCCCACAAATTCCCATTCAATCTCCGGCATCAGGTAGCGCAACAGTGTGTCGGTGGCCGGATGCACATGCAACGCGGGAGCCACTAAGAGTAATAACGGTCTCTCCGCCGACAGTTCACGGCCTTCAAAATATCCGAAGCGAGGGAATTCACCGCGCGCATGATGCCACTCCACCCGCGACCAGTAATCCAGCCCTTGTAGCGGCAGGTGGATATCTTCGTCGGCCTTCAATTCCACCACCGCCAGCCGTCCTGCTTTCGTCGTGGTGAGCACGTCGATCATGGCGCGGTCAGCGGCGGAGAATGCCGGGATCTGCGAATAAAGGCATGCGGGTTCCAGACGCTCATCCACCACGCTCACATCGCCCACTACCAGCGACTCCAGCCATCGCTCCGGGCGCAGACGCCACAAGGGATCGTGGCGCGGTCCATAAGGATGGCGGGTATCACGCAAACGGTGTGCGAGCGAAGCGAATTCGTCCAGGTTGCGCGGTCCGAGAATCCGCTCCTCCGCGCCAACTCCAAACACAATCTCCTGAGTACTGGAAAACGATCCCGGAATAATCCCCAGTCGTGCCCGGGCAAACTCCAACCCGCGCCAGCGGAAGACAATCTCCGCCGCCGACAACACATTAATTTCGCAGTTCGGCAGAATCTCCTGAACGGTCGTGATCGAATCCTTGAAGCGTTCGCGCGCTGCGTTATCGTCGGCGGCATGCACCAGCCGGGTCGCAACATTGCCGCGATCCGCGCAATCGATCTCCACCAGCGCGTCATCCCGCTCGTTTAATTCAAACAGCGACCATTTGGCCGCGTCCCGGTTCAGGTTCACCATCCGCTCCCGCATCAGCGCAGATGTTCCTGCCGGGACAAACATCCTGAGGCCTTCCACCAGCATATTGTTCGGTTGCGATTGCCGGCACACATCAAGCCACAAAATGCCGAACGTAAGGGCTGCATCGATCGAGGCCTGCGTCTCCTGCGCGTTCACGCCGAGCACCGCGAACGCCGAGCGTCCCTGCCGCACCAGCCCGCGCGCGTAGATCGGTCCAAAAGATTTCTCCAAATCCACGCCACTCGTCAGCCGAATGACTTTGAATTCGGGAAAGTGCCTGTCCAGTGTCCTCCGCAGCTTCTGCTCATAAGCGGCCCGCGCCACTCGTCGAGCGGTTGGAGAGCGGCGGTCGCGTTCGCGGCAAATTTCAATTTTCGATGGCCGCGCTTGCCCAAGCCGCTGCACAGCCAGCCGCAGTGTGCCATTCTTGATCTCCGCATCCAGCACGCGCCGCACCGAGTTTCGCTCCGCCGACCACAGATGCAGCAGGCAGCGGTTGTACTCGCCGGAGATGGAGTACTTGGACTGCGCCAGGTCGAAGGCAACCGCGCCGTTCTCCAGCACGACCGCGCCCGCAGCCTCGCTGAGAAAGTCATGTACCGTCCGCGTGAGAGCTTGCGGCGTCACCGTGGCCATTTGGCGTTTTCCATCCAGGATTGTCCCAGTCTAGGATTGCCCCAGTGGGATTATTCACCTCCGCCCAATCAGCCGTCTGTGACATGTGACCATCGTCACAACTCCTCTGTGGATGCTTCGACCGCTACCCTCCACGCCATGTGGGATAATGAGTAAATCCGCCCAACTGAGTCCGCTCCAGCATGGCGGCATCTAATTCCTGTGAGTAAAAACTTGCATAAACAAGCTCTGGCAGATAAGCAACGCTTCTTCTTCGACCACTACGGCGTCACCGAAAACGACCTCGAACATTACCTGGCTGCGGCTCTTTCCGCCGGTGGCGACTATGCCGACCTTTATTTTGAATATCTGTCTTCGACCTCGTTGATGGTGGATGAGTCGATGGTGAAGTCGGCCTCGCAGGGCATTTCCGCGGGCTGCGGCATCCGCGTCGTCTCCGGCGAACGCACCGGATATGCCTATACTGACGATCTTTCCGCCAGCCGAATCCTCCACGCCGCGCGTACAGCAGCACTAATTGCCAGCGCTCCCGCAAAGACTACCGTTGCTGGCTTCCAGCAAACCGCCGCGCGCAGCCTGTATCCTGTGACGCTGCCCTCGGTCGATGCTGAAATCACCGCTAAGGTTGAACTGGTAATGCGGGCTGACAAAGCCGCGCGCGCCTACGATCCGCGCATTCAGGAAGTCCGCGCCAGCTACTCCGATGAGTTGAGAAATATTCTGGTTGTTGCATCCGACGGAACTTTCGCTGAAGATTCCCAGCCGCTCGCCCGCATGAACGTTTCTTGTATTGCGAAAACCGAGAACAATTCGGCTCGCGGCGGCTCTGGCGGTGGCGGACGCGTCGCTCTAGACTTTTTCTTCGGCGACAAGAATCCCGAATTTTTCGCCAAGGAAGCAGCCCGGCAGGCAATCCTTCAACTCGATGCACGCGAAGCTCCGGCAGGCGAGATGGAAGTGGTTCTCGGCCCGGGATGGCCCGGCGTTCTGCTGCATGAAGCGGTCGGCCACGGCCTGGAAGCCGATTTCAATCGCAAGAAAACTTCCGCCTTCGCCGGCCTGATCGGGAAGCGCGTAGCCAGCGAAGGTTGCACCGTTATCGATAACGGAACCATGCCCTGGCGTCGCGGATCTTTGAATGTAGACGACGAAGGCAATTCCACACAGGAAACCGTGCTGATCGAGAAGGGAATTCTGAAGGGCTATCTAAGCGATAAGCTTTCAGCCCGTCTGATGGGAATGGCCAATACCGGCAACGGACGCCGCGAGAGCTACGAGCACATCCCCATGCCGCGCATGACCAACACCTACATGCTCGCCGGCCAGGACAATCCCGAAGACATTATTCGCTCGGTCAAGCACGGCATCTACGCGGTCAACTTCGGCGGAGGCCAGGTCGATATCACCAACGGCAAATTCGTCTTCGGAGCCTCGGAAGCCTACATGATCGAAGACGGCCAGATCACCGCGCCCATCAAAGGCGCAACCCTAATCGGCAACGGCCCAGATGTTCTGACGCGAGTCTCGATGGTAGGGAACGATCTGAAACTAGACGAAGGCGTAGGCACCTGCGGCAAAGATGGGCAGGCTGTCCCGGTAGGCGTGGGCATCCCGACTATCAAAATCGATCGGCTGACCGTGGGCGGGACGGCTAAGAAAGATCCCGGCGGCTTCATGCAGTAGGTACTGATTCACCACGGAGACGCGGAGTTACAAAGAAATCCTGGGCACACCATAGCGGGAGACAATCAATGAGTCCGTCCGTGGTGACGATCATATCTGCGGTTGTCTCGATGCTTACCGCGTTTGGTGTCAGTGGCCTGTTAGTCGCGTTTTTTCAACGTCGCTTTGAACACACGAAGCAGGTACGGGGACTTGAGCATGATCTAAAAGAAAAGCGGTATAAGGCGATTAACATATTGATGTTGACGCTGCTCGACCCTGCTGGGTCGGTGCATATCAGAGAGCACCGACCCGACCTGAGAAACCGAGATGACGTGGTGAAGGAACTTCGCACCGAAATGCTCAACAGCTTCCTCTTTGCGAGTGATGACGTTATCCGTTCTTTGACTGAATTCATCGCTCAACCAGCCCACAATCGGTATATCAAAGCGGCGGTTTCCATGAGAAAAGATCTTTGGGGGTCTAGCACATCCATTGGCGACGAAGTTCTGCAATACTTTGGGGAATGAACAACGATGGATAGTTCGAATCTATCTCACAATGCCCGCGCTTCTAACCCCAGCTCCATGAGCATCTCGACCGCCTTCTTATCGAACGAAACAAAAATCTCCGCGCCGATCCATTTACCTTCGTAAGCAATCACGCTATCCGCGAAATCGCCGCCCACGTCGAGCATCGCTAGGCCCCCTCGACCGCCGGACGATCCACTGCTACGTTGCCTGCCCCGATCAGGGCGCGAATCGCGGCTGCCACTTCTGTTGCCGAGAAGTTGTCGGGCGATTTTCAAGGCATATGCCTTCATCGTTTCGCCGCGTCTTCTAGCGCTCGTGCTCTGATTGACGCTATTGGAAACAATTTGCCGCCGAGCACCACCGCGTGGATTTTTCGGGTGTGGCTGATATCTTCGAGCGGGTTCATATCTAATAGCACCAGGTCGGCCGTGCGTCCCACCTGTATCGTTCCGAAAGTGTCTGTCTTGCCCAGGAACTTCGCCGGGTTCAGAGTAGCGGCCTGCAATGCCTCAAGCGGACTAAAGCCGGCTTCCACCAACAGAGCCAGCTCATTGTGCAGATCGACGCCCGGCACCAAGGCCCAGTCGGAGAAATCCGTACCTGCCATGATTTGCACGCCGGCTTTGTGCATCATCCCGACCAGCTCGATTTGCTTCGCTTGAACATTCATTCGCGGTTTCAGCGATTCGGGATCGTTGCTCCAGAGCACAAAACCTCGTTCATAAGCGACCAGGGTCGGCACATACCAGGTGCCATTCTTGACAAAGCGTTGAAACAGTTCTTGCCCGGCGGGGCCTAAGTTCTCATCTACCGCTTGCTCAACCGTCTTGGCGGTTGCTCCTTTGCGCCACAGAGCGCTCTCATTAATGGTTTCAATGTGCTCCAGGCTGGCTACGCCGGCGTCGGACGCCTCGGCGGAGCTCACACCCTGCGGTAAGTGGACCGCAACCGGTATGTGCTCCTTGCGAGCTTCATCCATCAGCGCAAAGAATGCAGCGCGCGGAAGCGCATTGTGGACCTTGATGAAATCCACACCCTTCGTTTTGAGAGTATGAACGGCCTGCCGAGCCTCTTCGGGGGTGCGCACGGTGAGACGATTCGTCACTCCTTGTTTGGGACCGTCCACGAAAGGACCGGCGCGAATAATGTGAGGCCCAACGCGCGCACCGTTGTTAATCTCCGATCGCCAGCGATCGATCTGGTTGAGATCTCCGCCCATGTCGCGGACGCCAGTCACCCCGTTCATAATCAGTAATGGGAAAGCGTCTGCTGTCGCGTCGGTCAGGTGACCGTGCATATCCCAGAGTCCAGGGATGAGGAACTTGCCCTTAGCGTCGATTACTTGAGCGCCTGAGGGAATTACGACGGTTTCGCTCAATCCTACCGCACTAATGAGGCCGCCCGTCACCACAACTGTGGAGTTTGGCTTGGCAGCCGCGCCCGTGCAATCGATAACAGTGACGTGAGTTATGGCAAGCGAAGTATCTTTCTGCGCAACCGCCGGGAGTGAGCACAACAGCCAATAGACCAGGAGCCATTGCCGCATAATTGGGACCTCCAACACTCGACCGTGCCTCTTAACAACGAATAGACGATATCAGGCCGCCATTGTGAGCACTGAATCGTCGGTTATGTCTTTTGGGAAAGCATGCGGTTTGTCGGGCATAATAAAGCTATGCAATCAGCTCAAGTCGAAACCGATCTTAAGTTGCTCGCCCAGGATATTGTCGCGCGCGCCATGAACGGCGGCGCAACCGCTGCCGAATGTGTAGTCCGCGAAGGCGACGAATTTTCGACGCTGGTGCGCCTCGGACAGGTCGAAACCCTCAAAGAATCCGGATCGCGATCCATCGGCGTGCGCGTCTTCAACGGCCAGCGCGCTGCCAGCACCTACTCCAGCGACTTCTCCCGCGACAGCCTCGACCGCATGGTCAAGTCCGCGCTGGAACTTTCCAAGATCACCTCAGAAGACCCGTTCGGGGGAATTCCTGACGCCTCGCAACTGGGCTCGCTCACCGGCGATCTCGATCTCTACCACGAAGACGTGTATTCGCTTCCCGGTCCCGATCGCATCGACTACGCTCGCCGCGCCGAAAAAGCCGCGCTCGATTTCGATCCGCGCATCAAGAATTCCGAAGGCGGATCGTTCGACGCCGCCACCGGCCACAAAGTTCTCGCCAACTCGCACGGCTTCGTCGGCGAATACCGCCGGTCATATTGTTCCGTGTCGGCCGTTCCCATCGCGCAAACCGAAAACGGTGCGATGCAGCGCGACTATTGGTATTCCGTCGCGCGCACGCTGAGCAAGCTCGAATCCCCCGAGCAGGTCGGCAAAGTCGCCGCCCAGCGCACGTTGCGCCGCTTAGGTGCGCGTAAGGCAAAAACCGCGCAGGTGCCGATCATCTTCGATCCCATGGTCGCCACGTCGATCCTCGAACACATTTTCGAAGGCGTGAACGGAGACTCGGTCTACCGCGGCGCGTCTTTCCTCGCCGGCAAACTCGGACAGAAAATTGCCGGCGACAACGTCACCATCATCGACGACGGCACCATCCCTGGCGGCTTCGGCACCAGCCCCTTCGATGGCGAAGGCGTGCCCACTCGCCGCACGGAAGTCATCAAGAACGGTGTATTGAACTCATATCTGATGAATACCTACACCGCGAAAAAACTGGGGCTCGCCACCACGGGCAACGCCTCGCGCGGACTCGCTGGAACTCCCGGCATCGGCCCAGGTAATTATTTTCTGCAGCCCGGACTACGGACTCCGAAGCAATTGATTTCTGAAATCAAGGAAGGCCTCTACGTAACCGAGTTCCTTGGCCACGGCGCGAACCTGGTGACCGGCGATTACTCTCGCGGTGCCTCGGGCCTGTGGATTTCCGGCGGAGAGTTCGCTTATCCAGTCGAAGAAATCACCGTCGCCGGAAATCTGAAAGAAATGTTCTTCAACATCTCCGAGGTCGCGAGCGATCTCGAATTCCGCGGCTCCGTTGCGGCACCGACTCTGCGCATCGACGGCCTCACCGTGGGCGGAGAATAGTCTCTGATCGTCTGAGCTCACACAATGAAAACCCATCCAGCTTGAACCTATAAAGATCGTTATTATTATTGGAAATTCCATTTCCTGGGAGATCCATGAATCGACGATCTTTTCTGAAAGCCTCAAGCGCCGCGGGGCTCGCCGCCGGACTGCCTTCCGCAGCTTTCGCCGCCGCTCAACAAGCCAACGCCGGAACCACTTCTCAACCGCAAGCCAAGCCGCATCCGCAAAATCCCGAAACGCTTTTGCTAAAGGACTATCGCCCCCAGTCCATCTACAAAATTCCGGTGACGGAAGTTTCGAAAGCCAAATTTCCCATCATCGACTTGCACTCCCATCCCTACGCCAAAACTCCGGCCCAAATTGCCGAGTGGGTCCGAACCATGGACGAAGTCGGTATCGAAAGAACGACCATTCTTGCCATGGCGACCGGCGCGGAGTTCGACAAAATCTACAAGGATTACTCTCAGCATGGCGACCGCTTCGAGATGTGGTGCGGGCTCGATTTCACAGGTTATAACGAACCCGGATTCTCTTCATCCGTGGTGAAAGAGTTGAAACGGTGCGCCCAGACCGGCGCGCGCGGCGTGGGCGAGATTCACGATAAAGGCGAGGGCCTTCATTCCGGCAAATCCAAAGCTCTGGGGATGCACCCCGATGATCCCCGCATGGATCCCGTCTTCGAAACCTGCGCCGAACTAAGGCTGCCTTTCAGCCTGCACGTTGCCGACCCGATCTGGATGTACCAGAAAATGGACCGGACCAACGACGGGCTTATGAACGCCTATCTATGGCGCCTCGACAATAAGCCCAATATCGTGGACCTCTCTGGCATGGTCGACATTCTCGAGCGCACCACGCAGCGCCATCCGCACACGACTTTCATCGCCTGCCATCTCGTAAACCTCGATTACGATCTCACTAGATTAGGAGAACTTCTCGACCGTTGCCCTAACCTTCACGCCGACATTTCCGCGCGCTACGCCGAGACTGGGGCGACCCCCAGAGCTGCTGCGAAATTTTACGCGAAATATGCGGACCGCCTCGTCTACGGCACAGACATGGGGCTCGACAAGCCCATGTACATGACTACATTCCGTATCCTGGAGACGCTCGACGAGCACTTTTATGCCACAGACCAGTTCGATTATCACTGGTATCTGAACGGCTTCGGCTTGCCAGACAACATTCTTCAGCAGGTGTATCACGACAACGCCGCAAAGCTGCTGGCGGCAAGAGGATGAAATGAAATTCGCCAAGATTGTATTTTGGATAGCCGCCATCTGGGGCGTGCTGATCCTCACGCCGCTGTATTTCATCTTCGATCTGATCGGGCAGAAGGACCCTCCGCCGATCACACACCCGGCGTTTTACTACGGCTTCGTCAGCGTTGGCTTGGCCTTTCAGATCGCGTTCTTCGTAATTGCCCGTGACCCAGTGCGCCTGCGTCCCATGATGATCCCTTCCGTTCTGGAGAAGTTCGGCTACGGCGCTACTCTGCTCGTACTCTATTTGCAAAATCGTCTGCACCCGCAGGATTTGGCGCTCGGCGGCGTGGACGTACTGTTCGGCATATTATTCATCGTCGCATTCTTCAAGACCAGCGACTTCAAGACGAGCGATTAAAGACCGGCAGCTAGCCTCCAGAGTACAATCGTCTTGCAATGGGCAGCCTGATTCAACCGTCTCCGGTAGCCGAAGAACCCGATTCCAGCCGTCGAACTATCGTGATTGCGACGGTGGCCGTCATAGCGATCGCGGTTGGCGCAGCCCTGCTTCTTCGCAGCCGCCCGAAGAGCGCGTCCGGACCGCCTCCCTACGCTGTCAACCTCAAGCTCAGCGATTTCAAAATGAGCGCAGCGGAAAATTTCGTCGGAGCTACAGTCAGCTATGTCGATGGAACGGTCGCTAACTCGGGGAATAAAACCATCACTCACGTGGTTGTCGAAGTTACATTTAAAGACGAGTTGGGGCAACTCGCCCAGCGCGAAGAAATCCCGATGCAGGTGCTGAAAACCGATGGCCCTTATCCCGAAGCCGTAGACTTCAGCGTCTCGCCGCTCGGTCCCGGCCAGAGCAAACCCTTTCGGCTGACGTTTGAAAGCATTTCTGCACAGTGGAACCATCAGTATCCTGAAATCCAGATCACCGACGTCGCGGTAAAGTAGGGAAATCTCACCACGGAGGCACAGAGACACGGAGAACTCGACGTGCCTTTGATTTCTCCGTGCCTCCGTGTCTCCGTGGTAAAAATCCTTTGGGCATCACGCAACTCGGTACAATGACTCATGGCCGAAACAAAACCATTTCGCCTGACGGAGTCGGTAAAAGCTGCGGGTTGAGCTTCCAAACTAAGTCCGGCGGCGCTGGACTCGGTGCTTGGGAAATTAGCCCGGCAACACGACCCTAATGTTCTAGTCGGCTTTGACCACGCCGACGACGCCGGAGTGTATCAAATCGCGCCCGACCAGGCACTGGTGCAGACCGTCGACTTCTTCACGCCAGTCGTGGACGATCCCTACGTCTTCGGCCAAATCGCCGCCACCAATGCGTTGAGTGACGTCTACGCGATGGGCGGACGCCCGATCACCGCGCTGGCGTTGGTGTGTTTTCCCGAGAAGGCGGACCTGGAAATTCTTGAACGCATCCTCGCCGGCGGATTGTCAAAGATGGTCGAAGCCGGATGCACCGTGATCGGCGGCCACAGCATTCGCGACGAAGAAACCAAATTCGGATATTCCGTAACCGGCCTCATCAATCCGAAAAAAATTCTCGCCAATGGCGGCGCCAAACCGGGCGATGCTCTCATCTTCACCAAGTCGCTAGGCACTGGCGTGATCTCCACGGCAGTTAAAAAAGGCAAAGCCGAACCTGCCTGGATGGGCGCCGCTGTGCAATCGATGACCACTCTGAACAAGCGTGCGGCGGAAGTGATTCAGCAAGGGGAATTCCGCATTCACTCCATGACCGACGTTACCGGCTTTGGCCTGATCGGACATGCGCGCGAAATGGCCTTGGCCAGCAACGTTGCGCTACGATTCTTTTCGAAAAATATTCCGATTCTACCCGGCGCTTTGGAGTGCATTCGTGCTGGCTATATTCCAGGCGGCCTCAACAACAACCGCGATTTTGCCGAATGTGTGGTCGGTTATGACGATGGAATTTCAGCAGACCTGCGGTCGCTTCTCTTCGACCCTCAGACCGCCGGCGGCCTATTGATTTCGGTCGCATCCGAAGACTCAGCGCGGCTGATGCAGTCCCTCAATGCAGCAGGCGTGCCAGCCGTACAAATTGGCGAAGTTGTGGCCCACGCCAAGCCATTGATCATGATCCAATGATCGTCGTCCAATAATCGTAGCCATGCCCTCGATCGTGTCGGCCTGCTACCTCGAAGTATTGACCAGCTCCCAGATTCGCGCCAGATGGTGATCGTCGTGTTCGGCGACAAAATACAAATGATCGACCAGCCGCATCGGCGTCTTCAAACGCGGGTGCGGAATAGCGCTATTAAATAGGGCAGCATCAACTTCGTCCACGCGGTTCAGCAATTTGGCTCGGGCGCTGCGAAACTCCGCCAAAATAGTTTCTAGAGGCTGCGCGTTGTAGTTGGCCTCATCAGTTTTTCGATTCTGCAAGTCTGTCACGGTAAGTTGCTCGCTGCCCGCCACGTAATCGCCCACTCGCGCCAGCCAAAGCGGTTCGAGGTCAAGCATGTGGCCAGCATGTTCCTGCGCCGACCACTTTTCCTGTGGCTTCCTGACGAGGATTAGCTGAGAACGGCCGCGCAGCACTTCTTCAACTCGCGCTGGAGTGCCGTGCAGACGCGCCAGCATATTCGGATATAGCTCGGCAGGGAATGAAAATTCAAACTTGCGTTCAAACCAGGCCGGCACCGGACTCATGGATTTCCCCACCCAATGAGAAGTTTCCAACAGGTGAATGATGCGCGGCCTCATCCCGAGACTCACGAATTCTTCAATTCGGTGA
>JBAPQU010000584.1:0-13567 GCA_049280795.1 Candidatus Sulfotelmatobacter sp.
CTTCGGTTGTATCAGCAGCTCAAACTCCCCATATTTTGGATAGTGAGGGTAATGTGTGGTGGCAGCACGCGGTATTTTACGAAATTTATCCACGCAGTTTTGCCGATAGCAATAATGACGGCGTTGGCGACTTGAAGGGAATTGCGTCGAAGCTGGATTACTTGAAGGATCTCGGAATCGATGCGATCTGGATTACGCCGTGCTTTCCTTCGCCGCAGATCGATTTTGGCTACGACGTTTCCGATTACGAGAACATCGATCCCATGTATGGAACGCTCGCAGATTTCGATCTGCTCGTGCGCGAGGCTAAGAAGCGCGACATCCACATCATCCTCGATTTTGTCGTCAATCACACATCCGATCAACACAAGTGGTTCCTGGATTCGAAGTCGTCGCGCACGTCCACATATCGCGACTGGTATATCTGGCGCGATGGAAAGGGGCCGGGCGAACCTCCCAACAACTGGGTTTCGATCTTTGGAGGGTCGGCGTGGGCGTTCGATCCGAGCACAGATCAGTACTACTACCATTATTTTTATCCCGAGCAGCCCGACCTGAATTGGCGTAACCCGGCGGTGAAAGATGCGATGTTCGACGTAACCCGCTGGTGGTACAAGCGGGGTGTCGCAGGGTTTCGATTAGATGCCGTGGATACGCTGTTCGAAGATCCGAAGCTCCGCGACAATCCAATTCAGAGTTCCGGCAAGAATGCTTTTGGAGATCCGATCGAGGAAAACAAATACAACACCAAGCTGCCGGAGGTGCACGATGTATTGCGTGGACTGCGGAAGGTGGCCGACGAATATAACGCGGTGCTGATCGGGGAGACCTGGACGGCGGACGTAAACGAGCTCAACCAATACTACGGCGCGAGCAACAACGAACTGCAGTTGCCCATGGATTTTCTTTTCACCATGGTGAACAAACTCTCGCCCGCGGAATTCCGCAAACAGATTGCCGAGGTCAATTCGGCTTCCGGATGGCCAACGTTTGTGATCAGCAACCATGACATCGTGCGCTCCTACGACCGCTACGGCGATGGCGCGCACAACGACCAGATCGCAAAGTTGATGGGAGCGCTTTATCTTACTTTGCGTGGAACTCCCATCATGTATTACGGCGAAGAGATTGGAATGAAGACCACGCCACCCGCGCGCAAAGAAGATGTGAAGGATCCGATCGGACGTAAGGGGTGGCCGGAAGAAAAAGGACGCGATGGGGAGCGTACTCCCATGCAGTGGGATAGCAGCGAAAATGCGGGCTTTACCAAAGGCACGCCGTGGCTTCCGGTTCCGCCAACCTATAAGACGCACAATGTAGCGGATGAATCGAAAAATCCGGAATCGGTGCTGGAGTTCTACAAGAGTGTGCTGAAGCTGCGCCACACCAACCGTGCGCTGCTGGATGGAGACTACGCGGCTTTGAACGAGAGCGATCCGAACGTGCTTTCCTACTCGCGCATCTACAAAGATCAGGGCGTGGTGGTCGCTCTGAACATGTCGAACACGGCGCAGAAGATCAAATTCGGTTTGCAAGGAAAAGGCTTCGCATCTGCGAAGAGTCTGCTCGCGACCGGTAAATCGACCGTCAGCGGGAATGAAATTCTGTTGGAACCTTACGGAGTTTTTATCGGCGAGCTAATGAAGTAGAAGCACTATGGGTGCGGTGAATTGCTACTTAGCTCCGTTCGGAAGCTGGCTTTCGATCCAGCGAGCGACGCGAGCTTCCAGCACGTCAAGCGGTAAGCTTCCGCCGCTGAGGATTTCATCATGAAAACTCCTGATATCGAAGCGGGAGCCAAGCTGCTGTTTGGCACGATTGCGGAGATCAAGAATCTTGAGCTGGCCAATCTTGTAACTTAGGCCCTGAGCCGGCCACGCGATGTAGCGGTCAATTTCGGCCTGGGTGGTAGGCTCATCGGCGGCCCCGCTCTCGCGGAAGTAGGCCACCGCTTGTTCACGAGTCCAACCTTCAGAGTGAATACCGGTATCGACAACCAGGCGGACAGCGCGCATCAACTCCAAGTTGAGCCGCCCGTAATCTGAGGCGGGATCCTGAAAAAAGCCGATCTCCTTGCCAAGGGCCTCGGCATAGACAGCCCAGCCTTCGGCGTATGCGTTGTTGACGAGATGCAGGCGAAACTCAGGTAGGCCAGTGAGCTGCTGCTGGATTGAAATCTGCATGTGATGGCCGGGGATGCCTTCGTGGTAAGCCTGTGTCTCGTCCGGCAGAAGTTTTCTCCGCGCGTAGTTCGAAGTGGCCACGACGACGCGGGCTGGCCTCGCGCCGTCCGGAGTGCCAAAAATATAGTGAGTGGGATTGTTGGGTTGCGAGGCGGGGACGGCTTCCACCGTCAGCGGAGTTTTTGGGAACACTCCAAACAGCTCGGGCAACCGCGGCTGCATTTGGCCGACGTAGCGGCGAAAATCATCGACGATCTGATCCGCAGATTTTGGAACGTATTTCGGATCGCTATTGAGTGCGCCGCGAAAGCTGGCCAGGTCTTTATAGCCCGCTTTGATCGCAAGATTGGTGAGCAGAACATTGATGCGTTCAACCTCTCGCAGCCCAAGCGCATGAATCTCCACCGGGGACATATCTGTAGTGGTTTGCTCTCGAATGGCTTGCCGGTAGCGGCGAGCGCCGTCCGGCAAACTGTTCAGCCCAATCGCAGTACGGCCATGTGGAGCGTAATCCTTCGCAATGAAATCGGCAAAGCGGTGATAAGCAGGCAGCACCTCAGCGTTTACCGCCTGCACAATTTGCTCCGTCAATCGCTTCTGCTCTTCCGCGGAGATTGAATTAGGAAACTTCTTCGTCGGAGCCAGGAACGGATTTTCATGAATCGTGCCTTCGCATTGAACCGGTATTTGCTCGAGCAAAATCCGGACTGGCATTAATCCGTCTTTTTCTCCCTGACGGAGCACGTCGATCGTCTGCTCAAAGGCGCGGGGAATCTGGTGGAGACGTGCGATGTAATCTTCGTAATGCTGAACCGTATCAAGCGGTACGGAGTTCGGAAGATCGGCAAGGCTGTTCTGGATACCCTGCATTTGCGAGAGCGGCATTTCATAATTTTTGAGCTCATAGTCAGCGATGCGATTATCCAGAACGTGAAGAAGGAGGTCGTGCGAGATGCGATCCTGCCCGGGAAATCCCTCGGTGGAAATGGCTTCGAGTTTCGCCCTATACCCGCGATCGACGGTGTTTTGCTTTGCACTGGCTGCCAGAGAGTAATCGTCCAGCATCGCGTTGTCACGATAGTCTCCGCGGGCAGTCTCGCTCTCGGGAGAAGCTTTCATGTCATTATCGAATTGCTCCTGGAATAAAGCGTTTTGAGCGGCAAGACGAGCTGACACGGACTGGGCTGGGGTCGGCGAAATTTGAATATTCGGAAAAGTTGCGTTCCCGCCCTGCGCCGGCACCGGGGCGAATACGCCCAACAGACAAAGGCAGGTTAGGTTGAAAACCGAAAGCAATTTCGCCACTGTGCGAGCTGAACAACCGTGATTCGCGATAGTTGACCGACAAAGGAGCATATCTACCTTTCATCTGCCAGCAGTGACGGACATGCGTTCTATAACCATTTTGACGAACTGCTGGACGCTTGTGTCACCAGCAATTAGTGTGCGGGGCAGAGTTAAGAAGGTCAAATTCGTTAAGAATCCCAGCCGGGGCCGCGAGGCGAACCGCACTCTTTCCACAGCATTTCCCAATTCCAGATACCAGCCATCACCTGGTTCGGCAATTTGTATCCGAGCTGATGCGCGAGCATGCATACCTGCCCGCGATGGTGGGCTTCATGAGCAAGCATGTAGCACAGCATTTCTGGGCCAACCGGCCAAGGTTTAGCCCAGCCGTCTCTTAGAAACTTTTCCACGCGGCCTCCGCCGCCGAGTGCCTCGGCCAGCATCTCCATGCAGCGAGCGGCGCTCTCGGTCAATCCCGCGCGGGCCTGCTGCGGCGTGCAGTGCGCACGGTTGAGCTGTCGCGGAACCTTCAGGTGCGGAGCTGTAAGTCGGACCCACTTACAGCGCATATTGTGCATGTGGGTGAAGATCGCGGCGATGGTCCGGACGTTGCCAGTCGATTTAGCTCCGGAGGTTTGACTATTGCTGGTTTAGCACTCCAGGCGGCAGGATCAAGACGCTCGATCAGCATCTGATTCATGCGCTCATTGGTGGCAAAGATCTGCACTGCAGCTCTACCAAGTTGAGTTTGAACCTTGGGTTGACGAAGCATAGGTTGACGAAGCATGGATGGATGCGTAGTCACGGCTTACTCCTTGACCTATAATACTTCCCATTGTCACTAATCGAAGAACTCGGGAACGACTCGTCTATCCCCGGCTAAACGCTACGAATGAACTGGATCGTCTCATTCCCGCGCTTGCTATCGTCTCTGCGAATCGCGTTGCTGGTTAGCTTGGTTGCGATTGTCGTGACGCAATCCGCCACGCAATCCCCCGCGCAATCAGTGACACGGCCTACTTCGCCAACGCGCGACCCGCACAGTGCGGGCTATGTCACAGCGAAGGAACTGTCCGACAGCACACTCCCGCCGTCGGATGTGGACGGCAATTTCATCATCGGGCCCACGCACAACGCCGATCCCGCCATGTCTGCTCACGATGACGTCCCGCACGGAACCGTAATCGAGTTCACGATGAACTCGGCAGACAGCAAGATTTATCCCGGCATCGCGCGCGATCCAAACACCTTCGGAACCGTCGATCCATCTGACCCGGCGAAGCTCGTGGTGACCACCAGCCATCCTGCGCCGTATACGCGGAAGGTGGCAGTCTATGTGCCCAAACAATATGTTCCGGGCAGCATTGCGCCGTTCCTCGTCGGAACAGATGGACCGGACCATGGACTCTTTTCTGCATTGGACAATTTGATCGCGCAATACAAAGTCCCGGTGATGATAGCCATTTCTATAGCCAATGGAGGCGGCGATGCTCAGGGCAGTCAACGCGGTCTTGAGTACGACACGATGTCCGGTGTCTTTGCTGAGTTTGTGGAGAAGGAAGTTTTGCCGGAAGTCGAAAGACGGGCACGTGTGAAACTTACCAAGAACCCGGACGGTCGCGCGGCCATGGGTTACAGCTCAGGAGGCGCCTGCGCTTTGATCATGGCCTGGTATCGCCCTGACCTTTATCACCGCGTGCTGACTTACTCCGGAACATTTATCAACCAGCAGTGGCCCAGCAATCCGCAAACGCCGCATGGCGCATGGGAATTTCACGAGCATCTCATCCCCAACAGCCCGTTGAAGCCGATACGAATTTGGATGGAAGTTGGCGACCGCGATCTTTTTAATCCCAACGTAATGCGCGACAACATGCACGATTGGGTCGTCGCCAACGAGAATATGGCGAAGGTACTCGCGGCGAAGGGATATCACTATCAGTTTATCTTTGCTCGCAACGCAGTCCATGTGGATCATCCGGTCGTGCAACAAACGCTTCCGGAAGCCCTTGAATATATCTGGCAGGGTTACTCATCTGCGGCTGCCAAGAAGTGATCTTCCAATGTTTAATCCTGTTCTGATTGAGCCGCGAATGGAGGGAACGCCAGTGACGAGAGACGAAGCCTGGACTCTGGCCAATCATTGGGTTGTGGCCTGGAACGCTCACGATCTGGACTTGATCATGACGCATTACGAGGATGCAATCGAGTTGATCTCGCCCGTGGCCGCACGTCTTTTGGGGATACCGGATGGCAAGGTGCCCGGGAAGCCAAACTTGCGAGCTTACTTTCAGCGGGGACTGGAAGCCTACCCGGAACTCCACTTTCATCTTGAGGATGTGCTCTGGGGCATAAACAGCATGGTGCTCTATTACACCAATCAAAAGGGAATACGTACGGCAGAATTCATGGAACTTTCCGCGAGCGGGAAAGTGGTGCGAGTTGTGGCGAACTACAGTTCCTAGGCCGATTAGATTGTTGCGTGTCTGCCGTTCTCCGTCTCCATGGGCAGAGCGCCCGGCAGGCGAAGAGACTGAATGTCCCGCATGGGCGGTTGACCGAAGAAGCGGCTGTATTCGCGATTAAATTGGCTGGCGCTTTCATATCCAACCTCAAAAGCAGCACTGGCGGCATCGAGGCCATTCAGAAGCATCAACCCCCGTGCTGCCTGCAGACGAAGTTGCTTTTGATATTGAAGAGGACTCATGGCGGTTAGCGCACGAAAGTGATGGTGCAACGTGGAGACGCCCATGCTGGTAACCTCTGCGAGATATTCCACCCGCAGCGGCTTGGCGTAGTTCGTTTTGATCCACGCGATCGCCTTTGCCGTGCGATGACTTTGATCCCCGAGCGTGGCAATCGCGCGCAGACGCGCACCCTCTGGTCCGCGGAGGATTCTATAAATAATCTCGCGTTGAATCAGGCCGCTTAGAAAAGGAATGTCCTGCAGGGTATCGAGCAGATCTACTAGCCGGCAACATGCACTCAGAAATTCCGCAGTGGCTTCCCCGATTGCCATGGCGGGGCTATCTGAGGCCGCCTCAGGCCACTGAATCTCTTCCCGGCTGAGAAGTTCTCGAACCATCGGCATTTCGAGTTTCATCGACATGGCGAGACTGGGCGCCTTTTCGCTGGCCTCGATGATCTGGCTGACAATTGGCAAATCGACCGCGGTCAATAGGTATCGCGATTCACCGTAGATGAAAGTGGTTTGTCCGAGTTCTACACGTTTGCGCCCCTGCGCGATGACCGTCACGCCCGGCTGGTAGGTCATCGAACAGCGAGCGGTTGGCGCGGTCCGCCGGTGAAGTGTGAGACCGGGAATGTCCGTTGCCCGATTCTCTTTGGAGCCCATGAACGATGCAATCTTACGAGCCAGTTCGGCGCGTAGTTCGCGCGCTCGACTTGATGGCGGAGTAACGTGTTTACTGGCTTTTTTCATTGTCGTGGACTCCCTGTACTTTGCTAAGAATAGGCGCACGGCCTTGAACGTGCCAATGATTATTTATCTAACAAGAGGAATAGGCAATAAATCGGAAGGATCGGGCTACCATCTTTGTGGCGTTTGATTTTATTCTCTGAGTGAGGGAAACGGTCATAAGGAGAAATCATGCAAAAACGCAAACTTGGAAAAAGCAATCTTCAGGTTTCAACCCTCGGTCTTGGCTGCATGGGAATGAGTTTTTCTTACGGTCCACCAAAGGACAAGAAAGAGATGACCGATCTCCTCCACGCCGCGGTGGATCGTGGCATCACATTCTTTGACACCGCAGAAGTCTATGGTCCGTGGTTGAACGAAGAGCTTGTGGGCGAAGCCCTCGCTCCGTTTCGCGGCAAATTGGTAATTGCCACCAAGTTCGGCTTCGACGTCAGTCCTGACAAAGACCCTCGGGGAATGAAGGGTGTACCGCCGGGTGTGAATAGTAAGCCCGAGCACATCAAGGAAGCGGTTGAGGGCTCGCTCAAGCGGCTCAAAGTCGAGACCATCGACCTGCTCTACCAGCATCGGGTTGACCCGAATGTGCCGATCGAAGATGTTGCGGGCGCCGTGAAGGAACTGATTCGCGCGGGTAAGGTGAAACACTTCGGCATGTCGGAAGCGGGCGCGAAGACGATTCGCCGAGCACACGCAGTCCAGCCGCTCACTGCGCTGCAAAGCGAATATTCGCTGTGGTGGAGGAAGCCTGAAGCGGAAATCATCCCTACACTGGAAGAACTCGGAATCGGTTTTGTGCCGTATAGCCCGCTGGGCAAGGGCTTTCTGACAGGTGCGATCAAAGAAGACACGAAGTTTGACAGCACGGACTTTCGCAGCACTCTGCCTCGCTTTGCCCCGGAGGCTCTCAAGGCGAACCAGGCGCTGATCGATCTGCTTGGCAGCATCGCGAAGAAGAAGAAGGCGACGCCGGCGCAGATTGCGCTCGCGTGGCTGCTCGCGCAAAAGCCGTGGATTGTTCCGATTCCTGGTACGACGAAATTAAATCGCCTCGAAGAGAATATTGGAGCGGTTGCAATCCAGCTCACGCCTGACGATCTCCGCGAGATTGAGAGCGCATCTTCAAGAATCACCGTTGAAGGCGCGCGCTATCCGGAGCGGCTGGAAAAAATGACGGGTCTGTGAAAGGGAGATGCATGTACAACACGAAAGCTTATGCAGCTGCAACTGCGACCTCGCCGATGGCCTCAACCACGATCGCGCGGCGCGATCCAACCGAACACGACGTGCAGATCGAAATCCTATTCTGCGGAATTTGCCACTCCGATCTTCACTCGGTGCGTAATGAGTGGAGCGAATTCATGCCCACCGTATACCCGATTGTTCCGGGCCACGAGATTGTCGGCCGTGTCACTAAGGTCGGCTCGGCAGTCAAGAGGTTCGAGCCCGGCGATCTTGCCGCGGTTGGCTGCATGGTGGACTCGGACGGCACTTGTCCCGAGTGCAGAGCTGGCTTCGAACAATTCTGCCCGAATATGAAGCTCACCTTTAACTCTCCGGATAATCACCTCGGAGGCGT
Organism: Candidatus Sulfotelmatobacter sp.; assembly: GCA_049280795.1. Lineage (GTDB taxonomy): Bacteria > Acidobacteriota > Terriglobia > Terriglobales > Acidobacteriaceae > Sulfotelmatobacter. The sequence goes on from JBAPQU010000584.1 coordinate 8,486, forward strand.
CACTTACGGCGGTTATTCCGAGAGTGTTGTCGTAGATCAGAGATTTGTGCTGCGCGTGCCCTCGAATCTAAACCTTGCTGGGACTGCTCCTCTGCTCTGCGCCGGAATCACAACTTACTCGCCCATGCGCCGCTGGGGTGTCGCCAAGGGCAAGAAAGTCGGCGTAGTCGGGCTGGGTGGACTGGGCCACATGGGAGTGAAATTTCCCCATACGTTCGGTGCCCACGTAGTTGTGTTTACGACTTCAGCGAACAAGAAAGAAGACGCACTCCGTCTCGGTGCCGACGAAGTCGTTATCTCGCGCAGCGCCGACGAGATGCAAAAGCACGCCGAGAGCTTCGATTTCATCCTTGATACCGTTTCCGCCGACCACGACGTTAATGCCTACATCAAGCTGCTCCGCCGCGACGGCAACCTCACCATTGTCGGCGCGCCGCCGAAACGCCTTGGAGTTGCCGCGCTCGATCTGATAACGCGCCGGCGCAGTTTTTCAGGTTCGAACATCGGCGGCATTGCCGAAACCCAGGAGATGCTCGATTTCTGCGGGGAGCACAACATCATCTCCGATGTCGAAGTCATTCCGATCCAGAAAGTTAACGAAGCCTATGAGAGGCTGCTCAAGTCCGATGTGAAATACCGCTTCTCCATCGACATGGCTTCTCTCAAGTCTGAGTAACCATGCTTTGAATTTCCTTTCGCCGCGGTCGCGGCGGATCCAAACGGAGGAATTATGGGTAAGCTATCGAAGCCGTTCGCCGCAAAGCTACAAAAGAGTTCCAGCAAAGGCGGATGGACCTATTTAATCTGGCCTCAGTCGGTGGACTTTTTTGGAACACGCGGTCTGGTGAAGGTAAAGGGAAAAATCGACGGACACTCATTTCAGAGCTCATTTATGGCAAGAGGCGATGGCAGCCACATGCTGCCTGTGAAAGCTGCTACCCGCCACGCAATCGGTAAAGATGTAGGCGACACCGTCCATGTGCTCCTGGAGAAGCGCATAAGCGCCACTCCTCGCAAAACTAAGTAATGCAAAGTGGTCGACTGGATGGAGCAGGTTAGCGACGAGCAATACCGTAAATAAACCCGGCCGCGCTTGCATTATGGAAGGCTGCGTTATCGAACGCGACTAATCCTCATCGAGATACTCTTGAGGCACGTCGTCTTCGGGAAACTCGCGCGTTCGGACTTCTCTTTCGTCGTCATCGTCAGCCTGCTCCACACCTTTTACAGCTTCAGCTTCGAAGGTATTTCCCTCATCGAGCAGTTCGCCGACGCTTTCCGAATCCGCACTCTCAACCTCGGACAAGCCCTGTGAATCTGAGTCTCCGGAAAGGCCCTGCGCGTTTCGTGGCGTGGGGATTGACGAGTCGAATATCCGCTCTTTCGCGCTTATCTTCTTTCTGGAAGCGTTCCTGCGGGCATTGCTGATTCTTGCGGCGGGTTTGGCCGCGCGTTTCACGGTCTTCTTCTTCGGAGAGGCCTTCTTCTTCGCTGATTTTTTCGGAGTTTTGCTTCCCGGTCGGACTTTCTTCGCGGGGATCTTTTTCTTAGCTTTCTTATTGGCAGCCATGGAGAAAGTCTACCACTACAAAAGCGGATTGGAAGAGATCGCCGACTGATGTGAAAATCGGGTGAATCCGGTATACACAGCCGGGAACAGAGTATGCTACATACCACGTTCTGAGCGCGTGTAGGCATTGCTAGTGATGCTTCTTTGCTGCTCGGGCCTTGAGTTCCATAGCAAAGGAGAAGATGATCCATGTCGCATCCGACACTTTATCGTACGACCCAGATCGACGGTCTTTCTATCTTCTACCGAGAAGCCGGCCCGAAAGACGCGCCGACGCTCCTCCTACTCCACGGACTTCCCTCTTCGTCACGAATGTTCGAGCCGCTCTTCGCCCGGCTTTCCGATCACTATCACCTGGTTGCTCCCGATTACCCCGGCTTCGGGCACAGCGACTGGCCGGACCCGAAGCAGTTCGCCTATACCTTCGATCACATCGCCGAAATCATGAATCATTTCACCGAGGCGCTCGGGCTCTCGCGCTATACGCTTTACATGCAGGATTACGGCGGCCCCGTGGGGTTTCGCATGGTCTTGGCCCATCCGAACCGGGTCGAGGCTCTCATCGTCCAGGATGCTGTAGCACATAATGAAGGCCTGGGAGCCAACTGGAAAACGCGGCGCGCTTTCTGGGCCGATCGCGCTCCGAACGAAAGCGCGCTTCGCACAAATCTGCTTTCACTGGCCTCAACCCGTACCCGCCACGTCGGAAACGATCCGAATGTAGAACGCTACAATCCCGATCTCTGGACCGATGAGTTCTATTTTCTCAATCAGCCCGGCCAGGGCGAGATCCAAAGTGATCTGTTCTACGATTACCGAACCAATGTGGAAGCATACCCCAAATGGCAAGCATGGATGCGTGAGAACCAGCCGCGCCTGCTGGTGATCTGGGGCAAGTATGAGCTCTCGTTTGACTCGGGCGAGCCAGAGCGATACCGGCAGGATGTGCCGAACGCTGAAGTCCACGTTGTCGACGGCGGTCATTTCGCGTTAGACACCGCTGCGGATGAGGTCGCCGCATTGGTCCAGGACTTTGCCGGTTCTTCGCGTCGAGATCTCGTGTCCCGGCGCGCCGGCTAACGGCATACTGGAGCGCCTCCAATTACTTGTCATCGAGACGGTGGCAACTGTGCTTTGCACCCGCCTAACTTACATTGGGTGACCCGAGCCTTACGCGGGAGCTGTTGCGCGTTTGGCAGCCGATGGTAAGCTAGCAGGACGAATTTTTGTGTGACACGCGCGAGCGCTGCATTTCGGAAAGCAAAATGCGCGCACGACACTAGCGACGATATCTGATGAAGACCGGTCCCGATCTCAATCCGATAAGCGCATCCGAAGCCGCAAAAAAATCTCCTGCCCTCGCGCAGGCGGTAGCTGCGCCGCTTACCCGCGCCGCGATCTTCCTGGTCGCCAAGCTCAATCCAGGCTCCGAGAATCGCGCTATTCTACGCTCATTCTGCGGAGACCTTCCCGCGCTGGTGCGCGCAGTAGAATTTCGTGACCTGGAGGGAGGCCTATCCTGCGTCGTGGGGTTTGGATTCGAAGCCTGGGATCGCCTCTTTGGGCAGCCGCGGCCAGCAGATCTGCATCCCTTCCGCGAGATTCGCTCCGGCACGCGCCACGCAGTTGCCACGCCCGGCGACCTGCTGTTCCACATCCGCGCCAAGCGCATGGATCTATCCTTCGAACTGGCCACCCAGATTACGGCGCGTCTCGGAAATGCCGTTTCCGCGGTGGACGAAGTGCAGGGCTTTCGCTACTTCGACGACCGTGATCTCCTCGGCTTCGTCGACGGAACGGAAAATCCCAGGGGTACGGCAGCCGCCGACGCCGTCGTAATTGGCGACGAAGACCCCGGCTTTGCCGGCGGCAGCTACGTCATCATTCAGAAATATCTCCATGATCTTGACGCGTGGAATACGCTTTCCACTGAAGCGCAGGAGCGCATTATCGGCCGCACCAAGCTCTCCGATATCGAACTGGACGATTCCGTCAAGCCAACCTCCGCGCACAACGCACTCACTACCATCGTTGAGAACGGGAAAGAGATCAAGATCCTGCGCGATAACATGCCCTTCGGCCGGCCGGGGTATGGTGAATTCGGAACTTATTTCATCGGCTACAGCCGTTCGCCCCGCACCATCGAGCAGATGCTCGAGAACATGTTCATCGGACGGCCGCCCGGCAACTACGACAGGATTCTCGACTTCAGCCGCGCCGTTACGGGAAATCTGTTCTTCGTACCGTCGGCAACGTTCCTTGAAAATGTCGCGGACGATCCAACTAATGGCGGCCGACCTAGTGACGCTCAAAGCAACGAAGATCAGCCTACGGTTGCGGAATCCCCCACAGCGCCAATAGCGTCGGAAACATCTTCATCCACGCCCTCTTCATCCATTCCACCTTCATCTATTTCATCGGTGCGCGACGGATCGCTCGGCATCGGTTCTCTCAAAGGAGACATACAACATGAATAATCTCCATCGCGAGCTTGCCCCCATTTCCGAATCAGCATGGGCTCAGATCGAAGAAGAAACCTCGCGCACACTCAAGCGCTACCTTGCCGGACGCCGTGTCGTTGACCTGAAGGGGCCGGCCGGCACGGCACTCTCCGCCGTCGGCACCGGGCACCTGCGAACAATCGCCGCCCCAGCCAAGGGCATCACCGCGAGTCAGCGCGAGGTAAAGGCTCTGGTCGAGCTGCGTGTTCCGTTCGAACTAAATCGCCAGACGATCGACGATGTCGATCGTGGTGCGAACGACTCCGACTGGCAGCCGGCGAAAGACGCCGCACGACAGATCGCCTTTGCCGAGGACGCCGCCATATTCGAGGGCTATGCCGCCGCCGGTATTGGAGGTATACGCCAGGAAACCAGCAACCCGATCATGACGCTCCCCGCCGACGTGCGCCAGTACCCGGATGCTATTGCCCAGAGCTTGAGCCAGTTGCGTCTCGTCGGCGTCAATGGTCCCTACTCCGTGCTGCTCGGCGCCGACGCCTACACCGCACTCGCCGAGACCAGCGACTACGGATACCCGGTGCTGGAGCACGTCAAACGGCTGGTCAAAGATCAAATCGTCTGGGCCCCTGCCATCGCTGGCGCTTTCGTACTGACCACTCGTGGCGGCGATTTCGAGCTACACATTGGTCAAGACGTTTCCATCGGTTATCTCAGCCACACCGATGCCGCTGTCCGCTTGTACCTGCAGGAGACATTCACGTTCCTTCTGCTCACCACCGAGGCTTCCGTCGCGCTGGCTCCTCCCGCGAAAAGGAAGAAGAATTGATGTTTCGGACATCCTGACCAGATCGAACTGGATCGTGAAGAAAAGCCGTGGCTTTGCACCCTTATTCGTTTTAGCGAAATCGGGACGACTCTTTTGTAAAGAATGGCGGGGACGACGGGACTCGAACCCGCGGCCTCTGCCGTGACAGGGCAGCGTTCTAACCAACTGAACTACGTCCCCACTCGCCAAATCAACAAGATGCGAAATAAGCAGTGTTTATGCGG
>JBAPQU010000585.1:0-2230 GCA_049280795.1 Candidatus Sulfotelmatobacter sp.
GCTATAGGCTTGGGTGCAGGCGGCGCTACGGCCGCTGGTGCATGCGCAACCGGCGGTGCTACTGGACGCGGTGGCGCAGGCGGTGCAACTGCCTCCTTCCTTTGTGTAATCGCCCTGAGCACATCTCCGGGACGGGAAATGTTCGACAGATCAATCTTGGTTTTGATTTCTTCTTCGCCGCGAACCGGGCGGGAACTGGATTTGCTTTGTGAAGAGCCTTCCCCGGAGGAGCGGAGGTACACACGCACTTTCTCCGCTTCATGCTCTTCCAGAGAACTGGAGTGCGTCTTCTTTTCGGTCACACCGACCAGCGCCAGCGTGTCCAGAATTGCTTTGCTTTTGACTTCCAGCTCTCGGGCTAGATCGTTAATTCGAACCTTACTCATCCGGCCTTTCGTTTCTCCGCGTTTTAGTTAGGTCATCATCGACCTCGCGGAGTCACTTTCTTCGGTCCCACGCCGTCGAACTCATACCAGCGGGCCATAATTACTCTCTAGTCTCGGAAGCGGACTCTTCTTCCGGAGTCGACTGCTCCCCGGAAGGCTCCGCCTGTTCTTCATTCTCGTCTGGGGCAAACGCATCTGCTTCAACGGTGCCTTCTTCGGTCGCCGCAGGAACTTCCGCAGTAATATCTTCCGAACCTGCTTCCGAAGATTCTGCTTCCGCAGGCTCCGCCGCAACAGCCTCGCCTTCCGCCGCCACTTCACCTTCAACTGCGCCCTCAACCGCCGCGCCCTCAAGGCTGGCAAAGTAATTATTCACGGCAAGGCTGATTTTTTCCACCGTCTTCGGCCCGATGCCCTCGATTGCCTCGAGTTGCTCCGGAGTCATATCGGCCAGCGCTTCCACCGTAGTTACTCCGGCCGCGCCAAGCTTTTCCACCAAGCCATCGCCCAAGCCGGGCACTTTATCCAGCGGCGTAACAGTCTGCGGCACCATGTCCGCCATCTGCTGTTCCACTTCCTGCCGCTTCTCTTCCTCGCTCTTGATGTCGATCTTCCAGCCCAGCAACTTCGCCGCCAGTCGTACGTTCTGCCCCTTCTTGCCGATGGCAAGCGAGAGCTGGCTGTCATCCACAACGACTTCCAAATGTTTGCCGCCGGAATCGACCACGGTGACCTTGCTCACCTTCGCCGGCTGAAGAGCTTTCTCGGCGAAGGTCACCGCATCTTCGTGATACTCGATGATGTCGATTTTTTCTCCGTGCAGTTCGCGGATGATCGACTGCACGCGCATACCCTTCATGCCGACGCATGCGCCCACCGCATCCACGTCCTTATCCTTGGACATGACTGCAATCTTGGTGCGTTCGCCGGCCTCGCGCGCAATCGCGCGGATCACAACCGTGCCGTCATAAATTTCCGGCACTTCGGTCTGGAACAAATGCTGCACCAGATCCGGCACGGCACGAGATACCACGACTGCCGGGCCTTTCGAAGCTTTTTCCACGCGCGCAATTACAACCCGCACACGCTCGCCGATGGCAAACGATTCCAACCGCGACTGTTCCTTGCGCGGCATGCGTGCTTCCGCCTTGCCGATGTCGAAGATCACATCCGGACCTTCCACACGCTTCACGGTCGCATTCACCACTTCGCTTACGCGTCCGATGTATTCGTTGTAAACCGTGTCGCGCTCGGCCTCGCGCACCTTCTGGAAAATCACCTGCTTCGCCAGTTGCGCCGCGATGCGTCCGAGAATCCCTTCCGTAACTTTCGGAATGCGCAACTCTCCACCAATTTCGAGCGCGGGGTCAGCCTTGCGCGCATCTTCCAGCGTGATCTGCAACAGCGGATCTTCCACCTGCTCCGGCGTCTCCACCACGGTCTTCACCGCATAGGCATTGATCTTGCCGGTCTCTTTGTCGAGCTCGGCGCGCAGGTTTTCCTGCGTCTTGTAGTATTTGCGCGTCGCCATCACAATGGCGTCTTCCACCGCGCTCACCACAATCCGCGGATCGATCCCCTTCTCGCGGCTCAACGCGTCGATCGTGTTGTAAAGCTCACTCGCCATAGAAAAACCAATTTAGTAATTGGGTGATTTTGTTATTTGGCGATTGAAAACCTGAACCAGACCCATCTTCCAATCGCCCGATCACAAAATCGCTCAATCACCCGATCCTTAGATTTCCGGCACCAGATTCGCCTTCTCCACATTGGCGAATTCAATTCCAATTTTCTGCCCTTGCTCCACACCCGCCGCGCTCATTTTTCTGCGCGACTTATGACTT
>JBAPQU010000586.1:0-1918 GCA_049280795.1 Candidatus Sulfotelmatobacter sp.
GTCGCTCCCGTGGAACTGACTGCTCCTATTAGAATCAATTCGGGCGAACTTCGCAAACGGGAGCGCCGCCGCGTGGCACCTTTGGGCTCAAAAGTAAGTTCAAAAGCCGGCTTCGAAGATGGTTTGAGCGACAAGCCGAGCGCTTTTGCGCCCTCAGTCTTTCGGCCGCGTGCCGGGTTGCGTGGCGGGCATGTGCAGACGCTCGCGGCTTTTTTTCTGCAACGCCATATCGAGTTGCCGGAAGCCGAACGCAGACTCATCGACGTGGAACCCGGCGTGCCCGTGCTCTGCCATTGTCATTGGCAGAAGGACCGGAGAGCTCTGACGCTGATTGTCGTGCACGGCCTTGAAGGATCGAGCGAATCGCAATACATGATGGGAATCGCGCGGAACGGATTGGCCGCGGGCATGAACGTGGTACGCATGAACCAGCGCAACTGCGGCGGGATGGACCACTGCGCGCCCACGCTGTACAACTCAAGCCGTTCCGCAGATGTGGCGGCGGTGGCGCGTAACCTTGTGGAGCGCGATGGAATTAGCGGTTTCGTGCTCATCGGGTTTTCCATGGGCGGGAATTTAGTTTTGAAGCTGGCAGGAGAGTGGGGAAGCGACGGTCCGGCGGAATTTCGCGGAGTGGCGGCTGTGTGTCCAGCAGTGAATTTAGCGGCGGGAGCCGATGCACTGCACGAACCCGCCAACCGGATTTACGAATATTATTTTCTGCTGCAATTGTTCCAGCGCTTTCGCCGCAAGGTGAAGTTGTTTCCAGGCAGCTTTGACGCTGCGCGGCTGTGCGGCGTCAAGACTCTGCGCGATTTCGACGAGCGCATCACCGCTTACTATTGCGGTTTCACCGGGGCAGATGACTACTACGACCGCGCTGCTGCATCTCATGTCATCGAGCGAATCACGCGTCCCGCGTTGGTTATTCATGCAGCCAACGATCCATTCGTTCGCATCCTGCCGGAGACGCGGGAGAAAATCCTTTCGAATTCCAACATCACCTACATTGAAACTGAGGATGGCGGCCACTGCGCTTTTGTTGGCGAGCGCGATGGTGATTCAACCTACGATGGCCGTTGGGCGGAGCGCGAAGTCGTGGAGTTCGCGAAACAGTTTCAGTAGAGACGCTTCATCCTGCAAAAGCATCCTCTCAGCTCGCGCTTGCCGGACGCCTAAACCAGGCCAGCATTTCGGCGCCGTGTCCCTTCATCCGCGTTCGCAGATAAGCGAGGAGCAGCATGGCGAGGAAAATCGTGAGCAATCCCAAGGATGCGATCCGGATGCTTTGCACATGTTTGGGCAGGATGGAGGCGCGGCCATACACGAATTCAAGATGAACCCAGTAGACCAGCAGGGAAGCCTGACCCAACTGAATGAGCGGGCTGAAGCTCCACTGTCTGGTGCGCTGTTGCCCGACAACTCGACCTCCGATAACCCAGCGGCACCAGGCATAACTTGCCGTCAGAATCATGAGCAGCATGCCCACGCGGATCAACCAAAAGTTTGGGCTGGTGTGCCAGTAATCGTAGACCGCATAGAGCTGGCGAGGCTGGGCATCAAGCCAGCGCGAAATTGCGACTAATACCAAACCGGCCGCACCTGCTAGAAAGAAAGTCTGCGCTCCGCGCTTGCTTGCCCAGTCGCTCTGCAAAATAAATCCGGCGGCCAATCCAGCAAAGGCGAATGCAGCCCAGGGGAATATTGGAAACAGCCAGGCCTGCGGTGTGCCCAGATTGTGTACGCCGTTGATGTAAGACTCGATCGGCCAGGGCAGCCAATCCGGACGCCAAGTGGTCCATAGCGGCGGCGTCAACAAAGAAATCAGCAATGCCGTTCCCGCCGAGGCGAGGACGAGGGCGAGCCTTGACTTCGTTCCACGGTGGGTAAGGAACAGCACCAGCCAGCACATCAGTCC
>JBAPQU010000587.1:0-14386 GCA_049280795.1 Candidatus Sulfotelmatobacter sp.
CAGGCGAACTATGGCACGAACGCCGCGCTATTGCCCAATCTCCAATATGTTCCAGGCCAGGTCCCCCCGCTCTCCACCTCAACTGCGATCCCTTCATCCAAGGTGGGCGCGTGCTCTGAAATTTCCGGCAGCGCGTATGCTCAGGCGATTGCAGGCTGCGATCAGTTGACTCCGTACCAGTGCGGTGATCCGGGAAATAATACGGTGGACTTGAGCGAGAATCCTGTCAGCACCGGCGACACATCAAGCGGAGCACAATGCCTAATTCACCAAGGAACTGACTCGGCTTCGGATACCCTCAGTGCTGCATCAATAACCGGCCAGGATACTCTTGATCCCTTTGCCACGACTCAGGCACCGCCGCCCACATACCCGTTTCAGATCCAGGCCGGAACTAACAATCCTCTGACCAATGCCGGACTGACGAGCGGCACAGCCATCACCAGCAGCACTTCGATCGTTTCGGTGCCCATTTATTTCAGCCCTGGAACCGGCACAGTGATCAATCCTACAACCACGGCAGTCACCATCGTGGGCTTTCTGCAAGTCTTCATCAACTATGTCGATAGCTTGGGCGACGTCTATGTGACCGTGATGAATGTCACGGGCTGCGGCCAGAGTCCCGGTACGATCCTGCATGGAACCTCACCCGTGCCCGTCCGCCTGATCACGCCGCCGTCGTCGTAACCCGATCTGCTGTGATTTTCCCGTAGGTCCAAAGACGCGAACTGCCTCGAAATTTTCCGCAGAAGTGAATCCAGAAAACTCAGGTCTTAATCCGGAGTGTCGTTGCCGGAGGGTGGCTTCGTGTCAGGGGGATTCGGCTGCGGCTGATTTCCGGGGTCAACCGGTGGCGGAGGTGCGCCTCTGCCCGCATCATCAACATCCTCTTGAGTCTGTATTTGTGCCAGAGGTCGGGAAGCAGCCATTGCGCCTTCCGGACGCTCACTCAGGATGACGCGATCGAGGAGGCTGGGATCGGTCGCCGAACTGAGAATGAGGAAGTTGAACTTTGTGCCGTTCAGCAGGTGCGCCAGAACTTCCGGCGCGGTTGCGGGACCGAGATCGGCAACAACTTGCTCCTGCTCCGCTCCGGCTGGGATGGCGATCTCCGCTCCGGTTCGCTGGTGCACGGCAAAAAGAATTTCCGAGAGACTGGCCTTGTTGGAGCTGATCGTAAGCAACCCCGCCTGGAATGAAACTACAAGCGGAGGCGGCGGGGGAGCTTGCGTGGGCGCAGAAACGGAAACGGAAATCGCCGCCGACTGCGCGGGATAGCTGGTGTTCACCAATCCCGGTCGCGAAGCAATTCCGGAAGCCGAAGCTGGAGCGAGTTTGGCTGCTACCGGACCCACGCCTACCTTCACCATCACGGTTCTCCCGTAGGGAAAAACCTGGTAGTTCTGCGGTTCCTTCAAATCAATTACAACGCGCGTGACCGGTGGCTTCGCACTGAACAAACTCACACGAACACCCTTGATTTCTCCGTGGCTAACCTTCTGGTTGCGCAGTTGGAGGCCGGGAACGGCATTGGGAAAATCCACCACCAGGCGGTCGGGACCGGTCAACAATTGGGTTTGGGGAACGAGACGATCACTGGCTTCAATTTCAATCTCGACCGGGGTTCGGTTGCCCAGCACCTGCACCCTTCGAACGGAAGGCGTGCCTTGAGCTTGAGCGGCGATGGTCGCAGGCGAACATAGTGCAGCCCATACCAGCAATCCAGCGGCGGCTCTAATGGGGGAAGAGCGTTCCATAACTCTACGTCTCTAAATCTTTAGGGTGAATGTGGCGTGCTAAGCCGATTCTAGCAGTGTTCAAGAGCCAACTCCCTTACCAAAGGCTTACAACCTTGGGTCGGCTCCCGAACCGGAACGATTATTTCGTCAATGGAGCGAGCAGGTCGTGAAGCAAATCCGGTTGGCTGGAGACGCGCTCCAGATGCGGGTTTCTATCGCCGTCGTGATAGGCAATTGAGTAGGTCTGGAAGAACTGCGCATTCTCAACCAGCAATTCGATGGGCGCGGCAGTTTCCGGCGCCACTTTAATTGCGTCATGCAAAACGTCAGGAGCCCACTTGCGGCCGTTGACGGCGACCAGCTTCATCCCTGGTCCGAGTCCTGCCTGATAGGCGGGAGAACCTACGATCACGTCATCCAATTTGCCATCCTCGGATACGCTGAACCCCAGCGAGTACGAGAAGTCGGCGAATTTCGCTAATTTTTCGACCGCCTTGGTGAAGGCGTTCGGCTGGTCGTTATAAACCAGCTTCCAACCGTCGCGCTCAATGCCGCCCAACGGGGCATGAGTGCTGGTCGAGCCAACGCGTTCTTTCAACAGACTTGCCCAATCGTATGGCGCGACGTCATTGAGCGCGTGAACAACATCGTCGAACGTGTACGGCACAACCATCGGAGGCCCGCTTTGGCCGCCGTGGAAGCGGCGGCAGAAATCGTCGAGCGAACGCTTGCCATGGCTCTGTTGGCGAATGATGGAATCGACTTCCAACCAGATGAGTTGGCCCTCGGGGTAGTAATCGAGACTGCGGCGCCAGCTCACCCACTCTGGTCCGGCGAGCATGCGCAGGATCTGCACCGAACGTGCGGTGTCCTCCAAAGGTCGCCAGGAACGGCCGGAACGATAGTCGAGACTAGCGGCGGTTAAGGCCAGGCCTTCGCGAAATTGTTCGGGCGACAAAAGCCCGCTGCGTTCGGCCAGCAGATTTCCCAGATAGTCGGTGAGCCCTTCATAAACCCACAGCAGATCGCCAATCATCGGCTCCTGATAATTTCGCGTAGCCAAGCCCGCTGGACGACGATACTTGCCATTCCAGGAGTGGGTAAACTCGTGCGGAAGCAGGTCGGCGTTCAGCATACGCAAATCCGGATCGAGCAGCGTACGCTCCGACGTAGCGCTGTCGTTCGATTCGTGATGTTCCAATCCGTGCCCGCCAACCAGATCGCTGAGCGTATAGAGAAAGTGATACTGACGGTAGTGGCGCGCTCCGAATAGCGCTCCTGTTTCCGCAATTAATTTCTTGTAGGCTGCCAAGTCCTCCGGCGTCATCGCCAGATCGGTTTCGCTCTCGGCGACCAGATCCATTTCGTGCGCGATTTCCGGAGCCGAGGTTAGTTCGATTCGCCGGTAATGCAAACCAGCGATTAGCGGTGAATCCACAAGAGTGGTGAGCGAAACCGGCGCAAACTCTACATCGTCGCCGGATGCGTGTGCAGGCGTTAGCGCAGTCCCAAACTTCCAACCCGCCGGAAGTTTCACGGAAGGAATAAATTCGACCGCATCGGAATCGGCGCCCTGCGGATACAGAACAACCGCGTTCCAGTTCAAGTCAAGCAGATTGCTTGAGGCGGCTGGACCTCCTCCACCTGCGCTGTCGTTCGTAGTGATCGCGTCTAGAGATACATCGATCGAATGCGCCGTCTCGGGCACGGTGACATGGAAGGCATACATATCCACATCATCGCGCTGCCAGGCGAGCGGCTTGCCGTCGGCCTCCATGTGTATGCCGGTGAGGGCAGCGATGGGACCGCTGGGACGGTGGTTGCCGGGAATCCACTTCGGAAACACCAGTGTCAGGACGCCGGCTTTGGCTGGGATATTTAGTTTGGCGTGATAAATGTTTCGCGGAGCATCGGTGAGATCCACGGACAGCCGGATCGATTGACCGAGCAAACGGGCGGGCGCGGAAACCAGCGCTCCCAAGGCAAGCAGAATATACAAACAAGAAGTAAGACGTGGCGAATGCAGTGTGGCCTCCTGCTGACTCCAGACTTAGACGTTGAGAGATAAAAAAGATGAGCCTACCGAAAGCACAGGAGCTCGCAAGCGCGGTGCGTAGCAGCTTAAGCTTGTTTTAGTTTGTGGCGGGCCTGCCAATAAATTGCTGCAAGGCCGGAGGCGAACAACAACCAAGTCCCAGGTTCCGGAACAACTCCGGTTCCGGGAGATCCTCCACCACAGGGGTTGCCCTTGCCCTTGGTTCCGGTACCACTCGTAAGAGCGGCACTCTCGCCCTTGCCCTTGGTTTTGGTCGGCCCACATAAGCCCGACGGCAAGGGTGGAGGTGAGAGCGGAATCCAAACCCCACCCACAAACGGATTGTACAAACTCAACGGTCCCGCAGGTCCAAAACCGGGCGCGGCAGGCCGATTGAGGAGCGCGGATTCAAACGGAACTGGGGGTGATTGCTGCGCCGTTCCATCACCTGGTCGAACTGGTTCATCGAATTTATCGGCCGGCGGCTCGACCGGTGCGGCCGCCTGTTGCGGAGTTTCTTCCACCCGGTTGGCGCAACGGGTCCGCGCAGTCATTCTTCCATCGGTTATCAGCTTCTCACCCTTGTGCAAGGTCAGCCTCCGACGCGTCCAATAAATGTGATTGCCGATGCGGTAGGAGACATAGACCGTGCGCGCCAATGTCAGGCGTACCACCTGCGCGCGCGCATAATCAAAGCCGGCATAATGAGCCGCCACCACCGGGTCGTGCTCCGCCGCCCATTTCAATTCCTTTACATCCTGGACTCCTCCAGGAACCACAGAGTAGGGATAAACCGTGCGGCCGGATGAAGGCTCATCCAGGACCGGATTTAACTCAGGGGCGCGACTGTTGCTAAGCTCTGCTTGCTGGATGGCGGAGGATGAGGTGTGCCCTGCACTAAACAGCGAGGGACTTAGATAATTCAATGCTACAGCCGAGAGGCAGATAGCGAAAACACCGATCGTCGCAGCTGCGAGCCAGCGCCGAAATAAACGATTTCGATGATGACGACGGCTGCGCCGACGCTTTACGACTACCTGGATGTTTCCCTGTTCGGGATCGGGCACAAACTACTCCTACCTGCGGCGGCCGTACTGGGCTCCGGACCTGGGACACTCCAGCGCAAATCTAGGGACGCCGTTAGAGTGCCATATTAGCGAACGCGAACCCCGCATCAAACGCGCGGTCCGCCTTCTTGATGGCGATCATGTTAGCAGACCAGGAAAGGGTTTGCACCGAATATGTTGTAGATTTTTTCAACTGGTTCCGCAATATGCACTTCTTGATAAACGTGGCTATCCAGCCCAGCTGAGAGGTGACTTTCGTAACGCCACTCCAGGGCCATTCTCGGCCTCCACACTCCACTGGTACTCTCCTAAGTGTTACGGGAGTCAGTTGCACCTTTCGATAGAAATGCTCTGGGAGTCTAACTCATGCGTTTAAGCCGCCTTCATCTCGCATTCTCGATTATCCTTCTTTCCCTGCTGCTGTCGAGCTCGGCTTTTGCCACGTCGGTCACAATGACCTATCTCGGAGGCACGGGCAGTGGCATCGGCGGCGGCGCCGTTTATCCCTACCAGGTTTCCATCAACGGCAGCAGCGCGCCCACCTTCGTACTTTGCGACAGCTTTGACAACGAAGTCCGTCCCAATCAGACGTGGACGGCGACGGTTACGCCATTCCTACAAGGCATTGCGACCAGCATGTTTGGGCCCTCGATGACGATGGACTACCGGGCCGCGGGTTTGATCTTCAAGAGCATGCTTGCCGGAACTATCACCTCTACGCAGGCGAATTGGGCCATCTGGGGGCTGTTCTCCTCGAACGCCGCATCGCAGTCGCAATTTTCGAGCACAGGCGCTAATACCATCGATGCTCAGTACCTGACGCTCGCCGGCACCGCTTCGAATTCGGCCTTCAATGGATTGCTCCTCTATACTCCCACCAATGCAGCGCCCGGCATCGGGCCGCAAGAGTTTATCGGCTACAGCACGGTTCCTGAACCCAGCAGCCTCATGCTGATGGGCACTGGTTTAATTGGCATAGCTGGAGCGCTGCGCAGAAAATTCGCCAAGACCTAGTCGACATTCATCGATTTCCAAGTTCTTTGAACAAAGTGGCTTCATCCTTCTGAACGCATCAACCCTCGATCCGCGCTGTCAATCGGCAGCGCGGATCTTTATTCTTGCAAAGACAGAGACGTACGAGGATTAAGAATAAAAGAGATGAAATGGAAAACTGCTTAAAAAATTTGGTGGAGCTAGTCGGGATCGAACCGACGGCCTCGTCGTTGCGAACGACGCGCTCTCCCAGCTGAGCTATAGCCCCACGGGCGGGATGCTTGGTTGATTTCTCAACCATTTTACCAGCCTTCTTTCTTCCGTACCACGACACCCCCACAAAGCCGTATCGAGACTGATCCGTTGGAAGAAATTTCGCGCTTCGTGCCAGAGGTCCGTCCCATACCGGTTACCAGAGGAAAGGAACTGCCCAAACGCCCTTGACGAACACCCCCGCCGCGCGTCTAACCTAACATTAAGCACCATGGGCCGGATGGGGGTACCCAGAGATGTTTGCGCAACTGAATGCTGGGAAATCGACGCGTCAGCGCGGAGTGCTGGCGACTTCGGTCGCGCTGCACGGCTTACTATTCGCCTGGCTCTTGCATTCTCCCGAACCGCAGTTGCTGAACCCAACTTCCGTCGCGCCCGGACATAATGGCAAAGTAGTAACTCAGCTTTACTTCCCCACTCAGTCCCCAGACGACAGCACTACAAGTTCATCGGACCGCGCAAGGGAGAGGTATCGTCATCAACGGTTGGGACATGAGAGGCTTGTTTTGAAACAGAACTCCGTGCAGGCGAAGCTGCCCTTGCCGCAGCTGCCACTCTCTCCATCTCCTGCCGAAGACAATTCAAACACGGCGACGCTCTCCAAGCTAGGTCATGGAGCAGCCGCCGGACTTCCCTACGGGAGCACGCCCGGGAGTCCTGTCTACGGAGATGAAATCCGTCCGGCTCTACCCATCGCAACTGCCGATCCCGTTATCTACCCGTGGCAACGGCCGAATTCCGAGGGTAAAGTTATCATCGAAATCACGATCGATGAGCGGGGCGAGATTGTGCGTAAAACCGTACTCCAGAGCCTCGGCCCGGCGATCGACAACAAATGCCTGGCAGCTCTCGAGAATTGGCACTTTCTCCCCGCTACGCACAATGGAGTTCCCATTCCCTCCAAACAAGACGCGATTTTCCCCTTCAAGGCGCGCGGTGAGGCCTGACCGCCGTCTTCGCTTGATTCCGCTGCCGCTATAATCAATGTGTGACCGAAAATTCAGTTCAGCAGCTCGCATCCGCGGATTTTCCTACGCGCTGGGGCAGGTTTCGCATCTATGGCTTTCGTGCCAAATCCGGCGCGGACGGAACCCGCGTGGAGGAAGCCGTCGCTTTGGTAATGGGTGATGTTCACTCCACGCCTCCACTGGTGAGGATTCACTCGCAATGTCTGACCGGGGACGTTTTTCATTCGTTGCGCTGTGATTGCCGCCAACAACTCGAGATGGCGCTTGGCATGATTCGCGATCTGGGTGCGGGAATCCTGATTTACGAGCAGCAGGAGGGCCGCGGCATCGGGCTCATGGCTAAATTACAGGCTTACGAGTTACAGGACGGTGGGCTCGACACCGTCGAAGCCAATGAGCGGTTGGGCTTCAAGGCCGATCAACGCGACTTTGGTTTGCCCGGCCAAATACTGAAATCGCTTGGTGTCTCTCAAGTTCGGCTGCTTTCGAATAATCCCGATAAGGTAGAGGCTCTGGAGCGTGCTGGGGTGGAAGTAGTGGAGCGGGTGCCGTGCGAAGTCGAGCCCAGCCCGCACGCCGAAGAGTACCTCAAGACAAAGAAAGAAAAGCTCGGCCATCTATTCAGCTCGTAGCTACCGAAGCCGAAGTATCTTCTCCAAAGCCGCGCGATTTCTTGCAGGTAGATCGCGCATCGCCGTCCGAGTCAGTGCAATGTAGACTTCCCGAGCTTGCGGAATCTTGCCTAACACCTTGAGATGCTTCCTTACCGTTGCCGCATCGCCGCGCGGTATGGGGCCACTGAAGGATTCCGCAGCTCCAAGCCGCGCGTAGTTCGCCAGGGTCTGCCGGAGAATCGGCAGCGTTCTTTCTCTTGCCGCTTTTCGATTGATCCCCGCCGCGAAGGCCACACGTTCGCTAGCCGCGAACAACGCCGTGAGCAGCGGCGAGGTGAATGTTCCCCAGGCGTGGTAGATCTCTTTTTGCTTTTTGCGGATTGTAAAAGGTTGCCCGCGCAAATTCCGCACGATGCCACGCGCAGTTCGCACCGCAATCGAATCGCCTTCGATTGCGAACGGAACTCCGTCGAGCGCCGGACGCGATCCCCGCACGAATGTCATCAGCGGGTGCACGGATGCAACAGATGCCCCTCGCTGGCGCAGCACGGCAAGTTCATCGCTGGTCAACGCGCCGCTGGAATGTAGCGCCATTTTGCCACTCCAATCCGCCGCTTCCACCAGGGATTTTGCGGCCGCAGCAATGGCTCCATCAGGGACACAAAACCAAACGATCTCGGCGCAAATCTTCGCACGTCCAGATGCAACCGCGGATGCCCCGATCTCACGCGCCAGCCGCCGGGCTCGTTGCAAAGATGCAGCCCCGGGGCGTGAAATGATTTGCTCAATGACGTATCCCGCTTCGTGCAAGGAGACAGCCAGAACACCGGCCAAATTTCCGGCCCCGACGATTGCAATGTGCTGTTTCACCGAACTTCTTGCAGACATGCCCGGCAGCATAGCAGAAGAAGCCGCATTCCCTGCCCTGTTCTATTATTGTTTACATGCCCAAAGCTGCCCGCTCCAAGCTTGCCAAATCCCGCAAGCGTCCACACCCCAAGGCAAAAATAATTTCTTCCCGCACCGTGTATCGTGGCCCAGTCTTCTGGGTCAGCACAGACGAGGTACAGGAGCCCGGAGGCGTCCGCGCCCGTCGCGACGTCATTCATCACAGCGGCTCGGTTGTAGTGCTGGCCGTGGATGAATCGCGCTCTACGCCTTATGTCCTGCTCGAACGCCAATATCGGCATGCCGCTAACGACTATCTGTGGGAGCTCCCTGCCGGTCGAATCGATCCTGGCGAGACAGCGCTGCCCGCCGCTAAACGCGAACTACTTGAGGAAACGGGATACACCGCCGCGCACTGGCGCCGCATTCTCCACTTCTATGCCAGCCCGGGGTTCGTTGCCGAAACCATGTCTGTGTATATGGCCACTGGCCTTCGTCCCGGACCGGCGCAACCGGAACCGGATGAGGTGATTCGCAAGCGCATGGTTCCGCTGACCAAGGCCGTTGGCATGGTTTTGAACGGTACCATCCGCGATGCCAAAACTATTTCCTCAGTCCTGTGGCTCGATCACCAGACTCGCGGAAAGTAGGGCGTAACTTATGCTCATGTGGGGACGGTTGCCGCCGAGCGGATCGAGGTGGGCCCACCTCAAACGGTTTTTCCCTCGCCCCGCACCCATTTCGTCTTGACACTCCATCCCAATCGCTCCAAAATGCATCCTATGCGGGCACGTCTTTAGCCCCCCCCGACTGAAAGACGTGCGGAAAGTGGGGGTACGTGGAACGTTTGAAAGGCACCGTGAAATGGTTCAATAACGCAAAGGGATACGGGTTTATCGGACGCGCCGATGGCCCCGACGTCTTTGTACACTACAGCGCGATTACTTCCGAGGGCTACAAGAGCCTGCAGGAGGGCGATACGGTAGAGTTCGAAATCACCGAGGGCCAAAAAGGACCGCAGGCCGCTAACGTTACAAAGAGCGCCTGAATTGATTGCCAGTTGTTTTGTCTCAGGCCGCACGGCTTCAGAAGGCTCCGTGGCTGAATGCCTACCTCTATTTACTAAGCGGTGCTTCTCCACCCGCATCCCGGCTGGCACTACACGTCAATCTTGTTTACTCTTTAGTTCGTGGACAACAAGGCGATCGCCAACATACTCTACGAAACTGCCGACCTGCTAGAAATCGACGGCCAGGACTCTTTCCGCATCCGCTCCTATCGCAACGCCGCGCAAGCCATCGAGAATCACACCGAGCAGATTAAAGACATCATCGGCGAACCGAAAAAAGTGCTCGCGATTGCCGGCATCGGCAAGGGCATGCTGGTGAATCTGCAGGAGCTATTTAAAGGCGGCAGCCTCACGGTACAAGCCGATCTACTCAAGAAGTATCACCCCTCGATGCTGCAGTTGCTGAAGATCCAGGGCCTGGGACCAAAAACGATTGCGCTAATCTGGAGCTCCCATCAGGTTTGCGATGTAGATGGGGTGGAAAAACTAGCGCGCGAAGGAAAGATTCGCGAACTTCCGCGGATGGGTGAGAAGCACGAACAAAAACTGCTGAAGGCGATTGAAGATTACCGGCGAATCTCGGGGCGCTTTCTGATCGACGCCGCTGAAGCGGAGGCCAATAAGCTCACCGAATACATCGCGAAGTTTTCCGGCATCGATCGGATTACCCCGGCGGGCTCTCTGCGCCGTGGCCGCGAAACCGTAGGCGATCTCGATATTCTTGTAACCGGCGCTGCCTGCTGCAGCGAAACAGAACGCGCGCAAGCGGTGCAATACATCGCGAAATACGCGCCGATCATGAGCATCATCGCGCAGGGCGATAACAAGATCAGCTTCCAATTACGCAGCGGCATGCAGGTGGACGTTCGCTTGCTCCCACCGGTGTCCTTCGGCGCGGCGATGCAATACTTCACCGGATCAAAAGCTCACAATGTGGCCTTGCGCCAGCGCGCCCTGAAGATGGGTTACACCCTCAACGAGTACAGCCTGGCCGACCTCAAGACGGAGAAGCCTGTCGCGGGAAGAACCGAAGAAGAAATTTACGCCAAGCTTAAGCTCGATTACATTCCTCCCGAACTGCGTGAAAATCTCGGAGAGATCGACGCGGCTGAAAAGCATACGCTGCCGACTCTCATTACGCTGGAAGATCTTCAGGGCGACGTGCACATGCACACCATCGAAACCGATGGCAAGAACACCATCGAAGAAATGGCCGAAGCCGCCAAGGCGCAAGGCTATCAATACATGGCCATCACTGATCACTCAAAGAATCTGGCCTTCGCCAACGGCCTCGACGATGCGCGCGCCGTGACCCACATCCAGAAAATTCGCGATGCTAACAACCGTATCGACGGCATCACCATCTTCGCCGGAATCGAAGTCGACATCCTCGCCGATGGCGATCTCGATCTTTCCGACGATGTTCTCGCCCAGATGGATGTGGTCATCGCCAGCGTGCATTCGGTTTTCAACCAGGAGCCGGCGAAGATGACCGAGCGCCTGCTCAAAGCCGTCGCAAATCCAAACACTTCCATCATCGGCCATCCCACCGGCCGCCTGCAGCTTCGCCGCGATGCTTACCACTTCGACATGGATGCGGTTCTCACCGCTGCCGCGAAACACAAAGTCGCAATGGAATTGAACTCCTATCCTGATCGTCTCGATCTTAATGACGTTCATTTGCGCCAAGCCAAGCAACGCGGCGTTAAGATCGTGATAAACACCGACTCCCACCACACCTCTCACCTCGACAAAATCCGTTACGGCATTTTGCAGGCGCGTCGGGCGTGGCTCACCAAAGATGGCGTGCTGAACACTCTGCCCGCGGAACAATTCGCCAAGGCGATGAAGCACGGCTGGTAGCCGCGTCGTTCGGTGTCCGAAATGGGGTCCACAGCGCGCTCGCTGTGAAGTTGCTCCTAGTATCCAGACGGAATATCATCTCGAAGACAGGGCCATCAATCAGCGCTAGACTGCCGGAGGTTAGTATGTGGACGTATGCGCAGAAAAGCGGCAATCTGCTGCAGGATGGTCAACTTGTTGCAACTGGTTATTCCGGATTTGATGATGGCAAGAACAATCCCGACATGCAGGCAGTGGAAAATGTCGGTCCGATTCCGCAAGGCGCCTGGATCATATCGGGGCCGCCAATTAACACCGCTGAGCACGGACCGTATGTGTTGACGTTGACGCCAGTTCCGACCACCAATACTTTCGGGCGCAGCGGCTTCCTGATGCACGGTGACTCGATCCCCGCTCCCGGCACTGCGTCCAAGGGCTGCATAATTATGCCGCACGATGCGCGACAGCAGGTCTGGAACAGCGGTGACCGGGATCTGCAAGTCGTGGCCGAGTTTGAAACTCAGGACTCAGCGGACCAGAACGCATAGGGAACTTATGCCTGACGAAACTCCCAACACTCCACAAATGCCAGGTGCGCCTTCCAGCCCCACTCCATCGGTGCAGCGCGGTCCCACCATCCGCATTGGTGACGAATTCGGTACCGCGAAACGAAATCTGCCTCCGGCCAAAGTCGTGCTGCTGGCCATCGGTGGAATCATTATCATCGTTGGCGTCGTGGCATTTCTGCAGCGCGCCAAGCCGCAAGGCGAAGGGTCACTCGACAATGTGGCCGCAGTCGAACTCCCCGGCCAGAGTGCGACCCTGGTCGCTCTCACTTTCAACCTGCGAAATTCGGGCGAGAAACCGATTTGGGTGCACGACGTTCAAGGTAAGCTAATCACCGCTAGCGGTGAGCAAAACAGCGACGCAGTTTCCGCAGTCGATTTCGATCGCTACTATCAGGCCTTCCCCGCGCTGAAAACAGGCTCAATGCCGCCTCTGATCCCGGAAGACAAGCTGCAACCCGGCCAGCAGACTCAGCGAACCGTCATCGTCAGCTTTCCGGTGACGCTGGAAGACTTCAACCGCCGCCGGTCTGTAAGCGCCGTCATACAACCCTACGACCAGCCCTTGCCGATCGTGCTGACCAAGTAACCACCTTGCGTCAAACCCGATACATGCGCTCTTATAGAACGATGAACTCAACTCGACGCCTTACTCTGACGTTCGCACTCCTGTTTGCATTTCTGCTCCTAACCGTTTGCGCCGGCGCTGCGCCCCAAGCCGCGCACAAAAACTATTTCGTATATGTCGGCACCTACACCCAGGAAGGCAGCACAAGCAAGGGCATCTACGCCTATCGCTTCGACTCGGATACCGCGAAGCTGACCCCGATCGGTCTAGCTGCAGAGACCATTAATCCATCGTTTCTCGCGGCGCACCCGAACCACCGCTTTCTCTATGCGGTCAATGAGATCGGCAACTACAAAGGACAGAAAAGTGGAGGCGTCAGCGCCTTCGCCATCGACCGCGCAACCGGCAAACTCACTTTCCTGAACCAGGTTGCATCCGGCGGTGCCGATCCTGCCTACATCACAGTTGATAAAACTGGAAAATACGTTCTGGTGGCAAATTACACAGGTGGAAGCGTGGCGGCATTCCCCGTACTCGAAGACGGCCGACTGGGAGAGGCTTCAGCCTTTGTGCAACACACCGGCCACGGCACCAATCCAGAGCGCCAGGAAGCACCGCACGCTCACTCGATTGATTTATCGCCCGACGATCGTTTCGCCATTGTGGATGATCTCGGCCTCGACGAAACGCTCGTATACAAATTCGATAACACCAAAGGCTCGCTCACTCTCAACACGCCACCGTTCGCCAAAGCGGATCCGGGAGCCGGCCCGCGGCACTTCGCATTTGCTCCTAGCGGCAAGTTTGCCTATATGCTCACGGAAATGGCAAACACGGTTACAGCGTTTGGCTATGACAGCGCGGCGGGCACCTTAAATTCTCTGCAAACAATTTCGACTATTCCAAAAGACTTCACAAAACTTAATGAAGATGCCGAGATCGAAGTCCACCCTTCCGGAAAATTTCTCTACGCCTCGAATCGCGGACATGACAGCATCACGGTATTCGCCATCGACCCCAGTAAAGGAACGCTGACGCTGGTTGAGTATGCTTCGACGAAAGGCGCAAGCCCCCGCAGCTTTGAGATCGACCCTACGGGCAAGCTGCTGTTTGCTGCCAATGAAAAGTCAGATAATATCGTCGTCTTTCGCATCGACCAGAAAACCGGCCGCCTTACGCCAACCGGTAAGGTTCTGGATGTATCGCAGCCAGTATGTGTGAAATTTGTTCCGATGGAGTGAATCTGAATTTACTTCTTCTGAATAAATCTGCGCTTTGCGAGATGGGTATTCGCATCCGGCTTGATCTCGTCATATTTCAGGCAACTGATCGAGCCGTCGACGGCCAGCGCCACATCGCTGCACTTCGCGATGCCGTGTTCGCGTACCGCGCGTTCGAGTTCGTCCATGCTGACGCGCTCTCTCGCCACGTGCAACTCGATGGGTTTGCCGTCGTGAATGAGCAGGCTCGGCTCACCTTCAACCAAACGCCGGAATTTGCGATTGACGCCGGAAAGAGTTCCGACCAGATAATTCAGCACTAACAGCGTTGATGCCGCCACCACTCCGCCAATCAGCGAGGTGTCCGGCCCGGTCATCGCATTCTGCACGGAATTGGAAATAAGAAGCAAAAGCGTGAGGTCGAACGGCGTCATCTGCCCGACCTCACGCTTTCCGCTGAGACGCACCCCAATCAGTACGACCAGGTAAAATCACTCCCGTGCGCAACGCGATTTCTAGCGCAACATGCGCGCGCGCCGGGAAA
>JBAPQU010000588.1:0-5127 GCA_049280795.1 Candidatus Sulfotelmatobacter sp.
GTAATAAAGCACGCGTAGCCCTGCCTCGCCCCTCTGGGCAAGTCAGCTTTGACAAAATTTTTACAATTCTCAGACACGCACTTCCCACTGTCTGACGTACTCTTCTCCGCGAATCGGAAGCAGGCAAATTCTGTGCCACGGTGAATGATGACAAGAAAAAGATGGGTCGCAACGATTGGCAGAACACTGACTAGCAGAGCATTGATCAGCAGAGCACTCATCGCTACGGCGATAGCCCTGACGGTTGTGCCCGGTTCGTGGGCAATCACGTCGGTGAAAGAACACAAGTTCCAGGGTGCGCCCGATGGCTCCGAACCCGATGGGGCTTTGGTTTCCGACGGCGCCGGCAATTTTTACGGCACAACTATAGGAGGCGGCCGCATCTCTTGCGCTTTCAGCGCGCCTTTCTGCGGCACTGTTTTCAAAATGAGCCCCGGTGAAGACGGTGGTTGGAAAGAGACCGTTATTTACCGATTCAAAGGTGGCGCCGACGGCGCAGGTCCCGAGGGCGCTCTGATATTCGACGCTGCCGGAAATCTCTACGGCACAACTGTCACGGGCGGCAATGACGAAGTGTGCAACGGAGAAGGCTGCGGCACGGTGTTTAAGCTCTCCCCAAATCAAAACGGAGGCTGGACGGAAACCATTCTCCACAGATTCCTGGGCAGTACCGATGCACAAGAGCCCGGTCTGGGAGTTGTATTTGACAAGCTTGGAAACCTTTACGGCCCCGCCGGCGGCGGGTGCATCGAGGAGTGCAACGGTACGATATTCAAACTCGCGCCGAACACGGACGGCACTTGGAAAGAGAGCATTCTCTATACCTTCATGGGTGGCACCGACGGAGGATTTCCCAGCACGCTGGTGGTTGACGGAGCAGGCAATCTCTTCGGCACATCGTCCAGCGGCGGTGGTACCTGCAGCTGCGGCACTGTGTTCGAGTTAAGTCCGTCCACGAATGGAAGCTGGCAGAAGACCGTCCTTTACAGCTTTACAGACGGTCTTGACGGAGGCATTCCGAGCAGCGGGCTTACATTTGACGGCGCGGGCAATCTTTTCGGTGAAACCTTCGACGGCGGATCCTTCGCGTGCCCGGAAAGCGGTTGCGGCGTCATCTACGAACTCAGCCCGGAATCGGGGAACTGGAAGTTCAGCGTGGCATACACGTTCAATGGCCTTGACGGAGCCAAGGGCAGCCAACCCTCGGGTGGATTGGCGCTGGACACCAACGGAAACTTTTACGGGGCGACTGATATTGGCGGCCTCGCAACCTGCAACAATGGCAACGGTTGTGGGACGCTTTTCAAACTATCTCCCAAGACCGGAGGCGGTTTCAGCTTGACCAGGATATTCGTGTTCAACGGAGCCTCTGGGGCGAGTCCGTTTGCGGGGGTTATCGCAGATACGATGGGGAATCTCTACGGAACGACCTTTGCGGGAGGAGATCCTAATTGCAATTGCGGTGTGGTCTTCACAGTCACGCCCTAGTTGCACAGCGTCGTCAACAATTGGACTTGCTCGCTTGTAATGGTGATCTTGATCAAAGCTAATAAATTTTCCAGCAAGTAGAACTCTCACTCGATCGCATCTCGCGATTCTCCTGGCGCCGGCCCCCACCGGCGCCTTTTTTATTTGCGCTCGAGTGCCTGAAGTTTCCTCCCGAGAGATTAGAGAAAATTCACAATCCACTCTTCCAGTTCAGACCTACGCTACGTACCGAGGTGACATGGCCCTGCAGAATCTTCCTAGCTAGAGTGACTTCAACATCAGGAAAGTTTGAAAGCAGTTGAGGTCTGGATGTCCCCCAATCCCTGTAGTAATAAGTTCGCTGTCCGCTCTTTTTGCAAAATTGTTCCTCACTTTGTCGCTTACCTCAGAATTGCGTCGCCGGTCCTGCTTTGCGTTTCGCTCTGGGGATGCGGAGTGTCAACCAGCACTCCCGCCAAGAGCATCACGTCTACCCCTCCAAGTTCCCCCAACTCGGCAAATCCGACGGTTTCCGTATCGCCCGGAACCGCCTCCGTCCCTTCCAGCGGTCAACAGCAATTCACCGCCGTCGTCACTAACACGAGCAATACTGCCGTAACCTGGTCAGCCAGCCAGGGGGCGGTCACGCAATCGGGCTTTTTTACGGCACCTTCGGTGACCTCTGCACAGGCGGTGACCGTAACCGCCACCTGCGTTTCTTACCCCGGCGTTCAGGCAGTCACGAATATCACAGTCGTGCCAACCGTGGTAAGCACTGTGAGCCCTCTGGTGATTACAACGGGAACGCTGCCAAACGCCACGGCAACAGCAACCTATTCGCAAACGCTATCAGCTGCAGGTGGGACGCCGCCGTATTCATGGAGCATCATTTCGGGGAGCCTGCCTGCGGAAATCCAACTCAATGACTCAAGTGGAGTCATCTCGGGGACAACAACCCAAACGGGGCAGTTCAATTTCACAATTCAGGTTGCGGATTCTTCGCCGTCACAGCAAGTTGTCAGCGTTCCACTTGGAGTAACTGTCCAGACGGCATCCCCAACCCCGCCGACTCCACCAACCTCAACACCACCACCAGGCCCAGGAATTCAAAAGACTTTTTTCAGCATGCACGTCAACCGCTTTGAGACGGGAGTGTTTCCCTACCCCACGATTCCGTTTGGCAGTTACCGCACACTCGATAGCAGCATCCTCTGGAGCGAACTTGAAACTTCCGCCGGAGAATATGACTTCACCCGTCTCAATGCACGCCTGGCGGCCGCGCAGGCTGCCGGCGTAGACGTGGTTTATTCGATCTACAACACGCCCTCATTCCACTCTTCCAAGCCCACCGACACCACGTGCGCCACAACACCCAACACCGGCCCTGGAGGCTGCGATCCGCCAGCAGACATCAATCCCGACGGCAGCGGCACCGACGCCAGCCTGATCGCTTTTCTGACCGCGCTGGTGAATGACGTGGGCACCCAGATCAAGTATTACGAGATATGGAACGAAGTGAACATTACCATCGAGTGGACAGGCACGAACGCGCAACTGCTGCGCATGGCACAGGACGCGCGAGCCACGATTCTGGCGCTGAATCCCAACGCCAAGTTTCTTAGCCCCTCGTTTGCCAATCTGACTTACGCCAGCGCCGCCGCCAAAGCGGCTGCTTATCTGGCGACTTCCCTCAGCGGCTCCACGGGAAGCCAGGCGGCCGACATCATCAACTTCCACGGCTATGTGGTAACGCCTGCGCTGCCAGTCGCGGAAGCTGAGAATGAAGTCGTGAATGTTAACAACCTGCGAGCGGTTTTATCGAGCACAGACTTGGCGAAGCCATTGTGGGATACAGAATTCAGCTACGGACCAGCAGGTCTGGGAGATCCCGATCTCAATTCTGCATTCATTGCCAAGCATCTTCTGATCCAGGCTGGACAGGGAATCGCGCGAAGCTACTACTTCGATTGGGACATCACCGAGCAGGAAGCGTTGTGGAGCGATACTCTTGCCGATTGCCTGGAGGCAGGAACTCCGGATAGTGGAGGCTATCTGTGCGAAACCGGAGCTGCCTACCAGCAAGTGGAAACATGGCTATTGGGTAGCACGGTAACGCAGCCCTGCTCCGGACCCCTGAGGCCCATGACTGGAGTATGGACGTGCAGCATCACAAAATCCAATGGTGCGCAGGCGCTCGCAGTCTGGGACTCTTCGCAAACCTGCTCTGCCGGTAATTGCACAACTTCAACGTACAGCTACACCGGTCCCTACACCCAGTTCTTCACCCTTGCCAGTGTTAATGGCGGCAGTGTATTAAGCGGGGGCACCGTTCAGATCGGCGTGAAACCGATTCTGCTGTCGCAGTGAAAGCACCACCCAGTCAACCTCACGCGTTTCATCCAATGCGCGCGCGGTATCGCCGGGTTGCCGCCCATCCCATTGCCGTGAGGGCTGCCAGGATGAACAGTACCGTTGAGCCGCCTTCAGGAACCGTCACCGGCCTCACTGGAAATGCAGGGCGCGGGTCGGGCCTGAGGATGATGCGCCCGCCGTTCTGTGGGCTCATTACGAGGTTCACAAATGCTATGTACTCCATAAATAACTACTCCAGTTCCTTTTCCAAAAACATACTCGCCCGATAAATTCGGGCATATTGATGGTAGCTGGTGGCGTTGTCGAGGAAAATGGCCCGCAAGAGGGGGTACGTAAGTAATAGTTTAAGAATCTATTAGATCGGCTATAGCACGGCAATTCAGCGCTTTCCGGACGCGGAGTGAAACGGATCGTCTTCCGGCGTGTCCAGCGGGCCTTCCGGGCTAGGGATGTCCAGATTGACCACGACGGGCTCCTGACCGCTGCGCACCACCACTGCCTCGACAGGTTCATCTTTGCGCGCGTTCAGTTCCTGATGAGGCACGTAGGGAGGAACGTAAACGAAATCGCCCGGCCCCGCTTCGTCGACGAACTCGAGATGATCGCCCCAGCGAAAGCGCGCGCGGCCCCGCACAACATAGATCACGGTTTCCAATTCCCCATGATGATGCGGTCCGGTTTTTGCATTGGGGTGCACCACCACGGTTCCCGCCCAGAGTTTTTGTGCGCCAACTCGAGCATGCGAAATGGCCTCGGCACGTGTCATACCGGGTGTTTGCGGCGTGTTGCTGTCCAGTTCACCGCTGCGAATGATGCGCAAGCCATGGTTTTTCCAGTCGGACATTCCGTCTCCTCTGCAAAACCGCTCCCCAACATGGTGCAACTTACAGGGGCCGATTGGCAAATTCCCAATGGGCAAATTCGAGAAGACTGAGAATGGAGACTGAAAGATTAAAGGAGTTGTCGCAAACCGCCGGCTACACCGCAGCTGCGCGTTTTCCTACGATGGCGTCGTAAAGACTTTTCTCCACGGTTGCCAGCTCCGGCTTGCTATCCAGCACGAGATGGGCGTAGCCCTTGCTTGGCACCACGTACTGCCGGGTCGCGGGTAAAACTGTGTTCTTGTATTGCCACAAAATGAAGTCCACGGAGCGTTGGCGCTCGGTAATGTCCCTCACCTTTCGGCGATGAAAACACACTTCTTCGGGGGCATCGAGGTAGATGGATAGATCAAAGTGCGGGCGCAGTTGCGGAAAATGCAAAGCCAGGATACCTTCCACAATCAGC
>JBAPQU010000589.1:0-6658 GCA_049280795.1 Candidatus Sulfotelmatobacter sp.
GGCTTGCTTTCGGCTCGTCACTTTGCCGCCTTTTCCGCCCTTACCGGAGCGGAGCGTGCCTTTTTTCTCGCGACGCATGGCGCTTTCCACACTCTTGCCTGCAGCCTTGCCGTATTTGCGTTTCGACTTTTTACCGGACTTCTTTTTATTAGGCATGAAAAGTTCTCCCGCTTTTTAGAGTGCGTACCTTGACAAGAGGTTTGCGCGAAAGCGATTGTCGGCGCGATTTGTTGAACAGATTTTTTGTCGAACAGACTTGCTGACAAAACCGTACGCTTAACAACCCCAAAAAACCGAGGTGCCGTCCGCCGGGCAAATTGTCCCGCAAACGGCACCTCGCTAATGGTTAATCCAGCGCATTGAGATCTATGCGCAAAAGAAACTACGCAACCCGCTTGGATTTATTCTTGTTCTGAGAACCGGGCGCTTTTGTTGCTTTATCGTCCATCGATTCCTCGCTCTGGTTTGCTTCGGGATTGATTTCTTTCGCCAGGCTACTCAGCTTCTCATCGGTCTGCTTTTCTTCTTCGAACGTCTCGCCGAGCAGGGAAGCCTGTTCGGTTTCGCCCAACTCTTCGGCAAAGGCGCGCACCGTACCATACGCTGCCATTTCATAGTGCTCCACGCGCTGAGCAGCGCCAATTAGGGCAGCATCAAGTACCGAATCTTCGTACTCACCGGTCGCCTCCGAACCTTCTTCAATCAATCCTTCCATGCCTTTACATTTCTTTCCCTTAGGGTTTTCTTCAAGTTGTTCGAAGATGGTTTCCAGCCGTTGCACGTGGCCTTTGGTTTGTTCGAGATGCTCTTCGAATCCAGACCGCAGCTCATCCGACGAAGCTGCCTTCGCCATCTTCGGCAGCGCCTTTACCAACTGGTTCTCCGCGCTATAAAGATCCTTCAGTTCATCGATATATAGTTCTCGTAGCCCTTTGTTTTCCATAACCGCCTCCTGCTTGATTTAAGAGCACCCATACGATGCGGAGAAGGAGTGCGGGTTTGGTTGTTGATTCCTGAAAGAAATGTTCGCGACGGCGAAAAAAGTTTTTTCAGGCACGATAAACAATTGACCAGAGCACGGCGCTAATTTCAGTTGCTTTTGCGAGGGTGAGGATCTTTTTCCGCTGAGCTGTCAGAGCGCGGATGTTGCTCGCGAACATGAGTGGCGAATTCTTTGGCTAGGCCTTTGCGGTTCTTCGGACCTTCAAATGTTATCGAGCACGCGGAGCACCCAAAAGTTGGAGGGTACGGCTTTGCGAGTCGCAGATGGGGGATCTTCGGCCTCACTGTCCTAATTTAGTGGAAGATTCTCGCGTGGCCGTCGTCGGGGAAACTCCCAAATCGCACCCACCGTGTAGTGAATATCATCACAAATAATAATAATAATGATCTGGCCGCAGTTGACCATCATTTCCAGCTACCCCCCAGGCTGAACCTCGCCAACGTGGTATACAGCAAAGCCTGTATTTCCTGCCTCTGCCTAAAGTGCTCTTCTAAGGCTGCTCATTCTATGCTGCGCATCGGGGGAATCGGCAGGCACAAGCACGGCTTGGGCCTAACGAATCAGATTTTTGGGCGCGTCCAGGAATAAGTCCGAAATAACTAAGGTAGAGGCGGTGTGTGTCATTCACCGTATGCTGCCGGACTGAAGTTATCGGCGCGGACGGGTATAATCCTTCCTCTTCATTGCGCCGGTAGGCATTCAGAATTTATTCGCAAAAGCACAATCATATTTTAAGCAATTATCGAAGTAGCAGTGACAATGTACCTGAGAGGCAAACACTTATGAGCGAGATGCAGTTGAACCGGAATGGCGCAAAGTTCGTGGAAATTCTGGGCAAGCGGGAAGATCAAATTCTCGCCGAGTGGATGAAGGAAATGACCGGCGCGACGCGGCGCGGAGATCTGATTAAGGAGTCGGATCTGCGCGCCGAGTGCGCGCAATTCCTTAAACTCATGAAACGAGCCACAGAAACCGCTGGCACGGATTTTCAGTCCCCTGCGTTCGACGCTACGCGGGAGATGTTGAGCGATATTTCGCGAAGCCGGGCTCAAAAAGGATTCAAGCCCTCGGAGACCGCCACATTTGTATTCTCTCTGAAACGCCCGCTCTTTAACCAGATTCAAGCCGATCAAAAAGGCGACGCTGAGACCATGGTCGCGGAAATTTGGTCGCTGACCGAATTGCTGGATGCGATGGGCCTCTACACCATGGAAGTCTTCCAGAAGTCGAGAGAGGAGATGATCCGCCGCCAGCAGGAAGAACTGCTCGAGCTCTCCACCCCGGTTGTAAAGCTCTGGGATGGGGTCCTCGCTCTGCCAATCATCGGAACGCTGGACAGCGCGCGCACCCAGGTGGTGATGGAATCTCTACTGCAGGCGATTGTGCAAACTAATTCGCGCGTCGCGATCATCGACATCACAGGCGTACCCACCGTCGATACCATCGTGGCGCAGCATTTGCTGAAGACGGTGACCGCCGCACGTTTGATGGGTGCGGATTGCATCATCAGCGGAGTTCGTCCGCAGATTGCGCAAACCATCGTTCATTTGGGCATCAACCTTCTTGACGTCACTACCAAATCGACCCTTGCCGCAGCTTTTTCGGTCGCACTGCAACGACTAGGGATCACTTTCGTTCGCGAGACGGCGAAGAGCTAGGAGCGTCAGTTGGATAAGATTCCGATTTTACGAATGGGCGATTTTCTGCTGGTCACCATCCAGGTGGATATGCACGACCGCCTGGCCATGGCCTTACAAGACGATTTAACGCGAACCATCAGCCAGACGGAAGCCCACGGAGTGTTGATCGATATCTCCACGCTCGAAATCGTGGACTCTTTCATCGGGCGCATGCTGAGTAACATCGCGGCGATGTCGCGTGTGTTGGATGCCGAGACCGTGGTCGTGGGCATGCAGCCGGCGGTGGCAATTACCCTGGTAGAACTGGGCCTGTCGTTGCCGGGAGTGCGCACCGCGCTGAACGTGGACGCGGGCATGGAACTGCTGCGATCCTCGGTCAATGCGCACAAGGAGATGTATGGCAGTCGTCTCCACTGAGAACGTGCCGGTCAAGACGGAGCCGGACGTGGTTACGGTGAGGCGGCGCGTGCGTGAAGTCGCCTCCCAGCTTGGCCTCAGCCTGGTAGATCAAACCAAGATCATTACCGCTGCCAGCGAACTCGCCCGCAACACCATCATCTATGGCGGCGGTGGATCGATGGAGATGCAGACTTTGAATGGTCCGCGCAATGGCCTGCGCCTGATTTTCCAGGACAACGGCCCTGGCATTCCAGACATCGAACTTGCACTGCGGGAT
Source organism: Candidatus Sulfotelmatobacter sp. (assembly GCA_049280795.1). Taxonomy (GTDB): domain Bacteria; phylum Acidobacteriota; class Terriglobia; order Terriglobales; family Acidobacteriaceae; genus Sulfotelmatobacter. Next base: position 3,320 of record JBAPQU010000589.1, read on the forward strand.
GGCTTTACTACAGGTTCCGGCCTGGGCCTCGGTCTTGGAGGTTCGAAGCGGTTGGTGAATGAATTTGATATTGTTTCCCATCCCGGCGCCGGAACCAAAATCACAATCACTCGTTGGAAGTAGCCACAGATGATTATCGAAGTCAGAGAGTCCAGCCAGACCGGCGAAATACGACGGAGAACGCTGGAGCTTGCGGAAGCGCTGCATCTAGGAGAGAAACGCGGCGGCGCCGCGGCATTGGCCGCCACCGAAATGGCGACCAATCTCCTGAAACATGCTGGCAGCGGAAACATGCTGTTGCAGCGGGTTCAGCAGAATGGATCGTCCGGCCTGCGGCTGATCGCGGTAGATAAAGGACCAGGGATTGCCGATATTACTCGGGCTCTCGAAGATGGCCATTCGACCGCCGGCACAAATGGAAATGGCCTGGGCGCAATCCGGCGCGTTTCCGATGTATTTGAAGTTTATTCGGATTCCGCCGCAGGGACGCTAATACGCGCCGAATTTTGGAGCGATAAATCCCGCGCTACAGAGGGAAGCCTGGAAATCGCCGCCGTTTCCGAACCGTTACAGGGCGAAGAAGAATGCGGCGATGGATGGGGATCCAGAAAGTTCGCGGATTCGCATGTTCTCATGATCGTGGATGGACTTGGCCACGGCGTGTTGGCGGCGGAAGCAGCACGTGAGGCGGAACAGGTCCTGGCCCGAGCCCAGGCCGATTCGCCGCAGGAGATTTTGCAGGATATCCATGGCGCGTTGAAAAAGACTAGAGGTGCCGCCGTTGCAGTAGCTAAAATTCAACCCGAGAAAGGTCTGCTCACTTTCGTGGGGGTGGGAAACATCTCAGCGTCGATAGTCTCGGCCGGAACCAGCAGGAGCATGGCTTCGCACAATGGGACAGTTGGCCACCTGATGGCGCGAGTTCAGGAGTTTACTTGCCCCTGGAATCCGGAGAGCCATTTCATTATGCATTCTGACGGGCTTGGATCGCGCTGGGATTTGGAACGTTATCCCGGTATTCTGAGCAAGCACCCCAGCCTTATCGCGACCATTTTGCATCGCGATTTTTCACGCGGCCGGGATGATGTAACGGTTTTAGTGGCAAAGACTCTATAGCGCGGATCGTTTCTATGGCCCTCAATCTTTTTACGATCGATATCCGGCTGGAAAACGACGTTGTACTCGCGCGGCAAAAGGCGCGCACAATCGCCGCTGCCTTGAGCTTCGATCCGCAGGACCAGACCCGCATCGCCACGGCTGTCTCCGAAATTGCGCGCAATACTTTTCAATATGGCGGCGGCGGCCGGGCTGAGTTCAGCCTGGAAGAACAGCCCGAAAAAATGTTGCTGATCGCTCTTCGCGATACGGGAAAGGGCATCGCGCATCTCGATGAGATCATGGGCGGCAAATACGTTTCTCAAACCGGTATGGGACTGGGCATGCTCGGCGCCAAGCGCCTGATGGACCACTTCAAGATTGAAACAAATTCTCGCCAGGGAACTACCGTTGTCCTTGGCAAGAAGGTCCCCCGCCGCTTCCAACGCTTCAAACCCGGTGAGCTGGATAAAGTACTTTCCAGCATCGAGCGCGCCTCGCAGGATCCTTACGAAGAACTCAAGCAGCAGAATAAGGAACTGCTCAATACCCTGCAGGAGCTACGGGCTCGCCAGGAGGAATTGGCTCAACTCAACCGCGAACTGGATGAAACCAATCGTGGCGTGGTTGCTCTATATGCTGAGCTGAACGATCGTGCCGACTTTCTGCAGCGCGCCTCAGAATTGAAGAGCCATTTTTTATCCAACATGAGCCATGAATTCAGAACGCCTCTGAATTCCATCGCGGCTCTCAGTCAGATTCTGTTGGACCGCCTGGATGGTGAACTCACCAGTGAGCAGGAAAGGCAGGTTAAGTTCATCCGCGGCTCCGCCCAGGATTTAACCGATCTGGTCAACGATTTGCTTGACCTCGCCAAAGTCGAGGCTGGCAAAGTCAGCATTCGAGCGGCCAGCTTCAAAGCCGATGGGGTCTTCGCGGCGTTGCGCGGCATGCTCCGGCCGTTGCTCAGCCAGAACTCTTCGGTGAATTTGGTTTTTGACGATCCAGCGGATTTGCCCGAACTCTTCACCGACGAAGCGAAAGTATCGCAGATTTTGAGAAATTTCATCTCCAACGCTTTGAAGTTCACCGAGCGTGGTGAAGTCCGCGTCTCGGCTCATGCGGGCCATGATGAGACCGTGGTTTTCGCCGTAGCCGATACCGGGATCGGAATCGCGGAGGAAGATCAGGAGCGGATTTTTCAGGAGTGGGTGCAGGTCGAAGGGCACAGGCAGAAAGCGGTGAAGGGAACTGGGCTGGGGCTGCCCTTGTCGAAAAAGTTTGCGCAGCTGCTGGGAGGGAATGTTTACGTCAAGAGCCAGGTAGGATTGGGCTCGACTTTTTTTGTCTCGATTCCCGTTCATTTCAAGGGAGAAACCGAGGTTGCCTACGTTCCCGATGTTAAGCGCGAATTGGATGCCGACAAGCTGCCCGTGCTCGTCGTCGAAGACAATCGCGAGGCGCTGTTCATCTACGAGAAGTATTTGAAGAGCACTCAGTTCCAGGTAATACCGGCCCAGAATCTCAAGGAAGCCCGCCAGGCACTGCATGATTTCCGGCCCGTGGCCGTGGTATTAGACGTGTTGCTGCAAGGCGAGCACTCCTGGGAGCTTCTGCAGGAGATCAAGCAAAATCCTTCCACGGCAAGCATTCCCGTTTTCGTCGTCACGGTGGTCGACAATCAGGACAAGGCGCTGGCGCTGGGCGCTGACGGCTTTCATGCGAAGCCAGTAGAACGGGCCTGGCTCATCCAGCAACTGGACAGAATTGCCAAACGCCTGTCGGAGCGGCAAGTGCTGATCATCGACGACGATGAAGTATCGCGCTACCTGCTGAAAACTGTATTGGGGCAGGCGGAATTCCGGTTTTTCGAAGCTGCCGGCGGCAACGAGGGATTGCGGCGGGCGAGCGAAGGAAAGCCGGACCTGGTGATCCTGGATTTGGCGATGCCCGACTTATCGGGGTTTGAAGTGTTGCACAGATTGAAAGAAGATCCCCGGACCGCCGATATTCCAGTCATCATTCACACATCGAAACTATTGAATTCTCAAGAACGGTCGCTCCTGAGCAGTGCCGTAGCGGTTGTCCCCAAAGAGTCTCGGTCGCGTGAACTTTCCCTCGCTCACTTCGCGGACGCGTTCAGTAGAGCCGGTTTTTCCCTCAATCTTCCGGACAAAGAGGCGGGCCATGTCTAATCCGTTTGAGAGAAAGGAATCAGCCCGATGGGAGGCCATCAGCACCGAT